>JBBIJV010000055.1:0-18830 GCA_037445815.1 Rhodospirillaceae bacterium
TCGACGGGCGCTTCGTACGCGATGAACAAGATGCACGGCGACGAGCTCAAACACTTGCCGCCGTGTGCGCGGTTGGCCGGGCCATACGTATAGGTGCCGGGCGTGAGCACCGTCGGCGGCTCGCCCACGAAGGTCACCTCGAGCTCGCCGGCGACGAGGACCATGCGCTCGGCCGATGTGTGCCGGTGAACGGGCACCTTCGCGCCGCCGGGCACTTTGAAGAACAGGTCGGCATTCGGCTTAGTCGGGTCGCCGTGCAGCACGCTCAGGGCGCAGCCGGCCGGCATGAAGTCGGGGCACGCGCTCCAGACGAGCGCCGGATCGCTCGCCGTTCTCGCGATCGGTTGGTCCGGCGAGGCGGCTCGCGCCGCAACAATGGCGCCGAGTCCGCCGACGAGCGCCACGGAGCCGAGCAGGACGGCCTTCATCGATTTCTCGTTCATGAGCTTCGCTCCTCGGTAGGAAAGCGGGCACGCCGCAGTGCCCGTGACGGTTGCGGAATGCGCCGGCCGGCCGCGGGCACGGTCGGCCGGCGCTCCTTCAGGCGGCCTTACCGGCTGCGAGCGCGTGAACGTCCGCGGCCTTCAGCGCCTTGCCGCCGATGGCCCAGTCGCCGCCCTCGAACTCGCTGATGCGAACCCAGGTGACGGGGCGCATGTTTTCCCCTTCCACGGCGATCATCGCTTCGGTGACCTTCGCGATGAGCTCCTTCTTCTGCGACGGCGTGAATACGTCCTTGATGACATCGATCGTGACGAGCGGCATTTGAGTCTCCTGATGGGTTTTCGAGCTCGGCCAGTCAGATCTCGACGTGGACAGGCTCGCATGCCGATTCCGGCCAAGCTTGCAGACGGAATGGAGAAATCGTGGAGATCTAATGCGCCCTAAGGACCTGGTCTATCCTACGGCCGATGATCTACCGCTTCGCCGGGTTCGAGCTCGATCTCGCCGCCGTCGAGCTGCGGGCGGACGGCAAGGCTCTGAGCCTCGAGCCGCAGGTGTTCGCGTTGCTCGCGTTGCTCGCGCTGCTCGTCGAGAACCGCGAGCGCCTCGTGTCGAAGGACGAGATCATCGAGAAGGTGTGGGACGAGCGCTTCGTCTCGGACGCGGCCGTGGCAAGCCGCGTGAAGTCGGCGCGGCAGGCGCTCGGCGACGACGGCAAATCGCAGCGGTTCATCAAGACGATCCACGGCCAGGGTTACCGCTTCGTCGCCGAGGCGAGCGCGGCGCGCCGCAGCTCCGCGGCGCCCAAGGCCGGCGCGGCCGACGAGCCGAGCTTGACCGACATGGTGCAACGCTTGGGCCGCGTCGCGCGGCCGTCGCTCGCGGTGCTGCCGTTTCGCTTCGTCGGCGGCGAGCCGCGCTTCGCGGCGCTCGCGACGGCGCTGCCCGACGAGCTGATTGCGGATCTGGCTCGCCTGCGCTGGCTGTTCGTGACGGCGCGCGGATCCTCGTTCCGCTTGCGCACGCCGGACAACGATTTCAGCGACGTCGGCCGGCTGCTCGGCGTGCGCTACTGCTTGTGGGGCACGATCGAAGTTGCGGGACTCAAGCTCGTCGTCGTCGTCGAGCTCGTCGACACGCGCGACGGCGGCATCGTTTGGGCCGACCGGTTTTCGACGCGCGTCGACGACATGCATCTCGTGCGCGAGCAGATCCGCGCGCAGGTGCTCACGGCGCTCGAGATCCGGATTCCGATTCACGAAGCATCGCTCGCGCGCTTGATGGCCGTCGAAAATCTCGATGCGTGGTCCGCTTACCATCTCGGCCTGCAGCATCTCTATCGCTTCAACCGGCGCGACAACGCCGCAGCAGCCGCTCTGTTCCAGCGCGCGCTCTCCCTCGATCCCACGTTCGCGCGCGCGCACGCGGGCTTGTCGTTCGTGCACTTCCAGAGCGCGTTCATGCACTACACGGACGACATCGCCGCGGCGATCGGCCAGGCGCGCAGCTGCGCCGAGCGCGGCCTCGAGTTCGATCCGCTCGATCCGTTCGTGAACTTCACGATGGGCCGCACGTACTGGCTCGAGGGCGATCTCGACACGAGCCTCCGCTGGCTCGAGCGAGCGACGAACGTGAGCCCGTCGTTCGCGCAGGGCATCTACGCGCGCGGCTGGACCGAAGCGATGGCAGGCCGCGCGGCCGAGAGCAAGGAGCACGTAGACCTCGCGATGCGCTTGAGCCCGATCGATCCGCTGCACTACGCGATGACCGCGACGCGCGGCTGGGCGCACCTCATGGCCGGCGAGTATGCGGAAGGAGCGCAGTGGATCGAGCGCGGCGCGCGCTCGCCGGGCGCCCATGTGCTGATCGCGATGGTGGCGGCGGCGGCGCACGCATTGACGGGCGACGCCGCCAGAGCCGCGTTTTGGGCGGCCAACGTCCGCGAACGAAGCCCGGAGCTCACGCGCGGCGATTTTTTCCGTGCGTTCCCGATTCACGCCGGGCCGACGCGCGCGCGCATCGAGCGCGCGCTCGCGCAGCTCGGATTTCGTTAACGGCTGACACGGCCGCTCCTAAAGGGACTGATACTCCGAAGGATGAATGTCGACGAACGGCTCGAGCTCGCGGAGGTACTTCTTCGGGAACGTGCCGTGAAGCCGCCGATAGATCTTGGCTAGCGCGAGATGCGTGTAGCCGCCCTCGCACTTTCCGTCCTTGCGGACGAGCAGCCAGTCCTCGATATCGGACAGCGGAACGCTCGAGCGCAAATCGCGCAATTCCGCGTCGGTCAACTCGCCGACCGGCGTGTTCGCGAGCGACACGATCGCGCGGTCGCCGTCGAGCGCGTGAGCGACGCCCCATACGTGCTCGGTACCTTGCTTCGTCGTCACGGGGTACTTCACGAACGCATTCTTGCGGCCTTCGGCGAGTCCCGCTTTGAACCGAGCGAATTCGCGCCGCGACCGCTCGATGCATTCGAGCATCGTCGGATCGTCGGGATCGGGAACCGCGTCGCACTCGGAGGCGCCGCGCCGAGCTCGAAGGCCCAGCCGCTCTCTAGCGGCGTGCCGCGCCCGGCAAAAACTCCGGCGCAAGCTCCGCGCACTCGTGCGCCTCGTACGGCACGTCGGCGACTAGCACTTGGTCGGAGCCCTTGTACTGATCCGTGAAATAGACGGGGTCCTCGGCAACGTACTCGCGCGTGAGCACCCATTTCTCGGGGTCGAGCGAGAAGCGCTCGACGACGCGCAGCTGGTCGCTGTGCTTTACGGGCGCGGCCAGCACGCCGGGCTCGAAGCCGACCGTGTCGACGACGAGCACGTCGCCTTCCCAGCGGCCGATCGAGTGGCCCGAGTATGTCGGCGTGAGGTTCGCGGGATGCTCCGTCATGTTCATATGAATGACGCGCTGAAAGCTGTAGAGCCCGTAGTCGATGACGATGCGATCGCGCTCTTGCGTGATGCGGTTGACGGCGCCGTCGAACACCCAGTCGAAGATGATGCTCGTCGGCCGGCAGCGCAGGCGCGGGTTATCCTCAGGCGACCACATCTGGAACGCATCGGCCTCGGCCTTGCCGCGCGCCGTGAACGTCACGGGCCGGGGGCCCCAGCCCGACGGCGGCACTTCGCTCATCGGCACCCGGCCCGACTCGACGGCGGCGATCAGACTCTTCGGCACGAGGTTGCCGGGGCCGTTCGGCGGCACGGCGATGACGTACTGCTCCTGCGCCCAGTCGCCCGTGATGTTCGGCTCGCCGGTCGGCAGCCGCTTCGGCCGCGTCGAGAGATCGACTTTCGTCGCGTGCTCGAACTGATCGTTGCGGTTGCGCTTCGGCGCATCGCCGATCGTGATGTCCTCGAGATAGCACGACGCGGGATCGTCGCGGTGACCGAAGCCGAAGATCGTCGCCTCGGCGCCGGCCACGAACATGTCCTCGGACCAGCCCGAGCGGCGGAGCAGCGTCGCGGCGCGCATCTCGCAGCGCATCGCGATCAGCTTGCCGTCGCCGCCGACGACGTCGAGGTTCAGATACGAGTGCGGATTCACGAAGTCGATGCCCTTGATGACGCCTTTGATCTCGACGGGCTTCGTGCGGTCGAACCGGCCGAAGCCGTGATGCGCGAGCGCCGCCGACGCCGCCGCAAGCGACATAAGCAGGCCCGCGGCCGCGAGCGGCGGCGAAAAGCGTCTCGATGGTGCGTCGGTCACGGCCAAACCCTCCCCCGCCTCGACGTCGGAGCGGCCAGCGTAGTCGCAGCCGGTGACTTGCGTCTACGTTTCCGCGGTGGCGTGGTCGGTACGATTCGGCCATGCCGAGCCCCGAGCTCATCGATGCGCTTCCCGACCTCGTGCTGCTCGTGAAACGCGACGGGACGGCCGTTGCGCACGCGGGCGGCTGCGGGGCTCGTTGACCTTCAACGCGACGCGGGCAGCGCGAATTCGCCGAGCGCCGGCGGCGTGACGGCGCGTTCCTCGGGCCGCTTCAGCTGCGGAATCCACTCGTACGGCACCCGATACGCGCGGTAGACGTCGTTCGAGGCACGCGGCCCCGCGAACAGCGGGTTCATGTATTCCCAGACGATCGTACCGTCGCTCGTAACCTCGAACACGCGCCCGCCGGCGCCTTCCGTGATCAGCGTGTTGCCGTTCACGAGCCGCTGCGCGCTGCTGATGTTCGTGCTGAAGAACCGGGGCGCCGTGTACGACCAAACGAGCTCGAGCGTCACGGGGTTGATCTCGAGCACGCGCGACGTCGCGCGCGCGAATGCGCCGACTCCGTTCGGCGCGATGGGGCCGGCAAAGCCGTAGCCGCTCGAGCCGCCGTTGTCGAACACGAGCAAGTTGCCGGCACCGGGCAGCCCTTTCGGGATCAGGTGCGCGTGGTGCTGGCCGATGATCTGGCGAATCTTGCGCAGCTCCTCCGACGCGCTGAAGTCCGGGCCGAGCCGCCACGCGATGCTGCCGTCGCGCGCGACGATCGCGAGCAGGCTGGCCTGGCGGCTGCTGATCAAGACGTTGTTCGGCGCGAAGCGCTGGTCACCCGCGTCGTACCAGCGGTTCGGGCCGACGTAGGTGGCCGAGTTCACGTGCAGCCAGTCGAACGACCCGCGCCCGGCGTTCGTGTCCGACGCGGCTTTGATCGCCGCGCGCGCGTCGGGCGCGAAGCCGAGCTCGTCGATGTGCTCGCCGGCCGTCCACTCCCAGGCGATGCGCCCGTCCGGCGTCACCTCGACGAGCCGGTCGTCCTCGAGCATCACCTCCGCGACGGCCGGCACGACGTGATTCGTATGCGTGAGGATCAGCGTGTTGCTGCCCGTCGCGGCCGGCTCGTACTCGGGCGAGTAGTAGCCGGCCGGAAAATCTTCGCGCTGCCAGTCGTGATGCTGGCGTGCGGACCACACCGTGCCGCGGTCGCCGAGCTCGATCTGCTCGTTCCGGTCGAAGCGCCAGAGCACCTTGCCGTCGAAGCTCCGCTGCTCGAGCGCGAGCGATTCCTGGTGCGGCGGCCGCGCGCCGCTCGCCGCGATCACTCCGCCGCCCGGCAGGACGCGCGCCGGTCCGCCCGCGGAGTTGTTGAAGTCGTCCCAGCGCTTCACGACGTTGCCGTTCATGTCGATGACGACGACGGCTTGCGTCGCGAGCGGCGACAGCACCGTATAACCGTTCCAGGTGCGCGCCGGATCGTAGATCGTGACGCCCGTCGGATAGACCGACGGCGCGCCGGCCGCGGACAGCGCCGCGACGGCGGCCAACAACAGAACGCCCAAAGCTCGCGCCTCAAGCCTCATCGGTAGTCCCCCCGCTCGTGTGCCCGTGCGAGCCTGAGTATTGCGGCAGCGCGACGGGGCGACAACGGCCCCCGTAGGCGATTCTGTTTTTTCAGCGGCGGAGCCGCGCCGCGATCCACGGCGAGAGCAACAGGACCGCGAGTCCGAGCGGCATCAGGCCGCCGGCCGTGACGTCGTAGTCCGCGAGCATGCGCTGCGCGGAGAGCCCGAGCAGCATGCCGAGGCCCGCTTCGAACGCGAGCGTGAGCACGACCCAGACGAGCCCGACGCCGAGCTGCCGGCGCGCGGTTCGAGCGCCGAGCCAACGCGAGAACGCGAGCGCGATCGCAAGGATGATCAACGAACCGACGGCGACGCCGATCTGCCGCGCGCGCAGGTCGCCGACGAGCGGCGTCAAAAAGAGCTCGCGCAGCACGCCGTGGACGGTCTCGGCGGCGATGACGACGAGCCAGACGATGAGCGTACGACCGAGGAGCATGCGGTTTCGACCGGGCAGATTCGCTGCCGGGACTCAAGTAAGCTTCCGACGCTGACCCCGGTGTCCGCAAGGAGACTCGCATGCGCGCATTACCGGCCCTGCTCGTTCTTGCCACGCTGCTCGGCGTCGGCTGCGAGCGAAACGCACCCGACCCTGCCGCGCCGGCCGCGCGCTCGGCGTCGCTTGCGGCCGACGAAGTCGAGCGCGAAAGCGCGCGCCTGAACGAATGGCTCGACGCACGCTTCGAGGAGCAGCTCGACTTCAGCCCCCTCACGAAGACGCAGCTCGGCCGCAAGGACGACTACGACCGCATCGACGACATGTCGGAAGCGGGCGGCGACGCGCAGCTCGAGTGGCTGCGCGCGAGCGTCGCCGAGCTCGAGCGCGAGTTCGAGCGCAGCCGCCTGAGCCCCGAAGCCCGGACGTCATACGACCTCTGGCGCTATCAGCTCGAGCGCGCCGAGGCCATGCAGCCATTTCGGCGGCGCGGCTATGTGTTCCATCAGATGAGCGGGCCGCACACGGGCTTGCCGCAGGCGCTGATCAATTTTCACCGCGTCGACGAAGAGGCCGACATGGTGGCGTACGTGGCGCGGCTCGGCGAGCTCGCGCGAGCGCTCGAGCAGAGCCTCGAGCGCGCCGAGCTCGCCGCGAGCGAGGGCGTCCACGCGCCGCGGTTCGCCTACGACGCCGTGATCCGGCAATCGCGCGCCGTCATCACGGGGGCGCCGTTCGGGGGCACCGGCGATTCGCCGCTCTTCGCCGACGCCAAAGCCAAGCTCGCCGGGCTCGTCGCCGGCGGCAAGATCGACACGACGCGCGCCGACGAGCTGCGCGCCGCGGCGGAGGCGGCGCTCACGGAGCGCGTCGGGCCCGCCTACGAAAAGCTCATCGCCTTCGCCGAGGCGGACCGCGCCCTGAGCGACGAGATCGCGACGGGCGTCTGGAAGTTGCCCGACGGCCCGGCGTTCTACCGCGCGGCCCTCGCCGCGATGACCACCACTTCGATGACGGCCGACGAGATTCACGAGCTCGGACTGGCCGAGGTGGCGCGGATCCAGGCTGAGATGGAAGACATCAAGCGCCGCGTGGGCTTCGACGGCACGCTCCGGGAATTTTTCGCGTCGTTGCGCGGCAATCCGCAATTCTTGTTCCCGAACACCGACGAAGGCCGCGAGGCGTATCTACAAACCTCGCGAGATCACTACGCGGCCATCGAGGCGCGGCTGCGCGAGTTCTTCGGCTTGTTGCCGAAGGCAAAGCTCGTCGTCAAGCGCGTCGAAGCGTTTCGCGAGCAGCCGGGCCAGGCACAGCACTACGTGCCCGGCACACCGGACGGATCGCGTCCGGGCACGTACTACGCGCACCTCATCGACATGAATTCGATGCCGAAAGTCGAGCTCGAGAGCGTGGCGTATCACGAAGGCATTCCGGGCCACCACATGCAAATTTCGATCGCCCAGGAGCTGACCGGGGTACCGCAGTTCCGCACGTTGAGCCGCTACACGGCGTACACGGAAGGCTGGGGTCTTTACGCGGAGCGGCTCGCGAAGGAGATGGGAGCCTACCACGACCCCTACTCCGACTTCGGGCGGCTCGGCAGCGAGATCTGGCGCGCGATCCGGCTCGTCGTCGACACGGGCCTGCACGCGAAGGGCTGGACCGAGCAGCAGGCCGTCGAGTATTTCCTCGCCAACGGGCCCACTTCGGAAGGACAAGTGCGGGCCGAAGTCCGCCGCTACATCGTCATGCCGGGCCAGGCAACGGCGTACAAAGTCGGCATGCTGAGAATGCTCGAGCTTCGCGAGCGCGCGCGCTCGGCGCTGGGGCCGGCGTTCGACATTCGCGCGTTCCACGACCTCGTGCTCGGCGGCGGCGCGCTGCCGCTCGAGATTCTCGAGCGGCGCGTCGACGAGTGGATCGCGGCGCAGCGCGGCTAGCTATTCGGCCTCCGCGTGCCCAGCCGCGCGAGACGAGCCCGCTACGCGAACCCTTCCGGCCGCCACTCGTCGATCATGCGCTGGCGGGCTTGGTTGAGCCGCTCGGACATCAGCGTCGAGAACCGCTTGAGTAGCGCGTAGCCGAGCGCCGGGTTCTTCTCGCACTCGGCGAAAACGACTTCGCCGTCGAACTCGACGACCTCGGCGGGCGTGGTGGCGCGAGCCTGAAAGCTCCAGCGGTGCGGCGGGATGAGCCACGACCAGCCGAGCACCGTGCCGGGGCCGAGGTGCTGTAGTTGCAGCGCCGGCCCTTCGATCGCCGCGACCTCGACGGAAACGTGGCCCTCGGTTACCAGATAGAAACGCCGGGCCGGCTCCCCGAACCGAAATAGCACCTCGTTTTCGTTCAGCCGCCGCACCTGCGCGTGCGCTGCAAGAAAGCTCCTCGCCTCGGCGGGCAGGTCGTGAAAGAACTCGTTGTCGCGAAGCCGTTGCGTGATCGAAACGTTGCTCATAAGCGTGCACGATACGTGCGCTGCGATGGTTTGTCGTTACGTACTTGTCGAAGCTGAAATTTCCGGTGCTGCCCGTATAGACTGCGAAAGGCATACTAGGAGTGCATCCGAGGAGGAATTCCCCATGGCAAGCCAGGATCGCCCGTTCCTCACCGACGTCAAAACATTGCGCGCGCGCGCGCGCCAGCACATCGAGCACGGCGCGATCACGGACACGTACCGCGCGGACCGCGAGACCGTGATCAAGCTTCTGAACGAAGCGCTCGCCACCGAGATCATCTGCGTGCTGCGCTACCGCCGTCACCACTTCATGGCGTCCGGCATCCACGCGGAGGCCGTCGCCGCCGAGTTTCTCACTCACGCGAACGAGGAACAGCAGCACGCCGACCAGATCGCTGCGCGCATCGTGCAGCTGCAAGGCGAGCCCAACTTTTCGCCGGAAGGCCTGGCGTCGCGCTCACACGCCGAGTACGTCGAGGGCGAGGATCTGGTCGACATGATCAAGGAGGATCTCGTCGCCGAGCGCATCGCGATCGACAGCTACCGTGAAATGATCGAGTACATCGGCGACAGAGACACGACCACGAAGCGAATGCTCGAGGGCATCCTCGCCGTCGAGGAAGAGCACGCCGACGACCTGGTCGGACTGCTCGAGGAAATTCGTCCCGGCGTTTGACTGCGGCGCCGTGCGTTGCGCGACTAGCGCGCCGCGCCCTGCGAGCTCGGGATGCAGCGCTGTGAAGCGTCGCCCGGCGTAGGCTCGCGCCGATAGGCGCGGTGGCACGCCAAGCACGCTTCCGCAAGGCTCCCGCTGGCGTCGACCATGGCGTCCTGGCTCTTCGTGAGCGCCGCCTCGTACGCGGCCACGCTCTTCGCGCGGTAGTCGTCGACGAAGCGGATCCAATCGGGATCCTCCACGTTCACCGCTTCGCCGTTCGAGCATGCGCGCCCCTCGATCAGCAAAAGATCCGCGGACTCGGCCAGCGCGAGCGCGCTGTTTTCGACGGCCTGCCAACCGCCGTAGAGCCCGGTCAGAGGATTCGGCGACGAGGAGGGGGTAGGATCGCGCGGCAGGGCGTCCGGATTCTCGGACTGCGCAATGAACACCGCGTTGCCGAGCGGGAACAGGATGGCATGCATCAATTGGTTCACGGTCATCAGCGGCGCCGACTCCTCGTCGTCCGCCGCCGCGCCGTTCGATGCCGCCGCCGGCTCGCCGTTCGGCGGCTCCGCGCACGCGGTCAAGAATTGGGCAACGAACAGCAGGGCTATCGCCCACCGTCGGCCATGGCTTCGCATGCGTCCCCCCGCGCCCCCTTTCGCGCAACTATCGGAGCTGCGCCAGCCGATCGCAAGCTAGGGAATCTTCGGCTCGCCGTCCTGCATCTCGACTGCGAGTTGCATTGCGGGCCCACCGGGCCGCTCGGCCGCGGCTCTGTATAAAAACCGTAACGTCGATGTAAACCTGCTGCAAAACATCCGTGTTTTAGTCCTGCCGTGCCCGGCGATTGCAGGAATTTCGGATGGACGGCACGGTGCTGGTGATCCACGACGAGCCGCCGCTGCGCGCAGCGGCGCGCGAAGCCTTGGGGCTCGCCGGCTGGGCCGTGGCGGAGGCCGCGGAGCTCGGCGCGGCGTTCGAGGTGGCCGAGAGGACGAGGCCCGCCGTCATGCTGCTACCGTGGCTCGGCCGTCGCCCCGTGCGGGAAGCAATCGCGCGGCTGCGTGAAACCGACGCGACGCGACGCTGCCGCCTGATCGTCTGGGCCGATCAGGCCGAGATGCCGAGCGCAGTAGACGCGCTCGAGCTCGGAGCCGACGATTGCCTCGCGCTGCCGTTCGGGCCCTCGGAGCTCGTGGCGCGCGTCAACGCGAGCCTTCGCCGGCCGCTCGCCTCGCTACGCCCCGACCAGCTCACGGCCGGGCCCGTCGTGCTCGACAAGGCCCTGCACCGGCTGTTCGTCGACGGCCGCGAAGTTCCCTTGTCGCCGACGGAGTTCCGGCTGCTCGCGTTCCTGCTCGAAAATCAGGGCCGCGTTTTCAGCCGCGAAGAGCTGCTGCGCGGAGCGTGGCCGAAGAACATCTCGGCCGGAGGCCGCCGCACCGTCGACGTGCATGTGCGCCGCGTGCGCCAGCTGCTCGAACCTTTCGGCTGCGGCGGGATCATTCAAACGGTGCACAGCTTCGGCTATCGCCTCGTGCCGCCGAGCCGCGAAGCACCACGCGCGTCGGCCGCCCGAGCCGAGCGTTCCGGCACGCGCGCGTAAGTCGAGCACTCCGGCGCACCGTACGCTCGGGCGCCCGCGAGCCGTGCTATCGGCCGAGATTCCACTTGACGTCGAGCTTGGCCGTGGTGCCGACGCTCTGCTCTAGGATCGTCACGCCGGCCTTCTCGAGCTCGAGCTTCTCGTCGAGGATGTTTTGCATACGGAACCGCAGGCTGAGCCGTTCCGTAGGGTAGTACGAGTACACGAGGTCGACGGAATCGAACGGCTGCTCGTACGTGTCCTGCGCGCCGCCGCGTCCCGCGAAGAAGATTCGCTCGCTGAACGTGTTGTACACCAGGGACCAGCTGTGGACGCCGCTCGGCGAGTCGAAGCCGAATTGCACGTTGGCCACGACGTCGGAGTGCCCGGTCATCGGCCGCACGGGATTCGTCAGGTCGAGGCCGACGGCGCCGACCGTGAGCTCGGAGTCGCTCAAGGTGAGATTGCCGGCCACGAAGAACGCCTCGGTCCAGTCGCCCCAACCCCAACGGCTGTTCAGCGTCTCGAGGTTCTTCAGCCACTCGAGCTCCACGCCTTTGATTTCCGCCGATTCCGCGTTCACGAACGTCACAAAAACGTTGTTGTCGCTGCCGGCGCCTTCGGCCGTTTCGATCGGGGCCTCGATGTCTTTGTAGAACAGGGATGCCGTGAAGTTGTCGCCGTTGTCGAAGAACCACTCCGCTCGCACGTCGAAGTTCGTGATCGGCGAAGTGCGCAGCCCCGGCGTGCCCCTGACACGGGCTTCGGTCAGCGGATCGATGTAGGACGCGTCGGAGACTTCGCGCAAATCCGGCCGCGCGACCGTCTCGCTGACGCCGAAGCGTAGCTGGAACGTCTCGGCCCAGAAGTCGGGACGCATCCACGTGGCCGACAGAGCGGGATACAGCTCGTCCTCGCGGAACACGAGCGACTGAAGCGCGGCGGCATTCTGCTCGGGATCGGGCCCGGCCACCGGGATCACGCTCTGGCCGATGTCCACGTCGAACTCGAGCGGGTCGATGGGCAGCGATACTTGATAGAACTGCTCCCAGCGGACGCCTCCCGACAATCGCCAAGCGTCGCCGAGCATTGCGTCCGCCTTCAGGTACGCGCCATCGACGGTCTGTGCGGCCAGATAGCTCTCGGTGCCGATGCCTCCGATCCCGAGGCGAAACTGATTGGCGGGATCCAGAATGTTCTCGTCGGTCAGCACGCTTCCCGGCGTTCCGACGAGGATCGGCGCGGCCGCAGCCGCCGTCGTACCGAGCGTCAGCTCCGTCTGCAAGTATCCGCGCCCCTTGCGCGAATAGTCCCAGCCGCCGCTCACCTCCACGTCGACGTTCTCGCCCGAGAATGGCCGCATCAAGTCCCAGCCGTAGCTCTCGACCTCGTCCTCGAGGTCCGTGTATCGGTAATTGGCCGCAGAGCCGGCGCGGCGCAACGCGGTCGACAACAAGGCGCCCGTGGCAGGATCGACGGTGTCTTCGGCGGATATCAGGATCTCGCTGGGGATGCTCGTCTCGGCCGTCGAATCCGAGTAATACCAGTCGTACGTCAGGCCCTCGAGCCATGCTCGATCGAGGAACGGAACGATCTCCGCCGTATCCTGGCCGATGACGTGGTGACCGCGAATCTGATTGCTGCGGAGCTCGCGCTCTTCGAAACGGATGCGGTAGTCGCGGAACCCGCGTCCGCTGGCGCGTTGGAAGTTGAACGTGTGACCCGCTGCCTCGATGGCATCGTCCTCCGTGTTCCGCAGAAACATGCTGTTCGTGCTGACGCTGTGGTCCGACGTGAAGTCGAGACCGAAGTTGACGATGCTCGTCGCCGCAACTTGGTTCGTCGTGCGTTGCTCGTTGAAAAACTCTTCGTCCGGATTCAGCACGTTGCGGACCTTGCGCTCGCGATTGCGCCAGCTGTTGTCGTACGACAGCAGCCCCAGCGCGCCGAACCGCCACTGCTCCGAAGCACCGAAGAACCAGCGGTTGCCGAGCGCAGCTTGGAGCGCGCCGTCCGGGCTCGTCGACTTTTCCTGAAAGTCGATGTTGCGGTACAGGGACGTTGCGAGCTCGCGGTTGATGGCTTCGGCCTGCGACGGCAGATGCGGCTGCCCGTCCCTGTTCAATCCGGCGAGGATGCCGGACGGGGTGATCTCGCCGCGGTATTCCTGAATCGCGTTTCGGATCTGCGCCGGCAGCGCACGCGTGCCGTCGTCGCGGCCGAGCGAATCGTCGCGCCCGCCGACGTACGTCAAGGCGTCATCGCCGCTCTCGGAATTGAAGCCGGAGCCGATCTCGAAAGACACCACCGGGCCGTCCGGGATGCCGCGAGTCAGGATATTGACGTTGCCGCCGCCGAACGCGGCCGGCATGTCGGGCGAGTAGCCCTTCTGAACGGCGAGCGCCTGCAAGATCTCCGCGGGAAAGATATCGAGCGGCAGGACGTTGCGCGTCAAATCCGGCGACGGAACAGAGGCGTTGTTGAGCAGGGTGCTCGCATATCGCTCGCCGAGGCCGCGAACGTAGATGAACTGGTCGTTCACCAGCGTCAGGCCGGGCACGCGGCGCAATGCGAGCGAAACCGTGCTGTCGCCGGTGCGCTCGATTTGAGTGGTGCTCAGAAAGTCCGAAACCACTTCCTGCTCGAGCCGCTCCTGAACCACGTCGAGCGCCGTGGATCGTAGGCGCCCCGTTACGAAAATTTCCTCGACAGCCGGGCTGGTTTGCGCCGCCGGTTGTCCTTCCTGCTGCGCCAAGGCCGGCGGTACGGCGGCCATTCCCACGGCAACTGCGGCGGCGATGCGGCTCGGCGCCAGGTCGGTTGCTCGGCGTTTCATGTCGGAAACCTCTTTATTGTGTCGTCTGGTGGAAAGCGGCGCTTGGGCGACGGTCACGGCCGCCGCCCAGGCGGCGCTGCCCGTAGCCCGTGCATCGCGCGGCGAAAAGCGCCGAGGATGGCTAAGGGTTGCCGAACCAAAGCGGTTGCCCCTGATTCGATGGATGCAAGCCGTAGGTCCAATCGACGGTCCAGTCGTCGGCGCGCGTCACGGCCCCGAGCTGGCCGCTCGCCGGGGTCATCGTGATTGCGGCGCCGGTCTCGTCCACGAGCGACGTGGCCGTATAGAACGAATCGAGAATCGCGTGGTTCGCGTTTGCGGAGAGATCGACCACGTTCCGGACGACGTTGCCGCTGTTGTTCGGGTAGGCTACGGAGCCCGTGTTCGTCAGCCACGCCGCAACGGTGTCGCCGTTCGGCAGCGCGCTGTTCGTGACGGCCAGCTCGCAGGCGATCAAGGTGTTTTTCACCGAGGTGGCGCCGGTCTGCGCCCAGTTGTTCGTGACGCCGTCCGCGGCAAGCTCGAAGCACTCGTTGTTGTTGCCGGCGTCGTCCTGGTAGCCGCCGTAGATGATGCTGTCGGCGAGCTGCATCTGCGGCCCTCTGCGCAGCGTGGGCCCCTCGGAGACGTCGGAGTGAGTGCCCACGTCCTGGGCGCTGACGATGCAGGTCATGTTGAGAATCGTCGGATTCGTCATGGGCAGCGTATCGAGTGGAACGCCGTTCGCCGCGCGCGTGTCGCCGATGTTGTCGCCTTCGATGCAGCGATTGCCGTCCATCTTCGACTGAACGATCAACGCGGTATCGATCGTGCCCACGTAGCCGTCCGAAAAGTCGATCGAGTCGTCGCGGACGTAGACGGCCACGTAGTGATCGACGTCCACGGCGCCGCCGAAGAACTCGATGCCGTCGTCGTAGGTGCTGTAAGTCTCGACGTGACTGACGATCGTTCCCGAGCCCACGGCGTTGAACGTGATGCCGTTCAGCTCGTCGTCGGGCGCCACTTCCGAGCCGGTGTGCTTCACGACGACGTAGCGCAACACTCCGGAGCTCTCGCCGTTGTCGTTGCCGCCGTAGTTGACGGGCTGCCCTTCCGACTCGACGTGGCAACTGTTCGACGCGCGTTGCGCGTCCGTGCAGTTGTTCGTGATGCCGTTGCCGTTCAAGACGATGCCGCCCCACTGCTGAACGTCCTCGGGCTGGGCGGTCTTCAGCACGGCGTCCGTCACGCTCGTGAACGTGATCGGAGCGGTTGGCGCGCCGTCCGCGATGATCTGCGAGCCGCGGTTGACGACGAGGTAATCGCTGGCGTCCGTGAACGCGAGCGTCGCGCCGGCCTCGATCGTGAGCACCGGGCCCGTTCCGCCGGCCGGCGCGACTCCGGAGGTCACGTTTAGGCCGACCGCGAGCACGTCCTGAAAGATGTGCACGCCGCCGTCCGCGAGGGCCGGAATGTCGAGATCCACGCGCAGCGGATTCGCGAAGCTCACGAACGTCGGCGGGTACGTGCAGTTCGGTGCCTGGAACACGCCTTGGCGCACCGCGCCGCCACTCGTCGTGTAGGACGCGCACGGGTTCGTCGAGCCGCCGCCACCGCCGCCGCCCGTGGACGTCGAGTTGTCGATGTTCGTCGGCTGCAAGTTGATGTCGCCCGACTCGCACGCGGTCAACGCGGCGGCAATGGCGGCCATGGTCAGGATTCTTTTTGTCGCAGTCATCGGTTCTCCAACGGTTGAGACGCCTTTCGGGCCGGCCGCTTCGAGCGTCCGTTGGATGTGCTCCGCCGCGCGGATCCGCAGGTGCTCTGCCGGTCTGCGCGCAATCTAAGAGCGCGATGTTGAAGGAATGTGACTGCGACGTTGCAGAAGTGTTAATCGTCGGCTGCTCCGGTCCGACTCGAGACGCGCGCTGCGCGAGGGAGCACGGCGAGCGGCTCGCGCGCCGGCGGCGTCGCGCGCAACGGATCGCTCGCACACGGGCTCATCGACACGCGTGTGCGGCCCACGCTGCGCCTTCGCTGGCGCGCGCGGCGTCGTTACGAGAATATGACGATCGCGCGCGCGTGCGCGGCTGGCCGATCGCGCGCCGCGTCGCCTATACTCGCTGCTCACAACGACAAAGAGGTCGCGCATGTCCGCAGCAGAAGAGCACGACGCCAACGAGTTCCCGCTGTTTGCCTCTATGCACAGACCCGCGGAACCGTCGCTCACCGACGTCATCGATCAACTGAGCCGCAGCGCGTTTCGGCGCGCGCTCGAGCGGCGCGACGCCGCCTCTTATCGCGAACTGATCGAGTCGGCGCGTTCGGCGCGCACGACTTCCTCGTAGAGCGCAAGCAAGCGCTTCGCCGTCTCGCGGCTCGACCAACGCTGCCTGACGAATGCGCGCCCGGCGGCCGCAAGTTCGGCACGCAGCCGCGGTTCTTCCAAGATGCGCACCACGGCCGCAGCGAACTCAGCAGCATCCTCGCTCACGACGACGGCGCCCGCCGCTTCGTCGAGGACTTCCTTCGTGCCGAGCATCGCGGTCGAGACGACGGGTACGCCCAGGGCCAGGCTCTCGAGCAGCACGAGGCCTTGAGTCTCCGTGCGGGACGCGAACACGAACACGTCCGCTGCACGGTAGCAGTCGAGCAGCGGGCCGCCGCGGTCGAGATAGCCGACGAACAGCACGTTGTCCATGAGGCCGGCGTCCGCCGCCGAGCGCAGCAGGCTGGGCTTGGCCGGCCCCTCTCCCGCGATTACGAGCAGCACGTTGGGCGCGCTGCGCCGTACCTCATCGAGCACGCGGAGCAGGAAGGGGATGTTTTTCTCGTGCGCCACGCGCCCGACGAACAGCATCACCGGCCGACTGCGGCCGATGCCGTACTCCGCGCGGAATGTGCTGCCGTCTCCGCCCTCGAGCTCCTCGAGCCTGAGCCCGGTCGGAATCGTGTAGATCGGCCGAGTCACGCCGTAGCCTGCGAGCACTTTCGCAAGCTGGTTCGACGGTGCGATGACGGCGTCGACGGCGTTGCACTGCCGGCGCGAAAAGCTTCGCGCGAATGCCCGCCCGACGGCGGCCGGAAGCAGCGGCAAATAGTGGTGCAGGTATTCCTCGAAGAACGTGTGATAGGTCTCGATCGCCGGGACGTTCAGCCGGCGTGCCGCTGCGACGCCCGCCGCGTGCGCGACGAACGGCGTCTGCACGTGCAGCACGTCGGCGCGGCCCGCGAAGGTCATGCACGCTGCGAGCGCCGGGCCGCGCCTCATGACGCGGTCCTCGGGATCGAAAAGGAGATAGCGCGACGGCTGACGCAGGATACGTTCGTCGTCGTGCCGCCAAGTCTGCGGATACTCGGGCGCCACGAGCCACGTTTCACAGCCGTGCGCGGCGAGATCGCGGCGAAACGTTTGGATCGAGGTCGACACCCCGTTCACGCGCGGAAAGAAGACGTCCGATACCATGAGCACACGCATGCGGCGGCGTTCGAAAGGTCCGTCAGCCGAGCGGCGAGACTCGACGGCGGCAGAGCCCTAAGGGAGCCACGGTGGCCCGAGCAGCATGCTGCCGAACCCCACCGCCCCGCCGAGCACGGCACCGGCAGCGACGTCGGTCGGATAGTGCAGCCCGAGGATCACGCGCGATAGCGCGATCAGCACCGTCAGCGGGACGAGCGCCGCGGTCCACACGGGAAGATAGGCGGTCAACAGAATCGTGAACGATACCGCGTGGAGCGTGTGGCCCGATGGGAAGCTGTAGCGGTCGAGCGGTGCCGATGCGCACTCGATCGCCGAATGGGTGATGTACGGCCGCTCTCGCACGGCGCGACCCTTGATGAGCTTGTAGAGCAGCCAACCGAGCGCGCCCGTGGCAGCCACGTGGAGCGCTGCGCGCAAGCCTTCGAGGCCATGAACGGCCGGGAGCGCGAGCGTCAATGCGTACCATAGCCAGCCGTCGCCGAGCCAGCTCACGGCGCGAAAGAGCTGCCTTACCGTCGACGAGCGGGTCGATCGATTGAGGCATCGGCACAATCTCAGCTCCGCCTCGTCGAAGCGGGCGAACGCCGTCGCCACCCGTCGATGCATGCGACACCTGGGGCTGCCTGTGACGGGCCGGAAGATGCACTGTCGTCCATGACGGCTTCATGGCGGCGGGATGAAAGTTTTCTTGCAGCCGCCGATAAGTCGAAGCGGTTTTCTAGCGCGCGCTTGACAAAGACACGACGTGCAAGCGCGACGAGCTCGTAACGTTTCCGTCACATGCCTCGTCCACCATGGTCGAGTGAGCTCCGAACCGTTCAACGTGCTCTTCCTGTGCACGGGCAACTCCGCGCGCAGCATCTTCGCCGAGCAGCTCGTCAACCACTGGGGGCGAGGCGCGTTCCGCGGCTTCAGCGCCGGCAGCCATCCGAAGGGCACCGTGCACCCGATCGCGCTCGCGCTGCTCGAGCACATGCGCCTGCCAACGGCCGGCTTGCGCAGCAAGAGCTGGACGGAGTTCGCCGTGCCCGGCGCCGTGCGACTCGACTTCGTGTTCACCGTCTGCGACCGCGCAGCCGCCGAGGTCTGCCCCGTGTGGCCGGACCAGCCGATGACGGCTCACTGGGGCGTTGCAGACCCCACGTCGGTGCGCGGGCCGCAGACGCAAGTTTGGCTCGCTTTCCGGCGGGCGTTCATGGAGCTCGAGCACCGCATCAAGATCTTCACGAGCTTGCCGATTCGCTCGCTGAACCGCCAGCGGTTGCAGGACCGCCTGAACGCGATCGGCCGCACGCGCGCCGGTGACCCGCCCGACCAGATCGGCCGTTGGCTGGAGCTTCGCCGAAGCCATCCTTCTGCGGCCGACGGCGATGGCGAGTAGCGAGTGTGCTCAGCCCACAAGGTTGGCGATCCGATGTCGCGACTCGCAGTGGCCGCGGGCTGCCGATGACGCACGGCAGATCCTCGTAGTGGAGGACGACGGGGCGATCAGGGAGATGGCCCGCGACAGTCAAGCACGCGCTGCAGCGTCACGAGGGCGAGCTCGCGATTGCGAGCCAGGAAGGGGCGGGCAGCACGTTCAGCTGCCGGTTTCCGAGGGATCGCGTGGTGTTTCGTGGCGAC
>JBBIJV010000056.1:0-18808 GCA_037445815.1 Rhodospirillaceae bacterium
CCGTGCACGACGAGCCCCAGCGAGCGGGCGCGCTCCGCCGCGGCTTCGATGCGCGCGAGCTCGCGCGCGCCGGCGGGCCCTGCGGCCTCGGCGTACGCACCCGTGTGCAGCTCGACGACGGGCGCGCCGGCCTCGGCGCTCGCCTCGACTTGGCTCGCATCGGGGTCGATGAAGAGCGACACGCGAATGCCGTGCTGGCCGAGCGCCGCGCACGCATCGGCGACACGCTTCTTCTGCCCCGCCACGTCGAGCCCCCCTTCGGTCGTGAGCTCCTCGCGCCGCTCGGGGACGAGGCAGCAGTCTGACGGCCGGTGCTTGATCGCGAATTCCACCATCGACTCCGTCACGGCCATCTCGAGATTGAGCCGCGTCTGCACGGCGCGCAGCAGCAGCTCGACGTCGCGCGCCTGGATGTGCCGGCGATCCTCGCGCAGGTGCACGGTGATGCTGTCGGCGCCCCACTGCTCGGCGATCAGCGCCGCCGTGACGGGATCCGGGTAACGCGTATGCCGCGCCTGCCGCAGCGTCGCGACGTGATCGACGTTGACGCCGAGATGTATGGGTTCCATGCGTGCCACTTACAGTCCGCGACTCACGATGTCCTGCAACACGAGCCGGCTCTTCAAAGGCCGGCCCCCGAGGTGCGCCTTGAGCGCCCGCCCGAGCAGGCGCTGTGCCGTGCGCAAGCTCGCCTCGTCGTCGAGCGAGCGCTGCTTGAGCGCGATCAGATCCCGGCCCGAATACACGTCGGCGTCGGAATCCGCAACGTCGGCGCGGCGAAACCCGTGCTCCACCTCGAAGATATAGCTCGCATCCGCGCGCAGCGGCTCGCCCGTCGTCGCGTCGCTTTCGAGCTCGAGCCCGTATCCGAGCGCACCGAGCAGCTCGAGCTCGAATAGGCGCAGCGTGCGAGCGACTTTTTGCGTGTCAGCTAGCTGCGCGAGGCAGCGACTATAGCAGGAAAAAACGGCGGCGTTCGCGTCGCCGCGCGCCGTGAGCTTGAGCAGCAGCTCGCTCGCGTAGTAGCCGGCGAGCAACGGCTGTCCTTCGAGCGCATGGCTCGGCCCGTCCGCTTCGACGTGCGTGAGGCGCCCGAGCTCGCCGCGGCGAATCCATGAGAGCTTGAGCGGCGCGAACGGTTGCAGCAGCGCGCGTTGCCGGCTCCCGGGCCGCCGCGAGCCGCGGGCGACGAGGCCCATGCGCCCGTGCGTCTCCGTGAGGCACTCGAGCATCTGGCTCGAGTCGCGGTAGGGCCGCTGGTGGAGCACGAAGCCGCGATCGAGCAGAACCTGTTCGCGCTCGGCCATCAGACTTCGAAGCCGAGCCGCGCGAGCTCGCGCTCGTTGTCGGCCCAGCGCTCGCGCACCTTCACCCAGAGCTCGAGGTGCACGCGCTCGCCGAGGAGCTTCCTCAATTCCTCGCGAGCCTGCGTGCCGGCCAGCTTCAGCACGCCGCCGCCCTTGCCGATGACGATGCCTTTCTGGCTCTCGCGCTCGAGCCACACGAGCGCGTGGACGAGGCGCTGGCCTTCCTCGGTGCGGCCCAGGTGCTCCACCTCCACGGTCAAGCCGTACGGGATTTCCTGGTGCACGAGCGTCATGAGCTTCTCGCGGATCGTTTCGGCGATGCGAAACGCGAGATCGCGGTCCGTGACCACGCCCTCCGGAAAGAGTTTCGGTCCGGCGGGCAAGCGCGTGAAGATCAGGTCGACGAGCGTACCTAAGTTCTCGCCCGTGAGCGCCGAGACCGGGATGAGCTCGGCGAACGGATGTCGGGACAGCTTATCGAGGGTGGGCAGCAAGTCGTTCTTGCTCGCGAGCGCGTCGACCTTGTTCAGCACGAGAAACGTGCTCGCGAGCTTGTCGCCGAGCATCTCGATCAGCGCGTGATCCTGGCTCGTGAGCTTGCCGGCGTCGACGACGAGCAGCGCCAGATCGCAATCTTCGAGCGCCTGGTGGATCTGCCGCGCCATGAGCCGGTGCAGCGCGCGTTTCGTGCGGCGCGCGTGGCCCGGCGTGTCGATGAAGACGGCCTGGTCGGCAGCGCGGTTCAGCACGCCGAGCACGCGCTGGCGAGTGGTGTGCGGCTTGTCCGTGACGATGCTGAGCTTTTCGCCGACGAGCGCGTTCAAAAGCGTCGACTTGCCGACGTTGGGCCGGCCGACGATTGCGACGTAGCCGCAGCGGCCGGTGTCATCGCTACTGGGCGCGCTCACGTGCCATCTCCCGAGGGCGGCTCCGCCCTGCTCCGGATGCTCGTTCGATGCACAAATTCCATTTGTACGCGTTCCTCGGGACGCCCGGAGCTACTGCCGAAGAATCTTCTCCATGGCCTTACCTTTGGCGAGCTCGTCGATCAGCTTGTCCAGGTAGCGTACTTTTCTCATCAACGGATCTTCGATGTCTTCGACGCGGACGCCGCATACTACGCCTTTGATCAGCAAGCTGTTCGGATGGAACCGCGGGGCTTCCGTAAGGAAGGTTTCGAGGTCGGTCTCCTGCTCGAGCTGCTGCCGTAGACCCGCTCGGTCGTAGCCCGTAAGCCAGCAGATGATCTCGTCGACCTCCTCTCTCGTACGGCTCTTCCGTTCGGCCTTTTGCACGTACATCGTATAGATCCGCGCAAACGGCGTAGCAAAGATGCGATGTTTCGCCATCATAATGAGTCCTCGTAAACCGTACGTCGCGTGTTGTGTACTGCGGTGCACGATTCAGCGTACACCGGGCTCCCCGCGATGCCCATCGAGCGCCGGCATCATGTCATAGTCCGGCGGCCGTCGATCATTCGGGATCGCGCGAGGTCAGCCGCCGAACGTAAGGAGTCCACCTACGTACAACGGGCGAAGCGCCGTCCCGGCTGGTAAGTCGCGATTGTTGTCTCGCGCAGCGTGCGCTTCAGCTGCTTGGCTGCCCCGCCAGCAGCACGAGCATCGCTGCGGCGGCGTCTTGCTCCGCCGCGCGGCGGCTGCGTCCTCGACCGGTGGAGCGAGCGTTCCTTTCTCGAACTTCGCATTCGACGACGAACGTCTGTTCGTGGTCGCGGCCCTGGACGGCCGTCACGGCGTACGACGGCAGAGGCAGACCTCTGCCTTGCAACCACTCCTGGAGCCGCGTTTTCGCATCCTTCAGCGCCGCGGCGTCGGGCAAGCTCTGGAGCTGCTCGGCGAACATGAGGTCGACGACGGCCTCCGCCGCCGCCGTTCCGCCGTCGAGCAGCACGGCGCCGACCAACGCTTCCACGGCATCGGCCAGGATCGCCGCGCGCTGCGCGCCGCCCGTACGCACCTCGCCGGGCCCGAGCGTGAGCTGCGAGTCGACGCCGAGCCGCTGGCCGATCGCGGCCAGCGTCGGCTCCCTGACGAGCGCGGCGCGCGCGCGGCTCAGGTCGCCTTCGGTGTCGTCGCGGCGCAGCTCGAAAAGCCGCCGCGCGATCGCGAAATTCAGGAACGCGTCGCCGAGGTATTCGAGACGCTCGTTGTTGTTCTTGGAGGCGCTGCGGTGCGTCAGCGCGAGATCGAGGAGGTCCGCGTCCTTGAACGTGTACTCGAGCTGCGCCTCGGCCCAGCGGCCGCGGGCATTCACCGTCTGATCTCGACCTGCTTGTCGTACGCCACCATCAAGTAGATGTCGGCCACGTAAGCAGCCTTTTCCTCGTACTGCACGCGCAGCGAGTATCCGTTCTTGCTCTGCGTGATCTTCATGTCGTCGGGGTTCAAGTTGATGTCCTCCACCGAGAACCGGCGCGCGAGCTCGTTGCGGATGCTCGTCGGCGTGGCGTTCTGGCCGCTCATCTCGCGCTGGACGTCCTCGAGAATCGTGCTCATTCGCATGTTCTTGATGTACATCGGCGTCACCTTCATGACGGCGAGGCCGACAATGCCGACGAGTGTCGCGAGAATCAGGAAACCGAGCGCGGTGATGCCCTCTTGCGCGTGCCGTGTCGGCGCCATCATTCGATTCCCGTGCCGATGCGATCCCATTGCGGTCCTCCTTCGGACGGCCGCCGCCAATTCATCCAGACGCCCGTCGCGCGTCCGACCAGATTCCCTTCCGGCACGAACCCGACTTCATCGTAACGGCCGTCCTGACTGTTATCCCGATGGTCGCCCATCATGAAGTAGTGCCCGGCCGGCACCTCGTACGTGCCGCCCTTGCTGAGCACACCCTGAGTCAACAAGACGCGGTGCCTGTGCTCCCCGAGCTGCTCCCAACCGAGCACCGTGCCGGGCTCTTCCTTGTACGGCCCGACCACCTCGATCGGAATCGGCTCGCCGTTGATCGTAATCCGCTTGTCGGCCGGATCGTATTCGACTACGTCACCCGGCAACCCTACGACTCGCTTGACGTAGTTCACGCTCGGGTCCGACGGCAGCCTGAAGACGACGACGTCGCCGCGCTCGGGCTCGCCGATCTCGACGATTTTGGTATTTATAACCGGCAGTCGTAAGCCATACGCGAACTTGTTCACAAAAATGAAGTCGCCGGTCAGGAGCGTCGGTGTCATCGAAGGCGACGGGATGCGGAACGGCTCGAACAGAAACGAGCGGATCACGAGCACGATCAACAATATCGGGAAGAACGACTTGGCGTACTCGACGGCGACCGGCTCCCTGACCTGCTCGCCGCGCGCCGCCCGCGCGATGCGCCCTCGCTTCAGAAACAGCGCGTCGAAACCCGCGATGACGCCCGCCAGCCCCGTGAGCACGACTATGATGAGCGCGAAATCGAGATTAACCGGCATGAGAGGTGCGAGCCCTCGCAGTCACTTTTTGTCCACGCGCAGCACGGCGAGAAACGCCTCCTGCGGAATTTCCACGGAGCCTACCTGCTTCATGCGCTTCTTGCCCGCCTTTTGCTTCTCGAGCAGCTTGCGCTTACGCGTCACGTCGCCGCCGTAGAGCTTCGCCGTCACGTCCTTGCGATAGGCCTTCACGGTCGAGCGCGCGATGATCTGCGAGCCGATGGCCGCCTGCACGGCAACCTCGAACTGCTGCCGCGGGATGACTTCCTTCAGCGTTTCGACGATCTGGCGCCCCTTCCGTTCGATGCCGTCGCGGTGGCCGATGAACGCCATTGCGTCCACCTTTTCCTTGTTGATGAGAATATCGAGCTTGACGAGCGGCGCCGGATCGAAGCGCAGGAATTGGTAGTCGAACGATGCGTAGCCGCGAGTCGCCGACTTCAACCGATCGAAGAAATCAAGCACGACCTCGGCGAGAGGCAGCTCGAACTCGATCTGCACCTGCTTGCCCGAGTACTGCATTCGCTTCTGCGTGCCGCGCTTCTCGATGCAGAGTTGAATGACGGCGCCCACGTATTCCTGCGGCACGAAAATGCTCGCGAGAATGATCGGCTCGCGGATCTCGCGAATCTTGCTGGGCTCGGGCAAGTCGGCCGGATTCTCGACCTTGATCGTCTCGCCCGTCGTCGTCTCCACCTCGTAGACGACGGTCGGCGCCGTCGTGATCAGCGACAAATCGTGCTCGCGCTCGAGCCGCTCCTGAATGATCTCCATGTGCAGCAGACCCAGGAACCCGCACCGCATGCCGAACCCGAGCGCGGCGCTGACCTCGGGCTCGAACGTCAAGGACGAGTCGTTCAGCGCGAGCTTCTGCAGCGCCTCGCGAAACTTCTCGTAGTCCTCGGAGACGACGGGGAACATGCCGGCAAAGACGCGCGGCTGGATTTTCTTGAAGCCCGGCAGCGCCGGCACGTTCGGCACGTTGGCGTCGACGATCGTGTCGCCGACGGGCGCCGCGTTGATCTCGCGGATCGCCGCAATCAGGAACCCCACCTCGCCGGCCCTGAGCTCCGTTCGCTCCGCGGCGCGCGGAGTGAACACGCCGAGCCGCTCGACTTCGTACTTGCGCTGCGTCGAATGGACGACGATACGCGCGCCTTTGCGAACGACGCCGTTCACGACGCGCACGAGCGAAACGACGCCCGCGTAGCTGTCGAACCACGAGTCGATGATCAGCGCTTGCAGCGGCCCATCCACGCTGCCGCGCGGCGGCGGAATACGCGCGACGATGTGCTCGAGCAGCTCGTCGACGCCGAGCCCCGTCTTGGCGCTGATCCTGACGGCGTCCTTGGCCTCGATCCCAATGATGTCCTCGATCTGGCCGATCACGCGCTCCGCATCGGCCGTCGGCAGATCGATCTTGTTGATGACGGGCAAAACTTCGAGGCCCTGCTCGATGGCCGTGTAGCAATTCGCCACACTCTGCGCCTCCACGCCCTGGCCCGCATCCACGACGAGCAGCGCGCCCTCGCAAGCGGCGAGCGACCGCGACACCTCGTAGGAGAAATCCACGTGCCCCGGCGTGTCGATCAGATTGATTTGATAGTCGTGTCCGTCGCGGGCTTTGTAGACGAGCGCCACGCTCTGCGCTTTGATCGTGATGCCGCGCTCGCGCTCGAGGTCCATGGAGTCGAGCACTTGGTTTTCCATCTCGCGCTCGGTCAATCCGCCGCACAATTGAATGAGCCGGTCGGCGAGCGTGGACTTGCCGTGATCGACGTGAGCGATGATCGAGAAATTGCGGATCCGTTCCATGGTGCGTAGGTGGCGCGGCGGCGGCGCGGATTATAAGCGCATCGCCGCCAAACCGCGGCCTTTCTGCGCCGGCGGCCCGTGCTCGGGGCTACACCGACCCGAGATACTCGAGAACGCGCTCGCGATCCAGCGGGTAGCCCGAGATCTCGACGTCGCCGGCCGCGAGCACCGGGATACGGAGCCCGTAGCGGCGCTCGAGCGCCACGCTCGAGTCGACGTCGACTTTCTCGACCGCGACGTCGGGTCCGAGCAAGGGCAGGAGCTCGTCGAGCAGCGCCTCGCAGAGGTGGCACTCGGGGCGGCTGTACAGCGTGAGCTTGCGCACGGAACGGCTCATTCGACGAGGCGCACGGCGAGCCGGCGCAGCGTGGCGCGTTCGAGCCGGCGGCGCAGCGGCGCGGCGACGACGAGAGACGCGGCGAATGCGGCCGCCGCGCCTCCCGCGGCCGACAGGTCCGAGCCCAAGAGCGCCGCGCCCGCGGCGCCGCCAGCAAGGAGCGCGCCAAGCGGCAAGCCGTAGACGAGTGCCGCTCCGAGCAGCACGTAGCGCTCGGGCAGCGTGACGGCCACGGCGGCACCGATCGGCAGCGCGCCGCTCGCGCGCAGCGTGAGCCGTTCGCTGTGCGGCACTCGATGCCAGAGGCATGCGCCGGAGCAGCCCTCGCAACGCTTCGGCGGCGCAATCTCGACGGTCACGCCGTCCGAGTCGGATTTCCGGACGACACCGAGCGCGCTGCAGCCGTGAGCCGAGATCAAAAACGCTCCTCGCGCTACTCGGCGACGAGCGACGAAGCGATCCTGCGAACGGTGCGCCGCGGTACCTCGCCGATCGCCGTGACTTTGCGGTCGCCGAACGTCTGCGAGTAGGCGTTCGTGCTGCCGGCCGTCGAGAACCCGTCCGGCATGTCGGCCTGCGCGGCCGAGGCTTCGATGAACACGGACACGGTGGCGAGCCCGTCCGAGTAGACGAGGTGCCCGACCGGCGTGTCGGAGCCCGCTATGGAGCTCTGCGTTGCGACCGAGAGCTCGAAGCCATCCGGCGCGTCCATCGCCCGCCACGGCACCTCGGCAGCGAGCGGCGCGGACGCCGGCGCGCGCAACGTCGTGAAACCCGTGGTGTCGATCGTCGGCTCGAGCTCGCTGGCCGGAATGTCGGCGGTGATCTCGATCTCCGTGAACACGATTTGCTCGACGACCTCGCCGCGCTCGCCGACGAGCTGCGACTTGAGCGGCATCGCCGTCTCTTGATCGAGCCACAACCGGTAGCCGTAGCGGAACTCGTCGCGCGGCCGGATCTCGAGCACTTGAACGGCGCGCTCCGCGACGCGTGCGCCGTCGCCGAGCGCGAGATCGTAGTGCGGCGAGAACTCCGTCGCGTTGCTCGGCAGCGCCGAAACCAACGGACTCGAGTCGCTGCGCGTTTCGAGCAGCACGATCCGGCGATCGGGGAAGATAGCCTGAGCGCGATCGCCCTGGCGCACGAACTCGCTGCCGGCGCCGTCGAGCGCCAGGATGCGCTCGCCGGTCTTTCCGTCTTCGTTGCGGTGGACGATCTGGAGCGTCTCGGCCGTGCCACCGAGCACGTGCACGAAAGTACCGCGGTAATTGAGCTCCTCGACGGCGCGCGTCATGCGCTCCAGCCAGTCGCGCGCTTCTTGAGCCGAAGCATGACCGCCGAAGACGAGCAGCAACACGATCGACGGCGCTGCAACGCGGCCAGCGGGTTTCATCGGCTTACTCCAAACCTTCGCCGGCGACGGGCACGGGCTTCGCGGCAGCGGTGTCGTCTCGGACGACGGCGGGCTGCTCCAGCGCGGAGCCGACGACGTTCGAGCTCACGGAAGTCCTCGTCAATCCCGACGCGAACTCGCCGTGGCGCATGAGATAGTTCGTGAGCCGGATCGGCGCCAGCGTGCGCGATTGATCCACATTCTCGGGCACGACGTAGCTCGGAGCGACGGCCGCACCGCGCGTGTCGACCGGCGCCTCTGCGATCGCGGGCGTGCTGCCCGGCATGAAGGACGCCTCGTTCAAAGAACGCAGCGCCCCGATCGCGACGACGGCGACGGTAGCGGCAATGCTTACACCCAACAGCGGGGCCGCGAAGCGTTCGGTCCACCGCTCACGCGGCCTCTTGAGGCTGGGCACGGTGCCGCCCGACAGCGCTGCGGCCACGCGCTGCCGGAGCACCGATGGGTGCGGCTCCAGCAGCTCGCCGCGCAGCGCCGCGCCGATCAAGGTGTAGCGCATGGCGCGCGCTCGTGCTTCCGGGTCGCGTTCGAAACGCCGCACCAACAATGCGCTCTCGTCGGCCGAGAGCTCGTTGTCGATGAAGGCGGAGATTTGGTCGCTGATTCTTTCTGTCATGGTCTCGAATCGCAGGTTTGCCGTTACAACAACGGCGCAAGCGCTTTGTCGATCGCTTCGCGCGCGCGAAAGATGCGCGAGCGCACCGTGCCGACGGGGCACTCCATGGTCTGCGCGATTTCCTCGTAGCTCAAGCCTTCGATCTCACGCAGCAGGATTGCGGTGCGCAGCTCCTCCGGAAGAGCGTGGATCGCGCGATTGATCGTGTCGCGTATTTCATCCGATTGAACGAGCGCTTCGGGCGTGTCGAGCTCGCGTAGCTCGTTCAAGATGCCGGCCTGCTCCGGATCCTGAGTATCGAGATCGTACGTCACGGGCTTGCGCCCCGTGGCGACGAGGTGATTCTTGGCCGTATTGATCGCGATGCGATAGAGCCAGGTGTAGAAAGCGCTATCGCCGCGGAACGACGGCGCTGCACGATACGCCTTCAAGAATGCCTCTTGCGCAACGTCAAGGGCTTCGGCCGAGTCGCGAACGTATCGCATGATGAGCTTGACGATCTTGTGCTGGTACTTCACGACCAACAGATCGAACGCCGATCTGTCGCCCTGCTGCACGCGTCGAATCAGCGCGAGGTCCGCGGCTCCACTACCGGGAGGGTTTCGGTCGCTCTGCTCTGTCAAACGCTGCTCGGTAGACCCCATGCTGCACCAAAAGTTCGCTGCGCCGGGCATCCGGATTACGCCGGGGCGGCTCGCGGCCGTGGAATGATTCTAGCTCAGTTCGGGCCGCGGAGCCGCCGCAATGAGCGGCTCCCGTGCTCATTCGCTGCCGTGCAGCGCGAGCAAAGCGCATAATCGGCGCCAATCGTCCGGCGCAACCTGGTCGACGAACAAGAATATGTAGCGTCGCCTTACGCCGCGGCCGAGATCGAGCTTGATCCAGAACGGACAGATCAACGTGCCCGCGCCGAGACGCAGGTTGCCCGTTTGCCACTGGGGCACGGCGCACGAGCCGTCGGCTGCGAAATGGATCGCCGTCGGCGTTCGGCGCGGGCGCCGCCAGGCCGCGTGGCCGGCGAGCGCCGCGAGCGAGAGCGCCTTCAGCGCGACGGGAGCCCCGGAGAGCAGCAGGGCCGCCGCGAGCACCGCGTGCAGCCCGCACCACCATGCGCGCAGAAGCCGCGAAGGCTCGAGGTCAAGAGTCAGCGACGGCGCGGATGCGCTCGAGGAGACGGGCAGTGTCGGCGTCGTCGGGCGCACGGCTGCCCAGAAGATACGCGTGCAGCGTGGGGTCCGGCAGCTCGAGAATCGCCTCGAAGGCGGCCATTTCGCTTTCCGTCAGCGTCGCCGCGTGCCGATCGGCGAACCCGCGCAACAGGTGGTCGAGCTCGCGCATGCCGCGCCGGCACCGCCACCTGAGCCGCTCGGCTCTCGATCGATCGGTCGTGACGGGCGCGATCACATGCAACCCGCGAGAGGCACCGCCTAGAGACGGCGTTCCGCGATCATCTTCTTGATCTCGGCGATCGCCTTGCCGGGATTCAAATCCTTCGGGCACGCCTGCGTGCAGTTCAAGATCGTGTGGCACCGGTACAGGCGGAAGGCGTCCTCGAGCTGGTCGAGACGCTCCCCCTTCGACTCGTCGCGGCTGTCCACGAGCCAGCGATACGCCTGCAGCAGCGCCGCGGGGCCGAGATAACGGTCGCCGTTCCACCAGTAGCTCGGGCACGACGTGGAGCAGCACGCGCAGAGGATGCACGCGGACGGCGTGTTGATCTTTTCCTGATCGTCCTTCGACTGGAGCCGCTCGCGGTCGGGCGGCGGAGGCGTTTGCGCCTCGAGCCACGGCTTCACGGCCGCATATTGCGCGTAGAACGTCGTGAGATCCGGCACGAGATCCTTGACGACGGGCATGTGGGGCAGCGGATAGATCTTGACGGTGCTCTTGCAGTCCTCGATCGCCGTCAGGCACGCGAGCTGGTTCTTCCCGTCGATGTTCATCGCGCACGAGCCGCAGATGCCTTCGCGGCACGAGCGGCGGAACGCGAGCGTGGCGTCGATCTCGTTCTTGATCTTGATCAACGCGTCGAGAACCATCGGCGCGCAGTTGTCCAGGTCGACGTCGTACGTGTCCATGCGCGGGTTTTCGCCCGTCGTTGGATCGTAACGGTAGATCACGAACTGCCGGACGTTCTTGGCGCCCGCAGCACCGCCGTGCCGCTTCCCCGGCTTCACCTTCGAGTTGGCTGGTAGAGTGAACTGCGCCATATCTTTCCTTCGTTGCTTCGTCGTTCGGTTCGGCTCGACCTACGCGAAAGGTCGGCCGGCCCCGGTCTCAGTAGGTGCGTGCCTTCGGCGGAATCGGCTTCACATCGTCGGTGAGCGTCGTCAGCGTCACGGGCCGATAATCGAATCGCACCGCTCCCTTCGGATCGACCCAGCAGAGCGTATGCTTGAGCCAGTTCTCGTCGTCGCGCTGCGGATAGTCCTCGCGCGCCTGTGCGCCGCGGCTCTCGGTACGATTCAGCGCGCTCTTGATCGTGCCCATTGCCTGCAGCAGCAGGTTGTCGAGCTCGAGCGTCTCGACCAAGTCCGTGTTCCAGATCAGCGTGCGGTCGCTGACGCCGACGTCGGCGAACGACGCGAACACTTGCTCGAGCTTATCGATGCCCTCCTGCAGCGACTCGCCGGTGCGGAACACGGCGGCGTGGTTCTGCATGACGCGCTGCATGTCGAGGCGGATGTTCGCCGTCGGCAGCTTGCCCTTCGCATTGCGCAGCTTGTCGAGCCGTGCGACGGCTTCCTCGCCGGCATTCGGCGGAAGCGGCGGCGGCCGCGAGCCGCGTTTGATGAGTTGGCCGCAGCGTTGTGCAGCCGCGCGGCCGAACACGACGAGGTCGATCAGCGAGTTCGAGCCTAGCCGGTTCGCACCATGCACGGAAACGCACGCAGCCTCGCCGATCGCCATCAAGCCGGGCACGACGCGATCCTTGCCGTTCGAGTCGATCGTCAGCGCCTCGCCGTGATAGTTCGTGGGCACGCCGCCCATGTTGTAGTGCACGGTGGGCAGAACGGGAATCGGCGCCTTCAATACGTCGACGCCCGCAAAGATCTTCGCCGTCTCCGCGATGCCGGGCAGCCGCTCTTCGATGACGTCGCGCCCCAAGTGCTCGAGGTGCAGGTGAACGTGATCCTTGTGCTTGCCGACGCCGCGCCCTTCGCGGATCTCGATCGTGATCGAGCGGCTCACGACGTCGCGAGACGCGAGGTCCTTCGCGTTCGGCGCATAGCGCTCCATGAAGCGCTCGCCCGCGGAGTTCGTGAGATAGCCGCCTTCGCCGCGCACGCCTTCGGTGATCAGCATGCCGGCGCCGTAAACCCCGGTCGGGTGGAACTGCACGAACTCGAGGTCCTGGAGCGGCAACCCGGCGCGCAGCACCATCGCGTTCCCATCGCCCGTGCAGATGTGCGCCGACGTGCACGAGAAGTACGCGCGGCCGTAGCCGCCCGTCGCGAGGATCACCATCTGCGACCTGAAGCGATGCAGCCGGCCCGTCGCCATGTCGAGCGCGACGACGCCGCGGCATGCGCCGTTCTCCATGATGAGGTCGATCGCGAAATACTCGACGAAAAATTCGGCCGAGTGCTTCAGCGACTGCTGATACAGCGTGTGCAGCATCGCATGACCCGTGCGGTCGGCCGCCGCGCAGGTGCGCTGCGCGATGCCTTCGCCGAAGCGCGTGGTCATGCCGCCGAACGGCCGCTGGTAGATGCGGCCGTCTTCCGTGCGCGAGAACGGCACGCCGTAGTGCTCGAGCTCGATGACGGAGGCCGGAGCCTCTTTGCACATGTACTCGATCGCGTCCTGATCGCCGAGCCAGTCGGAGCCCTTGACCGTGTCGTACATGTGCCAACGCCAGTCGTCCTCGCCCATGTTGCCGAGCGCGGCGCTGATGCCGCCCTGAGCCGCAACCGTGTGGCTGCGCGTCGGGAACACCTTGCTCAAGGCAGCGGTCGATAGGCCTTGCTCCGCGAGGCCGAGCGTGGCCCGTAATCCGGCGCCGCCCGCTCCGACGACGACCACGTCGTAGGTGTGATCGATGAATTCGTATTCTTTGGTCATTGGCCTAGGATCCAAACGCGATTCGGAGCACGGCGACCACCGCTGCGATCGTGAGGCCCGCGTGCGCGAGCGTCGACGCCATCAACGCGGCCGCCTTGCCGCCCTTGCCGGGCACGTAGTCCTCGATGACGACCTGCACGCCGAGCGAGGAGTGATAGCCCACGGCGACGACGAGCAGGATCAGCATGATGCTCGTGACGGGCTCTCGGACCCATGCAACGACGGTGGCATAGTCGAACCCGCCAAGCGTCATAAGCTCGTAAGCGAACCAAACGCCGAGCGGAATCAACGCGACGGCCGTCAGGCGCTGCACCCACCAGTGCTCGGCGGCGCCTGCCCCTGTGCCGAGACCGAGCACGCGATTCAGCGGAGTCATGAGGCTCATGGCGCGCCCTCAGAAAATCGCAGCCGACGAGAACGCGGCCGTTGCGACGAGCGTCACGACGACGACGGTGTAGCCGCTCGCACGAATGCGCTTTGGATCGAACCCGTACCCGGCGTCCCAGGCGAGGTGCCGGATGCCGTTCGCGAGATGGTAGAAGAAGCAGAGCGTCCAGCCGACGAGGAGCACCTTGAACCACGGCGCGCCAACGACGGCGTGCACGCCGTCGAACGCTTCCCGTCCGCTCGCGAGCGCGATGAGCCAGACGGCGAGCACGATGGCTCCGAGCGAGAGCAGCAAACCGGATATTCGATGCAGGCTCGACAGCCACATCGTGATTTCCCAACGATAGATCCAGTACGGCGACAGCGGCCGCTCCTGTGCTTGCATTGCTCGCGTCTCTCCCGAACGTCTAGAAATCGATACAACGGCCCGCTCGTTCCCAGTCGCCGAAACGAGTCGGCTCGGGCCCTTTCGGGCCGCCGATTTCGCGGCTGTGGGTGGTGCGGAAAGGCTGCGGCACTTCTGTCGAGGCACGGGGCCGTGACTCCGGCGCCGTGTCGGCGGCCGGCTGCCGTCCGCTATCACTGGGCATCGGCAAATTTTGCCAGAAAGCCCTAGACTCCGCACTACTACGACGAGCCTTTCGTTCTCCGCCGTCCGAGCGAGGCCGTCGCTGGAAGCGCGGATTTTGGCAATGCCTTTGCGTCACGCAACGCTTCAAGATCGCGTCTGCTTCGAGGCGCGAGGCCCCGAGGCCGCGGCGTTCCTGCACGGCCAGTTGAGCCGTTCCGTGCTCACGCTCGAGCCCGCCGACGCGCCGCTCGCAGCGTGGGCCGATGCGCGCGGGCGCGTGCGCGCCGTGCTCCGCATCGTGCAGCTGCCCGAGCGGTGGCTGCTCGTGACGCCGCGCGAAGGGGCCGACTCGCTGCTCGGCAAGCTGCGGATGTTCGTGCTGCGCGCGAAGGTGACGCTCGAGCGCGCCGACGACGTCGCCGTCATGGCGCTCGTCGGCGATGCGGCGGAGATGATCGAGCGGCGCGGAGCAGCGGCCGACACGCCCCCGAACCGCACGGTCCGCCTCGGCGAGCTCTCGCTCGTGCGCATCGGGCCGCGGTACTGGCAAGCGCTCGGCCCGCCGGCCGCGATCGAGTCGCTTCGCGGAGAATCGGACCCGGCCGCCGACGCGGCTGCGGACTTGGCCGAGATCGAGCTCGGCATTCCCGCGATCGCGCCGGCGATCGCGGAACGGTTCGTCGCGCAAATGCTGAACTTGGACGAGCTCGGCGCGATCTCGTTCGACAAGGGCTGCTACCCCGGGCAGGAGATCATCGCCCGCGTCCACAACTTGGGCGGTGTGAAGCGCCGTGCGCGGCGCTACGCGCTGCGCGACGGCTCGGCCGCCGAGCCCGCACCCGGCACGCCGGTGCTCGGCGCGAACGCGCAGCCCTCCGGAGAAGTCGTGCGCGCCGCGCGTGCGACGCAAGGATACGAGCTGCTCGCCGTCGTCGACCACGCGGCGTGCGGCGGCACGCTGACTTGCGGCGGGGCGCGTCTCGAGGAGCTGCCGCTCCCGTTCACCGTGCCGCGCGATTGACTAGCTCTCGGGCTTGAGCTGCGGGAACAGCAGCACGTCGCGGATCGACGGCGAGTTCGTGAGCAGCATCGTGAGCCGATCGATGCCGACGCCGAGCCCCGCCGCCGGCGGCATGCCGTACTCGAGGGCGCGGATGTAGTCGGCGTCGAAGAACATCGCCTCTTCGTCTCCGCCCGCCTTCGCGGCGGCTTGCGCATGGAAGCGCGCCGCCTGCTCCTCGGGATCGTTGAGCTCGGCAAAGCCGTTTGCGAGCTCGCGGCCGCCGACGAAGAGCTCGAAGCGGTCCGTCACGAACGGATCGGAGTCGTTGCAGCGCGCGAGCGGCGAAACCTCGGCCGGATAGTGCGTGACGAACACGGGGCCTTTCAGCGTGGTTTCGACGGTCCTCTCGAACAGCTCGTACTGGAGCTTGCCGGCGCCGGCATCGGGCCGCACCTCCAGACCTACGGCCGCGCATGCTTCGACGAGCGCCGCGCGGTCGCGCACTCGGCCTCGCAGCGCGGGATTCGCGCGCTCGAGCGCCGCCTCGACGGTGATCTCGTCGAATGCGTTGCCGAGCTCGAAGCGCTCGCCTTGGTATTCGACGTCGGTGCCGCCCGTGAGCGCCCGCGCGGCGCCGCGGATCAGATTCTCCGTCAGCGTCATCACCTCGCGCGGCCCGGCGTAAGCCTGGTACAGCTCGAGCATCGTGAACTCGGGGTTGTGCCGCGTGGACAGCCCCTCGTTGCGGAACACGCGGCCGAGCTCGTAGACGCGCTCGAAGCCGCCGACGAGCAGGCGCTTCAAATAGAGCTCCGGCGCGATGCGCAAATAAAGCGTGGCGTCGAGCGCGTTGTGATGCGTCACGAACGGGCGCGCCGTCGCGCCGCCCGGGATCGGCTGCATCATCGGCGTCTCGACCTCCGTGAAATCGAGCGCGTCGAGAAATTGGCGCACGAACCTGAGAAGCTGGCTGCGGCGGCGAAATACCTCGCGCGTCTCTGCGCTCATGATGAGATCGAGATAGCGCTGGCGAAGCTTCAGCTCGGGGTCCGTAATGCCGTGCCACTTCTCGGGCAGCGGCCGCAGCGATTTCGCGAGCATGACGAGCTCGGCGACGTCGACGGACAGCTCGCCGGTCTTGGTCTTGATGAGCTCGCCGCGCGCCGCGACGATGTCTCCCAGGTCCCACTTTTTGAGCTCCGTGTAGAACGCCTCGCCCACGCGGTCGCGCCTCGCCATGAGCTGGATGCGGCCCGAACGGTCTTGCAGCTCGATGAACGTCGTGCGGCCCATGACTCGCATGGCCATGAGGCGCCCCGCGACGCGCACCTCGACGGGCGACGCGGCCAGCGATTCCGCGCCGTGCGAATCGTAAGCGGCGTGCAGCTCGTCGGCGAGCGCGTCGCGGCGAAAGGCGTTCGGATACGCATTGCCGCGCTCGCGCAGCTTCTTGAGCTTCGCGCGGCGCTCGGCGATCAGCCTGTTTTCCGGTTCGTCGTGCTCCGCCATCGCTGGTCCCTTACAAGCCCTGCTTCAAGCTTTCCTGTAGAAAATCGTCGAGGTCGCCGTCGAGCACGGCCTGCGGCCGGCCGCTCTCCAGATTCGTGCGCAAGTCCTTCACGCGCGACTGATCGAGAACGTACGAGCGGATCTGATTGCCCCAGCCGATGTCGGCCTTGCTGTCCTCGACGATCTGCGCCTGCTCCCTACGCTTCTGCTCCTCCAGCTCGTACAGCTTCGCGCGCATCTGATTCATCGCCGTCGCGCGATTCTTGTGCTGCGAACGCTCGCTCTGGCACTGCACGACGATGCCGGTCGGCAAGTGCGTAATGCGAATCGCCGAGTCCGTCTTGTTCACGTGCTGACCGCCGGCGCCGCTTGCGCGGAACACGTCGATGCGCAGATCCGCCGGATTCAAGTCGACCTCGATCTCGTCGTCGATCTCCGGCGAGACAAACACGGCCGCGAACGACGTGTGCCGCCGGTGCCCGGAGTCGAACGGCGACTTGCGAACGAGCCGGTGCACGCCCGTTTCCGTGCGCAGCCAGCCGTACGCGTACTCGCCGCGAACGTGGATCGTCGCGCTCTTGATGCCCGCGACCTCGCCGGGAGATTCTTCGAGCACCTCGACGGCGTAGCCCTTCCGCTCCGCCCACTTGAGATACATTCGAAGCAGCATCGCGGCCCAGTCCTGAGCCTCCGTGCCGCCGGACCCGGCCTGGATGTCGAGGAAAGCGTTGTGCGAGTCCATCTTGCCCGCGAACATCCTGCGGAACTCGAGGACCTCGATCTCGTGCGTGAGCCCTTGCAGCTGTTTCGCGAGATCGGCGAGCGTGCTCTCGTCTTCCTCTTCGCGCGCGAGCTCGTGGAGCTCGGCGGCCTCGTCGAGCGTCTTCTCGACGCGGCTCAGCGTGCCGACGACGGCCTCGAGCTCGGCGCGCTCGCGGCCCAGACTCTGCGCGCGCTCCGGGTTCGACCAGACGGCCGGATTCTCGAGCTCACGGTTGACCTCCTCGAGGCGCTCGCGCTTGACGTCATAGTCAAAGATACCTCCGCAGAGCGGCGGAGCGCTCTCTGAGCGCGGCGAGGCTGGCGGGGATTTGGTTCGGTTCCATCGAGAGGCCGTGACTTTTTTGCGGCGCAGATACTAGCACGCACACCCGTGATCGGCCGCACCTGTATCATGGGACGCGAGAGGTGGCGTACGAATCATGCAGCTCAGCCGCGACGTCAGCGCCGTCAACTTCATCCGCGCGTGGGAGCCGGGCCGCGTGCGGGTCGCGGACCGCTGGGTCGCCGGCAATCTCATCGTCAGCACCGACCGCATCGTCGAGGGCTGGACGGCGAGCGCGCCCGCGGCGCTCACGGTCGAGGATCTTGCGCCGGCGCTCGAGCTCGAGCCGGTGATCATCGTGCTCGGCACGGGGACGGAGCAGCTCTTGCCCGACGTCGACCTGATGGCCGCCGTCGCCGAGCGCTCCGTGGGCCTCGAGATCATGAGCACGCCGGCTGCCTGCCGCACCTTCAACGTCCTGCTCCAAGAGCAACGGCGCGTCGTCGCCGCCCTCTTCAACCCCTGAAGGAAGCGCATCGCGGCGTCGGCGATGTCTCGCCGCGCTCCGCTGGATCGAGCAAAAGATTTCTCGCTGCGCGTGGGGGGCTTCTCCCGAGACCGTCGCCGCACAGGTGCAGCAACACGCTCCTGCTATTGCTGCACGCCGCCATCCATGGCGGCGATGTGCGGCGCCGAGCCGCAGGGACGCTCTTCCGGCGTGTCTCGGGAGAGGCCCCCCACGCGCGGCGAGAAATCCCCGACACAACGATGACGCTCATCGAGGCACGGCGAGACATCGCCGACGCCGCGATGCGCTCGCTATGGAGGGGCGCTGACGAAGAGCAGCGGGTCGACGGGCACACCGTTGCGGCGGATTTCGAAGTGGAGGCGCGGGCGGCGGTCGGGGCCTCGGCCCATCAAAGCGATCGTGGCGCCGCGGGCGACCTCCTGGCCTTGCGTGACGAGCAGCTCGGAGTTGTGACCGTACGCGGAGAGGAACGTCTCGTCGTGCTTGATGATGACGAGTTGGCCGTAGCCGATGAGCCCGCCGCCCGCGTAGACGACGCGGCCCGCCGCGGCGGCGCGTACCGGCTGCCCCTCGCGGCCGCCGATGGCGATTCCCGACGGGATGCCGCCCGGAGCACCGAATGCCGCTTCGACGCGACCCTCGGTCGGCCAAGACCAACGCGGCGGCGCGGCCGCCCACTCGCTGTAGTTCTCGCTTTCGCGTTTCTTGTGGCCGAGCGCCTCCGTGATCGCCAGCTCCGGCGTATAGCCGAGCGCCACCATGTTGTGGAACTGCTGC
>JBBIJV010000057.1:0-18727 GCA_037445815.1 Rhodospirillaceae bacterium
CGTGGGCGGCGGGGCGCCGGCGGGCGGTTGCGCCGCGACCGTGGCGCCGAGCAGCACGCCGAGCGCGGCGGCTACGCACGCTGCACGCCCTGCGATGCGGTTCGGCATCGGCGGCTCCGCGCTCAAAGCACCGGCAAGCCGAGCAGACGCGCCGGATTTGTCTTGAACATCAGATCGAGCTCGGCCTCGGTGAAGCCGTTCCTGCGCAAGATCTGCGCAGCCTCCGCGAGGCCCGCCGTGTGCGAGACGGCCGGTCCGTCGTGGCCCTCGGGCCCGCGACCCTGGCCCTTGTCGCTCGATACGATGCAGTGCTCGGGGCCTATCTCGCGAATCGCTTCGACGTACTCGCGGATCGTCTCTTCGCGGCGCGTGAACGCCGTGACCATCTCCAAATAGGCGCCCATCTCGACGGCCTGCTTCATCTCTCCGATGCTCATGCCGACGGACTCGAGCAGCGGATGCGTCACGACGACGGATACGCCGTGCGCGCGGGCTTCCTTCACCATCAGCAGCACCTCTTCGGGCGCGTTGTGGCCCGTGGCGAGCACCACCTTGCCGTTGCTGCCGCGCGTCTTGCCGTTGACCTCGGCGATGGCCGCGATCAACGCCTTGGCCTCGGGCACGAGCTCGCCGTTCTTCGCCACCGTGATGTACGGCCGGTCGTTGCCGTTGTGCTCCACGTAGTGCTTGGCGTCCCAGGTCGGCATCCAGACGATGCGGCCGAAGCCGCCCTTCACGTCTGCCATCTGCCGCACCGCGGCCGGGTTCAGCCCGCCCGTGGCGAAGTTCGTGCCGAGCCCGCCGAACACCTCGAGATCCGGATGCAGCTGACGCACGAGATACGCGTCGTCGGCCGTCTGGTCGTAGTGCATCTTGATGACGAAGCCGCGCATGCCGGCTTGCTTGGCTTGCCGCGCCAGCTCGAGCGAATCGTAGGCGCGGCCGTTCCCACCCGGGCCGTAGCCGTCGGGGTCCACGTGCGAGTGGATGTCGATGGCGCCGCGCAACGCGGGATCGCTGACGGGCGCTTGCGCGTGCACCGAAAGCACGGCGCTCCAGGCGACGGCCGCCGCGGCGAGCAGGACGAAACGCGATTCGAATTTGTTCATGGCCGATACTCCGCCGCGGTCAATTGCGATGCTCGGGGAAACGAATGTTGAGCCACGTCGTGGAGCGCGTGTCTTTCATGCCGTGGTAGATGCCGGCCGGAATGAAGATCACATCGCCCGCTTTGACTTGCCGCTCGACGCCGCCGCGATGCTTGCCGTCGACCTCCTCGCCGCCCGTGACGAGCGTTCCGCCGCCTTCCTGGATGACCCAGACGTCGATCGTGTCCTCGTGGAGCTCGGTGCCGTAAGCCTCCGGCGTCGCGTTCTCGACGTGCCGGATATTGACGTTGTAGAGCCCGCCTTCGAGCAAGCGGATGACGCCGATTTGCTCCTTGCCCATCTGCTCGAAGTACGCCTCGAGCTTCTCTTTCGGGAAGTCGACGGCCTTGTCGAGCGGCGCCTCGTCGAGAAACAGCCGGCCGCGCTGCGCGAAGGACGCGCTCGCCAGCACGCCGAGAGCGCCCACCGCGAAAAGCGAAAAGACGGTTCGCATGTTCCCCCCGATATCTCTTGACTATCACCGACGCTAGAGCGGCGGCAACCCTATGAGTCGCGCAGGGTTGTGCTTGAACATCGTGTTCAGCGCCTGCTCGTCGAAACCGTTCTGTCGCAGCGCCTGCGCCGCCATGACGAGCGCGTCGGGATGATTCGGCGTTCCGATCAAGCCGCTGTCGCTCGAGACGAAAAAGTGCTCGTGGCCGATCGCGCGCAGCGCCTCGAGCACGCGCTGCCTTCCCTCGCCCTCGCCGAACAGAGAGTTGGCCGTGATCTCGATCGATGCGCCTAGCTCCGCCGCCTCGCGAAGCTCCGCGACGCTCATGTACGTGAACTGCGGATGCAGCAGCGGATGCGTGACGATGAGGCGGCTGATGCCGCGCTCGCGCGCCGCGCGCAAGATCTGCAGCGTCTCGGCGGGCGTCACGTGGCCCGTGGCGAGCGTGAGGTCGTGCTCGGCGATCAAATCGAGCACCTCGAGCACGGCCGGCAGCAGCACGCCGTCGCGCGAGACGGCGACCGACGTCCGCTCGTCTTTGTTGAACGCCACCTCGTGCTCGGAATCGTGCGTGGGCAACCAGACGATGCGGCCGTAGCCGCCCGTCACGTCGACCATGTAGCGCACGGCCTGTGGGTTCACGCCGCCGACGGGAGAGTCGAGCGTGACCGAGCCGAACACCTCGATGCCTTGCGCACCGTACTTGCGTATGAGGTACGCGAGCCCAGCGGTCTCCGTCCAGTGATTCTTGATCACGATGGCGCGCATGCCGCGCGCTTTCGCGAGCTCGGCGATCTCGAATGCGTCCCACTGGCGCGGGTACGCGTCGGGGCCGTGATGCGCGTGCAGATCGATGGCGCCGATCAGCACCGGGTCCTCGAGCTTTCGATCGACCGACGGCTGCTGCGCGGCGTTCTTATAGGGCTCCCAGTGCGTGTGGACGGGCTGCGCGAGCGCGCTGCCCGAGGCAACCAAGACGAACGCTGCGAAGGCCGCCGTTGCTTTCACGCCGAGGGCGCCGGGCCGGACGCTGCGAGCTCGAGATACAGCACCCCGCCCTGCGGAATAGGGACCTCGACCGAGTATACATCCGAGATCGACCCAAGCTCGCTATCGAGCATTACAGCCGGCCAGGCGGCACTCGACTGGAACGCTTAGAACGCGATGTCCCGCACGGAGCCGCCGCCGCGCGTTTGCCGCGCCACACATAGCTCGCTCACGAACGCGTCTGCTTTGCGGAACACCCGGAGAACCCGGCGGGAATCTATCGCACGGCGTCTGCGCGCGGGGCCGCGACGCGACCGAGCGAGCTCACTCGAAGCTGAAGACGTCTTCCTCCTGCGGCCGCTCCATACCCTGCTCCCAGTACTGCTCCCAGATGCGCGCCCAGGGGCGGCCGTAGATGTCCGGCACTTCGATCTCGATCCTGGTGCCGGGCGTAACCGGCGTCGACCTACCCTCGATCGGAAAGATCGTCTGCACGCACTCGATGAAGGGCTGCGGGTCGTTTTCCTCGAATCCGCTCAGCTTCACGATGTTGCGGATGATGCGTACGGGCTCGACGAGCGCTTCGGGGTCGTACAAGATTGCCTCGTGATTCAAGCCTAGGAACGCGCCGTTGGCATCGCGATTGGGTGTGTAAATCTCGATCGTCTGCATCTTGTTCGAATGCTCGAACGCCGCGTGCGTCGCCCACGCCTGGATGTTAGAGGTCCACGTGATCAGCACGTCGCCGTCCCAGAAGCCGATCGTCTCGCCATACCAACGCGGCACGTCCGGGCCGAGCCGCGGCACGGCGCCGTCCATCTTGAACTCGCGGCCGATGTGGATGTTCGTGACGAAGTTGTCCGCCACGCCGCCCATGATCTGAACGAGCGACGGCGTCACCAGGATCGATTGCTCCCAGAGCGCCGACTCGTGCCAGCGGCGGAGGAACCCTTCCGGCCAGCAGTACTGCGACGGCCACTGCGGCGCATTCGTGTGACCGTGGTGATAGGCCTCCTGCACCATGCGCTTCTGGTACTCCGGCGTCAGCACCGACAGCACCGTCGGGATCTGCACGTGTCGCATCCGAAACCAGTACTGGTTCTCCGCGCGCGCCGGATGCAGATACCGGCCCGTCCACTCGCCGGGCACGGTTGCGTACGTGTGCTTCGTGGGGCCACCGCGCCGGCGCGTCTCCTCGAGCAGCGCCTCGTAATGTTCTTGCGCGGTCTTGAACGGATACGGGCTCACTACGCCCGCGCGCGGGTAATCGCGGTCGCAATAGCCCCATGGCGCCGACTTCGGCGGATCGTCGCCGATCAACCGGTCCGCGCCCCAGAAGTCCTCGAGCGCGGCCGAGCTGTTGCAGCGGAAATAGCGAGGATCGCTCCACAGCTCGCGATCCTTGTAGAAGTCCGTGGTCGTGAAGAGATCCACTTCGAGCGGCTCGATGCCGGGCGGCGTTGCGCCATTGCGCGCCGAGCCCACGAAGCCGGTTTCCGGATCGCGCCGCGGGTCGAACGGAATCTCCGTGCGCTGGGCCGGGTTGCCGAGCGTTCGCCGCAGCGTCGCGCCGGTCATGTGGTATTCGTTCATGTCCGCCGCGAGCGGCCACGCCCGCCCGACACTCTCGAAGTCGATCTTCGCGACCGTTTGCGCGGGGGCAGAGCTCAGGGGCAATGTCGTCAGCGCGGCGGCGGCAGTCAGCCGCAAGATTGCGTTCTTCATCGTGGTCACACCTTGTCGAGCGTGTGGTTAGTCTAGCCGCTTCGGGGCGCGCGCAGCTCGGTGTCCAACCATTGCCGCCGTTATCGCGAAACCTCTGCAAACTGCCCTAAAACGCGGTCGACGCGCGCGATCGCCGCACGAACCTGGGCGCGAGCGCGGCTGCGTTGCCCGAGGTGGGCCGCACGACGAGAAAGACGTCGTCGTCGGGCAGACGCGCGAACGACCAGTAGAGTTGCGTGGGCGTCTCGAGCTCGTCGAGCGTGCGGAAATAGGCGTCGCTCACGACGTGCAGGTCGGCGGTCGGCCGCTCCGCCGGGGCGAACGGCTCCTCGCCCGCAACGTCGTAGAACACGCGGCCCGCCATCGACCCGCCGAGCGGCAGCGTGCTCGTCCACGCCGCGCTCGTAACGCCTGGAATCGCCGCGAGCTCCTGTTCGGTCGCGCCGTAGAACTGGCGCAGCGCGTCGGGCGTCGGGTAGCTGTCGGCGAGCGGATCGACGCCCATGCTCAGCACGCTCGGCGCGCGATAGCCGGGATCGACCGTATTCACCTCGATCAACGTGCGCGTCAGCAGGCCCGACTAACCACCTGCGGCGACAAGGAAAATCTCATCCGCGCCTTCCAACGAGCTTCGGGCAATTCGCGCGTAACGCTTTGATTGCTGTGCTCGCCGGGCGAAATATAGGGAGTTTCTTCCCAAGGGCTTTCGTCGGATTTTGGGGCCTCGGTCTACCGTCCGTCACGCCAATTCGGCGAGCAATTCCGGCAACGTCACGGCTTCGACACCCGGCGACAAGGCGCGACCCGCGGCGTGTCGCTCCGCGCCGGCGTGGACAACGAAACTCGAGCTCCGGTACCCCGCGATGGCCACTGCAAGCCGCCGGACGGATTGCGCCATCGCCGGCGTCACGGTCGTCGACGCCTTGGCCTCGACGAGCACTAGCTGTGCGGGTGCACGCGGCACGATGAAGTCGACCTCGAGCCCTTGTTGATCGCGGAAATAGTAGAGCTCGACGCGTTCGCCGCGATTCACTTGCTGTTTCGCGAGCTCGGAAGCCACGAACCCTTCGAAGAGTGCGCCGAAGAACGGTGACTTCTTGAGCTCCGCTTGGCTGGCGATGCCGAGCAGATGACACGCAAGACCTGAATCGGCGAAATAGACCTTCGGCGACTTAATCAGGCGTTTGCCGAAATTCTCGTAGAACGGCGGCACGAGCAGTACTTGCCCGGTGACTTCAAGCGCATTGAGCCACTCGGAAATCGTCGGCACCGAGACACCGAGGGGAGCGGCAAGGTCCGTCCTATTGAGAATGTTCCCGGCACGTGACGCGAGGAGGGACAGAAAGCGCCGGAAATTGCCGAGGTCGCGTACCGCCGTCACGGCGCGGATGTCGCGCTCGAGATAGGTTTGAACGTACGAGCGGAACCACATCTCGGCTGCCGAAGGCCGATTGACGACGTCCGGGTACCCGCCGCGAACGACATTCACTTTGACCGTCTCGAGCGTCGAGAGAGGCATCAGGTGCAAGACGGCGACGCGGCCCGCCATGGACTCCGTCACGCCCTGCATCAACGGCGACTCCTGCGATCCTGTTAGGAACCACTGCCCCTTCCGTTTCGGCACGGAGTCAATGCGCGTTCGAATGTAATTGAACAGCTCCGGTGTGTTCTGAATCTCATCGAGGATGACCGGCGGCCGCAGCGCCTCCATGAAGGCGCGAGGATCGCTGCGCACGCGCGCGATGACGTCCGGATCCTCCAGGAGCACGTACGACGCACGCGGCAGCAAGCGTCTTAGCAAAGTCGTCTTGCCGCACTGGCGCGGACCCGTGAGCAAAACGGACGGGAACGCGCGAGCAGCCTTCAAGACCTGTGCGGCAAGTGCTCTTTCGATGTAAGGCATTTGAGAATTCTAAAGCGTCACTTTAAATTTCTCAAATATCAATCGGTAGAGCAGCGTCTCCTCGGTGGCGGTGGCGCGCGTACCCGGGTGGATCGACGAACGCCGGCGCACGCGGCCGTGCGGCCCGCTCGCTCGCCATGGCCTCGCATCCCTGCGACGGAGTGAGCCGCTCGCGCTACGCTGTCGAGCGCGCGCGGAAATTGCGCGAACCGACGAGATCGGTGCCGGCACTGGCCATCCACCGAATCGAGCCGGCGATGCGTGTGCGACGGCGCCCCGAAATGCGACGCGCCCTGCGGGAAACCGATCAACCGATCCGCAGACCGCCGAGACACTGCGATTCCACAGGATCAACCACTTGCGATAGAATTTCGCGCGGTCCGGCGACCGGAGTGCGCACGTTAGCAGCGCGCAACTCTTCGTTTTGAGTGGTGATGTAGCTCAGATGGTTAGAGCGGCGGATTCATAATCAGAAGGCCGGATGCGTCTAACCACCTGTACTGACAGCGAAAAGCCGATCTCGGATTCCAATAAACTTCGAGCGATTCGCGCGTAACGTGCTGCTTTCCGGTGTTGCCCGGACAAAATATTGGAAGCTTTCGGGAAGATTCGGCGGATCGCTGGAACCCGACGGTCGTCAAGGCGCTCAGCCGATGGCGTCTGCGAGTGAACATGTCAAGGAAGGGACGGCGGCAAGGAGCTTGGCATCTTCGGTGACGAGCTTGACGCGTAGCTCCTTCGCAAGTGCGATGAAACGCGCGTCGTAAGCTGATATTCCGAACTCCGTCGCTGTCTCGAGCGCCTCAGCATGCGACACATTTCGGAGGACAGGTAGCCGTGTCTCTGCATCCACCAGGAGATCCTTGCCCCGACCGAGCGGCAACGCACGGTTGCGCACGTATGTGGCCAGGACGTTGGAGAGCTCCACGAGAATGAAAGCCTCGCTACGCCAATCCGAGTCGCGCGCGTACAGCTCTTGCGCCAACGACGTGCGATCCCCTTCGATCAGGAGGTAGACCAGGATGTTGGTATCGACGAGAACCAACGCCGCTATTCGCGCCCTGCGTTGATCGCCGACTCGATTTCGCGGATATCAAGCGGGCCGCGACCTTTGAGCCGCACGGGCTTCGGCGCGCGAGCGGGCTCGTCCGGGCGATCCGGCGCGGCGGCCATGCCAAGCTCTAGAAGTTGGGCAATCGCGTCTTTGAGTTTCTGATTGCGGTGAACCGCGCGCAACTTTACGCGTCGCATCAGTGCGTCGGGCAACTCGAGCGTCGTCTTCATGTCGCCCATATTCCCATAAAGCCACTATTCTGTCGACCCTGCGGGCGGAATTTTAAACCACCCTGGCGGCGGGGGTGATGGCGCGTAACGAGCGTTCTGTCAAAGCCTTCGCCTGATGGCGACGCCGAATCGGCTTTACGCACACGTTGCGGCACGCGGGCAGCCATCGGCACGACTGATCCGCGGCTCTCGGCCTCGCGGCGCGCAATACCGCCCGCCGCTCGCGCTCAAGCGCACGAGCCCCGTCACTCGAATCACAATAGCGACGCCTGCGGCGGCCCCCGCGCTCCGAGCGAAACCGTCATCGTCTCCTCCCCGCCCCGCTCCCGCCGGTGCGCGAGAATGCGTTCAATCAGTTCAGGCTCTTCGATGCTCGCGATTACCTCGAGCCGCCCACCGCAGCGCGCACACTGCTCGATCTCGATCCCGAACACGCGCTTCAAGCGCCGCGCCCAATTCAGCGCCACGTGCTTTGGCATCGGCCGTTCGGGTTCGCTTCGCGCCTTCGACCCTCGCCCCGCCGGCGTGATCGCCGCGCGCAATGCAGCATGGGCGGCGAACACTCCGTGGTACCTCGTCAAATGCACCCGCGGTGCCGGCACCAACGCGGCCAGGCGCGCGATGAAGTCCAAGGGCTCCACCACAATGTCCGTCGTCCCGTCTCGGTACGGAGTCTTCAACCGATAGCGCACCTGCCCCTGCGCCGTCAGCGACAGCCTCTCCGCCGGCGGGCAGCTCACGTAGCGGGCGAGTCTTTCGAGCTTCTCCCGCTGTTCGGCCTCCACGCCAATCCCTGCGTGCAGCGAAAACCCGGCGTACTGCGCCACGCCTTTCCTCGGCCCGTCCTCACGCGCCGGCAGCGTCCGTAGCGAAAACCTTCTGCCCGGCACGCGGGCCGACGGCCACCCGGTACGTGATCGAGTGGCCGAGCAGATCGTCAATCGGTCCACCGGCCGCGGGGTCGAGCTCGAGATAGGTGCTCTCCGCATCCCGCACCAACACGCCGCGGCGCTCGAGCGCGCGGCCGACTCGCTCGGCCAGCCGTTCGACGAGCGTCTTCAGCTCGGCCTCGCCCGGCGGCGCCATGCGCCGAAACACCGGCGGCTCGGTGCCGACGAGATACGCGCCATCGAGCACGAGCATGTCCGCTGTTGCGAGCTTGCGACACGCCGCGAATCGTAATGAAGGAGTTGCCGGGGTTCTGCGTCTGAACGATCGTGACGCTCGGTGTCAACGCGATGAAGTCGTGCGGCTTCTCGATGCCCGCGGCTTCGATCTCGAGCGCCGTGAACGCCTTGATCGCGGCAGGCACTTCCGTGTAAGACTCCGCACTGGCGACGAGCGCTCTCAGGGGAGCCGGATTCCGTCGAGACCTTCAATGAGCCAGAGCGTCTGCGACACACTCCCGACGGAATACGTGATGCCGAGCCGGTCGGGAGTCGGGGATAGACGGATGCCCGGCTCGAGCGGTGTTAGGGGCCGCAGCCCGGGCGGCAACGATCTGGAGCGCATCTCGCGACCATCGAGGTCGAGCTCCACCAACGCGTAATCGCCAAGCTGCATCGTCGGGTTACCGCGGATGCAATACAGCACGGGATCTGTCGCGCCGAACGCGCATGGCATCGACTCATTGCCGATATTGCGCGCCTCCTGGCTGCCGTCCGTCCGAACCAGCGTGAGCCCGTTGTGCGTAGTGAGAATCCACTCTCCGTCCGGTGACCATATGGGCGCCGGCGGATTGGTCGCGAGCTGCAAGTCGTCGAACAGGACTTCCGGCGCGGCCCGCCCGGTGGTTCTAACCTTCTTTAGTGTTTGCTGTCCGCCTCCGCGCGGCGTGGACCAATAGACGTACCACTGATCGTCCGGCGACCACGACCCGGCGCGTTCCGTCATCTCTTCGTTCGTGAGTGGTTCTGGGAAGCCACCGGCCACCGCAGCCAACCATAAACGTGAATCGTCGCCCTCGGCCGCGACGCGGTGAAAAACCACGCGCCCTCCGTCCGACGATATGGCGGGAGCGAACAAAAACAGGGTGGGTGTCGAGAAATCGCGTGCCGTCACGAGCGGTCGGTCCGGTTGCGGCTCCTGATGCAGCCAAATCTCGAAGCTACCGCTGCGATTCGTGGCATAGACCATCGCATTTGTGCCGGCAGACCAGGCCGGCAGGATCTCCGCGCGATCCGTCGGGCTGATCGTCCTCGGGGCGAGCGAGCGCAAGTCGAGCGTCACGATGTCGATGTCGGCGAGGCCGTCTCCAACGATGATCTTGCTGCCATCCGGCGATACCACGGGAACTCCCGGGTTGTTCAAACTCTGGACGAGAGTTCTCCAACGCCCGGTGCGCGTGTCGACCAAGTACAGTTGGCGTTTCAGATCCGGCGTGTCCATGACCGCAGTCAGCACGACGTGCCGATCGTCGGGCAACCACGAGAACTCGATTCCGTCCCCGGCGAACGGCAGGTTTTCGAGCACGCGACGCGGCGGATCGTTGGCAGTCGCCGGAAACGGCAGCAGCCACACTTCGAAGCCGCGGCCCGCCGCGTAAAACGACGCCAACAACTGTCGGCCGCTCGGCGAGAACCGCAAGTAGGGCCCAGCGAGAATAGATGCTCCGGCAAACGGCGCCGGCTCGTACTTCTGCAACGCCGCGTTCGGCGGCGTTGCCGTCAGAACGGCAACCGAGTCCTCGTTTCGAACGAGCGTCGCGAGCGTCGTGCCATCGCCGTTGACGTCAGCCATCCGCGCCCACGCCGGGATGCCCAATCGTCGGTAGTCGAGCGGCACGACGAGCTCCGCCTCCCCGCCTACCGGCGACAGCGACCAGAGACCGGTGGCATCGAAGAACAAAATCTTGCCGGTCGTCGTCCAGCGAACCACGGTGCCCGGCGCGTCGGTGGGACGAGGCGCGATGGACCGAGGAATGGGCTCGCTCAAGTCGCGCACGACCAGTTCGTTCGGCCTCGTTTGGCGTCCGAAGATCGTGAACGCCGTGGACGCACCGTCCGGCGACCAGGCCGGGAACCATTGCTGGCCCTTTTCGACCGACCACGGAGTCACGCGCAGTGCGGGCTCGGGCGACGGCGGCACCAACGCCAGAATGGCTGCTGCCGCCCCGACGACGGCTACACCGCCCAGCACGGCCGCACCACGGCGACGGGTAGGGCTCCCGCGGGGCGACGCAGGATCGACCTGCGCTGCCGGGAAAGGCGCAACCGGTGTGGAGACTGCGGGCGACGCATGCGGCGCAGCGGGCGGGCTAGGCGCCACCGACACTTCGGCGACGAAGCGGTAACCGCGCCCCGGTGTCGTGACGATGAACTTGTGCTCGCCGGGCTTCTCGCCAAGCGCGCGCCGCAGCTCCGACACCGTCTTGTTGAGGTTGTGCTCCTCGACTACGACGCGCGGCCAGATGGCTTGCAGCAATTGGTCCTTCGTCATCAGCTCCCCGGCGTGCTCGACGAAGTACAAGAGGGCGTCGAGCAAACGCGGCGTCAGCGCAACGAGCTCGCCGTCGGGCCCGAAGAGGACGCGCCGCTGAGCATCCAGGCGGAAGCCGTCGAATACATAAACGGGTCGGCGCACGGAATCGCTCATCGCACGCAGCGCCTCACGAGGCTGATGCCGCGGAGCCTAGAGCCCGAATGCCGCGAATACCAGCGTTGAGGCGATCGAATCCAGGAATTTTCAGAACGTTCCACGCGCCGACCAAGCAACGAACCGTCCGCGGCATCGACGCTTGCGACGATGACGAGCAGTACGTTCACCCTGCCACGCGCCCGACGCACCAAATGCGTGCGTCACCGGCGCATTGGGGCTTTCGTGTTGGTCGCCATCTTCGCCTCGTTACTGCTTGCGCAATTTGCGCGCGCCGACACATCCGAGCGCTGGCGCGTCCACCCGGCCGTTGGGCTCCTCGACCTTGTCACGCTCAGGGTTCATTGGTTCGAGAGCTCGGACGATCTGCGGGAAGCAGCCAAGAACAGCGGTCAAGACATCAACGAGACCGGCCTCTACGGCTTCTCGATCCTGAAGCGGAACGGCAAGACGGGCGAGTACTTCTGCGACATCTACGTCGTCAGAATGACACGCTCCCAGGTCGACGGCGACCACACAACGACGTTCGGCCACGAGGTGCTGCACTGCTTCGGTCTACGGCACGAGTAGCCCCGGGCGGCGATGCCGACGTCGCACCGCTCGCTTGAACGCCCGAAGGGCCACGCGCAGACTCGCGCCATGACACCGCTGACCCACCCGCGCGCCGTCGCGGCCGCGCTGGTTTTGCTCGCGTTCGCCGGTTGCTCGCCGGGCTCCCGGCCGAACCCTTATCGCACGGTCACAGGCTGGATGGCGCTACCCGAGGGCCGCGTCGCTGGCTCGATGAGCATGGTCGACGTCGCACCCGACGGCACGCTGTGGATTGCCGAACGTTGCGGCGCCAACGATTGCACGTTCTCCGACCTCGACCCGGTGCTACACGTCGGCGCGCGCGGTGAATGGCTCGGCGCGTTCGGCGCCGGCGTGTTCGCGTGGCCGCACGGCGTCCACGTCGACTCCGCGGGCAACGTCTGAGTCACCGACGCGCGCGGTGACGAGGACAAGACCCGCGGCCATCAGGTCATCAAGTTCGCGCCGGACGGCCGGGAGCTGCTGCGGCTCGGCGCGTCGGGCCGCGCCGGCGACGGGCCGACGCACTTCAACGGGCCCACCGACGTCGTCGTCGCGCCGAACGGCGACGTGTTCGTCAGCGACGGCCACGAGCCCGTGTCGAACAACCGCATCGTCAAGTTCTCGGCCGACGGCCGCTATCTCAAAGAGTGGGGCGGGACGGGCAGCGCGCCGGGCCAGCCGGCGGATCGATGAACGGTGGAGCACGCGCCCGTGCCGCCCGCTCGCGTACGATGGCCTCGCGTCCTTGCGATGGATCGACGCGACCACGCTATCTGCGCCTGGGCGGACAGCGTCGCCGAGAAGTTCGGCGAATCGAACAGATTCGCATCCGTCGGACGACGCTGCGCGCCGCCGATTTTCCGACGATGCGTTCAGCGCCTGGTCGTCATGATCGGACCTGCGGAAAACTGCTCCGCAGACCGCCGAGAGACTGCGATTCCACCGGATCAACGACTTGCGCTAGAATTTCGCGCGGTCTAAAGGACCGGAGTTGCGCACTGGATAAGCCGCAACTTATTGATCCGGTTGGTGATGTAGCTCAGATGGTTAGAGCGGCGGATTCATAACCCGCAGGTCGGTGGTTCGATCCCACCCATCACCACCACCCTACCGCGGCTGAGCACGCGTCAACGCGCCACGACCGAGGGTGCCACGGGCGGTTTCCGCCGCCGCGGAGTCACGGCGATCGGGTCGCTGGCCGGGAACGTCTCTTGCAGCGCCTCGTCGAGCAGTTGGTCGAGGTGGCGCTCGTACTGGTCGCGTTTCGACATATCGTCCGCAGGCTTCTCTGCGGCCGTGTGTCTTCGGCTTGGGTGCCGACGAACCATGTCGATCACTCCTCGAGTGCCGGCGATGCCCTTGCTCTGCCGCCGCGCACGCCGGCGGCTCTCGCTTTCGTGCGGCGGGTGTCGGCCGCTTGGCGCACGGCTCGCTCGACGCGAGCCAAGGCGCCGTCCATCGCAGCCCGCAGCGATTCGTGCGAGTGCTCTACGACCACGCTCGGCAGGCCGCTCATCACGACCTTGATGCGGCAGCGCTTGTCGACGCCGCCGCGTGGCCCGTTCACGTCCTCGATGCGCACGCTCGCACGCTCGATGCGGCGGGCGAATTTACCGAGCTTGCGGCCGAGCTTGCGCCGCAAGTAATCCTTGGCGTCTGAACCCAGCTGCACGCCGACGGCGCGGATGTATGCCGGCGTGTCCGCGGCCACCGTCCGCCCCGCCGTGCGCTTGACGGGACGCGGAATCGTAGCCGCCAGCGGAGAACGCTTCGGACTGTCGGGCCGCGGCACGCGGGCCGGCACGCGTGGCGGTGCCTCTGTGGCCGCGTCCTCGGGCTCGGCCGCCGAAGAGTCGATGATCCCGTACAGATGCATGACAGAGCCTCCTGACAAGCAACGCACCGTTTTGTTCCAACGATGCGCGCTGGAGGCCTACGGCGCAAGCGGCATGCCGGTCGCCGGCCGCGACTTACTCCGACACGCGCCCAAGACCCTGCGCATAGCGCAAGTGGCACGCGGTGCAGACGTTGTAAACCTGCTCGCCGGCGGCGAACACGCGCTCGACGTCGTGCGCTTGCGCGGCGGCCGCGGCCTCGACGCCGGCATCGACGAGCGACACGGCGAATTGCATCCAGGCGCCATTGTCGACGGCGCGCGGCTCCATCATCAACAGATTGCCGGCTTCGGCGATCGTGAGCCCGGCCGCCCAGACCGACTCCCACTCCTCGTCCGTCTGCGGATTGCGCTCGTGGACGCCGGCTTCGTCCACCGTCACTTGCACGGCTTCCCAGTACACCTCGGCCGCGTGCGCGATGACGCCCTCCATGAGCTCGAGCACCGTCGTGACGGGCTTGAACGGCGGCGAGGCCGACGGCGGCTGGTGCGCACAGCCGAACGCGACGAGCGCGCAGCTTAGCAGCGCAAACCGCAAATGCACAAAGGTTCGCGGCCGCACGCTCGGCTCCTCAAGCCTGGTAGAAGATGTCGCGATACGACAGATACAGCGACACGCCGAGGAGCGGCCCGACCACGAGCCAGCCGAGCAGCAACGGAAGCGACGCGAGGATGGAGAGCACGAATCCCACGACGCCCCAGACGAGAAAGGGCATCACGTTCTTGAGACACGCGACGAAGCTCGTCCGCAATGCCGGAAGAACCTCGGCGTCGTGGAGCACGACGAGGGCCGGAACGAACAAGATCGCCATCGTCACGGGCACGCTCAACGCCAGCACGACGAGCACGGCCAGCAAGAGCGTCATCAGCATGCCGGCAGCCAAGGCGTCGTCCGGGGGCGGCGCACCCGTCAAGAACGCGACGCCCACCGTCGCGCCGAGAATGGCGATCATGACGACCGCGATCACGATATACATCGCAAACGTCACGACGCCGAGCAGCAGCAGCTTGTTCGTGTGGCGCTGGAACCCCGCGAAGAGGTGGCCTACCTCGAGCGCCTCGCCGCGGCGCACTGCGTCGCAACCGAGCACGATGCCGCCGACGAGGAACGGGAACAGAAACGTCGTCGCGATCGGACCGATGATCGGCACGAAGTTCAGCGCAAGCTGCACGAGCCACATGAGCAGGAACACGCCGAGGAACGTCAGGCGCTGGCCTTCCATGAAGGCCCACGCGTCGGCGATCCACTTCCAGCCGTTGCCGGCCGGAACGCCGCGTCCCTCGGGAACGAAGTCACCGTCCGGTGGCGGCTCCGTAACGTCTTCGACGTGCGTCTTCGGTGCGGCGTAGGGATTGTCGACCATGCCGGAGTGCTCCTTCGAGTTGTGAGTCTGGATCGCCGGCCCGCTAGGGCGCGCCCGAGTCCGGCACGAGCATTCGAATCATGCCGTCCTGGCGCGAGGTGAGGAAGATCTCGCCGTCTCGGGTGCGCGAGAGGTGTAAATCCGTGCGCGTCAGCGAAGTGCGCATCGTCCCCTCGACGAGCTCGCGAAACGACGTGTAGACGCGCCGACCAGACGAACCGCGCACGTAAAGCTGAATCTCCTCGATCGGCGCGACGGTCTCGGGAACTCCGTCGTCGGCGGCCTTTACGGCCGCGAGATCGGCCGCGAACAACCTGCCGCGGTTGACGTCGCCGAAGACGAGCTTGCCGCGCAGCGCGTCGATGCGGCCGTGGTACGCGAACGCGCCCGTGATCGCGACGCCCTCGTCGTGATCGTAGATCGCGACGGGGTACGTGAACTCGTCGCGGTTGCGCCCGCGCAGCACGTCGGCCGGAAGCTCGTAGAGCTGATTCAGCGCGCCGCCCGGTCGAATCATGCCGTTCTCCCAGTAGCCTTCGCGCTTCATCCAACCGTAGTTGCCGCCGTTGCGAACGATGTTGACTTCCTCGATGTGGTTCATGCCGATGTCGCCCACGTACATCGTGCCGTCCGTGAGGTCCCACGACAGGCGGTGCGCGTTGCGAAAACCGTACGCGTAGATCTCGCCGAGCGTCTCGGGGTCGCCGTCGGCCGCGAACTTGTTCGACGGCGGAATGGTGTAGTCGCCGAGCCCCTTCTCGCCGCCGCTCTCCCGCGGGCTGCGGGGATCGATGCGCAGGATCGCCGTGACCACGGAATCGAGGCGCTGCGTGGCGCCGGGATTGTTCGCGTTCGGCCCGCCGCCGTTGCTGAAGCCGAAGTCGCTGCCGCTCGTGTAGAGCAGACCGTAGTCCTCGGAGCCGGGGCGCGCAGTGGGATTGAACTCGACAGCACCGAGCGGATGGCTCGAGAACTGCACTACGTGCGCCACGCGGAGCAGCTCGCGGCGAGTGCCCGTGAACGTGGCGGCCTTCGGATCGTTCGCGCGCCATTCGGTGATCACGTTGTGGAACGTCACGTCCTTCGGCCCGTAGCCGGGCGGGATGAAATCGGGGCGCGCCGGATTACCTTCGGCGCGCTCCAAGTGCACGCTGTACCAGAGGCCGTTGCGCTCGAACTCCGGATGGAAATCGAAGCCGATGAAGCCGCTCTCGAGCCGCGCATACCAGGCGTTCGGAAACGCGGCCGCCACGTCGGCGTAGAGCGACGTGCGCTCGCCGTCGACGACGTAGAGGAAGCCGCGTGAGTCGTTCGCGAACAGGCGCCCGTCGGGCGCATGGCGCACGAAGCTCACGCGCGCCCAACCCGTGGGCGTCACGTCCTGATCGACGGGCCGCAGGTTGCGCGTCTCGGGCAGCCGCGCAACATCGCGCACCTCGACGGCGAGCCCGCGCTTGACGATGGGCGCCGGCAGGGGATTCGACGTGATCTGCGCCTGCGCGCCGGCGACGGCCGCCAGCAGCAGCGAGCCTCCGATCCAAGATCTCGCTCGAAGCATGCTCCCCCCGAACACGCGGTTCACCGAACGCTGCGTGCAAGAATCGCCTCGCGACCGAGGCACGGTCAAGGCCGCGCGCTCAGAGCTGCTCGCCTTCGAGCGAGCGCTGCTCCTCGGTCACGCCGAAACGGCCCTCGGCATCGACCGCCGGCTTCGCGGCGGCGCACGCGAGATCGTGGGTGAAGAACAGCCGCACGCCGCGCGCGAGCTTGTCCTCGAGAAACTGCCGTTTTTCGTCGATCAGGAGCTCCGGATAGCGGTCGTAGCCCATCGTCACGGGCAGGTGCACCCAGGGGCGCCCCGGGATCAGGTCCGAGCAGAACACGACGCCGCCGTCGCCGCCGATCTCGGAGAGCATGAGCCCCGGCGTGTGTCCGTCGCTGAACTCGAAGCGCACGGCCGAGCCCAGCATGGTCGAGTACGGCCGATCGACGATCTCGAGCCGGCGGCTGCGCTGCAAGAGCTCGGGCAGCTCGGGGATGAACGACGCGCGGTCGCGTGGGTGCGGCGCGCGGGCGCGCTCCCAGGCTACTTTGCTCACGACGAAGCGCGCACGCGGGAACAAGAGCTCGGGCGGGCGCGACTCGTCGAACGCCGCGAGCAGCCCGCCCGCGTGATCGAAGTGCAAGTGGCTCAGGACGACGGCGTCTACGTCTTCTTGCGCCACACCGCGCTCGGCGAGCGACTTCAGCAGCACGTGCTCGTTCTCGTACACGCCGTAGCGCGCCTTCAGCTTCGGGTTGAAGAACGCGCCGATGCCGGTCTCGAACAACACCGTGCGCCCGTCGAGGTCCTGAACGAGCAGGCAGCGGCACGCGAGCTCGAGCCGATTCTCGACGTCGGGCACGAGCCACCTCTCCCACAAGTTGCGCGGCACGTTGCCGAACATCGCCCCGCCGTCGAGGCGCTGTCGATTACCCTCAACGGACCAGAGCCGCACGCGGCGCCTCCACGGGTGTCGGTTTCGCGGCGCCGAATTGCAGCGCCGCAAGGCGCGCATAGAGCGGGCTCGCCATGAGCAGCTCGGAATGCGTGCCGCTCGCGACGATGCGGCCGGCGTCGACGACGACGATGCGATCGGCCTTCTGCACCGTCGCAAGCCGATGCGCAATGATGATCGTCGTACGCCCCTGCATCAGCTTCTCGAGCGCGTGCTGCACGAGCCGCTCGCTCTCGGCGTCGAGCGAGCTCGTGGCTTCGTCGAGCAGCAGGATCGGCGGGTCCTTCAAAATCGCGCGCGCGATCGCGATGCGCTGCCGCTGTCCGCCCGAGAGGCGCATGCCGCGCTCGCCTAAGAACGTGTCGTAGCCCTGCGGCAGGGCGCGCAGGAACTCGTCGGCCTCGGCGGCGCGCGCGGCGGCCTCGATCTCGGCGTCCGTCGCGTCGGGCCGGCCGTAGCGGATGTTCTCGCGCGCCGACGCGCCGAACAGCACGGTGTCCTGCGGCACGAGCCCGATCAGCCGGCGCACGGCCTCGGGGTCTGCGCGCACGATGTCGACGCCGTCGATCAGCACGCGGCCCTCGGCTGGATCGTAGAACCGCAACAGGAGCTGAAACGTCGTGCTCTTGCCGGCGCCCGACGGGCCGACGAAGGCGACGGTCTCGCCGGGCTCCACGACGATACTGAAGTCGTCGAGGGCCCACAGCTCGGGACGCGACGGATAGCGGAACTTCACGCGGTCGAATTCGATTCGCCCGCGGCTCGGCCGCGGCAATGCGACGGGCTCGCGCGGCGACTTGATCGTCGGCTCCGCGGCCGCAAGCTCCGCGAGCCGCTCCATCGCGCCCGCGGCGCGCTGCACCTCGCCCCACATCTCGGCAAGGGACGCCGCTGCAATACCCATGTAGCCCGCGTAGAGCAAGAACTGGCTCAGCTGGCCGAACGACAGCGTTCCCGAGAGAACCTGGTGCGCGCCGACCCAGAGCACGAACGTGATGCCGCCGAACACGAGCATCGTGGCGAGCGCCGTAAGCAGGCCGCGGATGCGGTTGCGCCGCACGGCCGTCGCGAACGAGTGCGCAACGGCATCGGCGAAGTGCCGCGTGTGCAAATTTTCGAGATTGAACGCCTGCACGGTCTGCACGGCATTGATCGTCTCGCCGGCCAGCGCGCTGGCATCGGCCACGCGGTCCTGGGAGTCGCGCGACAGCCGCCGCAGGCGCCGCCCGAGCATCAGCAGCGGGCCCACCACGAGCGGCATCAGCGCGAGAATCATCAGGGTCAGCCACGGGCTCGTCGCGAC
>JBBIJV010000058.1:0-18171 GCA_037445815.1 Rhodospirillaceae bacterium
GCGCGTCCGCTACGCCACGGCGGCCCCGTTCGCGATCGCCGCGGCGGCGGGCGTCGCCGTGCTGGCGGTGCTCGTGTGGTTCACGCCGTTGCCGAACATCGACACGAAGGTCTACTCCACGCTCGCAACGAGCTCCCCTGGCAATGGCGTATTGCTCGACGTCGTCTTCGCCGAGGACGCCACATCGGCCGACATGCAGCAGTTGCTCGACTCCGTCGGCGGGGAAATCGTCGCGGGGCCGAGCAATGCGGGCCGCTACACGGTGCGCGTGCGCGAGCAACGCACCGAGGCGAAGCTGCGCGAGCTCCTCGGCACGCTTTCCGCCGATCCACGCGTTCGTTTTGCCGGTCCTTCGCTCGCGGAGATCCCGCAATGAGAGTCGCGGCGCTCTTGCTGGCGGCCGCGCTGTTCGGCGGTTGCGCCACTTCGACGGGCGTGCGCACCGAGCCGTCGGCCGACGGAACGGAGGCGGCCGCGGCGCGCCAGATCCTCGTCACGGTGCGGCAGCCCGCGACGCTCGCCGCAGGCCTCACGGGCGCGCCGAATCAACGCTACTTGCAGCGGCGCTACGGCCCCGCGCCTTCCGTCGACCGCGTCCTGACGCAACTCGCGCACGAGCACGGCTTGCGGCGCGTCGAGGGATGGGCCATTCAATCGCTCGACGTCTATTGCGAGGTGCTCACGGTTCCCGACGAGCGAAGCGTCGCCGACGTGCTCGCGGCGTTGAACGACGATCCGCGCGTCGATCTCGCGCAACGCATGAATCTCTTCAATACCCAGGCGGCGAAGTACGACGACCCGTACCTCGAGCTCCAATCCGCCGCGACTGCGCTCGAGATCGAGCAAGCGCACGAGCTCGCAACGGGACGCGGCGTGTCGGTCGCGATCATCGACTCCGCCATCGATGCGGATCATCCCGATCTGCGGGGCCGCATTCGGCTCGCGCGCAATCTCGTCGCCGATCACCCGCTCGCGAGGAACGGCGAGATACACGGCACGGCGATCGCCGGCATCATCGCCTCCGCCGTCAACAACCGCGAGGGCATCATCGGCGTTGCACCAGACGTCAGCATCGCGGCGCTGCGCGCGTGCTGGGCCGTCTATGCCAACGCGCTCGCGGCACAGTGCTCGAGCTTCTCGCTGGCGCAAGCGCTCGAAGTCGCGCTCGGGCTTCATCCCAACGTCATCAATTTGAGCCTCGCGGGGCCCGACGATCCGCTGCTGTCGCGGCTGCTCGACCGGGTCATCGAGCGCGGCATCGTCGTCGTCGCGGCGCACCCGGCCACTTCCGCGAGCTCGCTCGCGTTTCCGTCGTCGCATCCGGGCGTGCTGACGGCGCATTCTTCGCGCGTGGCCGTGAACTCCGCCTCGCCGTACACCGTGGCGGCACCGGCCGATGAGGTGCTGACGACGACGCCGGGCGCGAGCTACGCGTTTCTCACCGGCAATTCGCTGGCGGCCGCCCATACGACGGGCGTCATCGCGCTGCTCATGGAGCGCCAGCCGGATCTCGACGCCGAGCGCATCGCGGCGATTCTCACCGCGACGACCACCTACTCCGCCGGCAGCGCGTCGATCAACGCGTGCCGCGCCGTCGCGCGGGTCGCCGGCCCGTCGACGTGTCTCGCGGGCGGCGGCAGCGCTCGCTTCTAGATCAGTTACGCTTCAGCGCGTACGAAAGGCTCAGCACCAAGTGCTGGCCGTCGGGATCGCCCAGGAACGAGCGCCAGCGGTAGCTGCCGTCGTAATACCGCAAGTCGATCGCCATGCGGCCGACGAGCTTCGACGCGCCGACGTTCCAGTGTCCGATGCCGGGGCCGTCCTCGATGTCGAAATAGCCGACCGCTCCGCCGACCTCGAAGTTCTTCGGTAGTGGAAACGCAAGCGCGATCTCTTGATTCAGCGCGGAGTGTTGTCGCACGTAATACTCGTCGGCGTACGACGCCGTATAGAAAAGGCGATCGCGATAACCGACGCTCGCGCTCCACTCGCCGTAGTCGTAGCCGTCGGCGCCGGGGTACCAATAGCGGCCCGCGCTGACGGTCCACGACCAGCGCTCGTGACGCTCGTGGAAGCCCACGTACGCGCCGGCCTCGACGTCGCGGTCCTGATACGGCAGGTTTTGCGGATAGTCGACGTTCATCACGCGCGCATACGTGAAGAAGCCGCTGTAGTGCTGGTAATCGATGCCGAGCTGCAGCGACGCGCCGTCGGTGTGCGCAAGACCGTGCTTCCAGTAGCCGTTGCTGAGCGTCACATAGCCGTTCAGCGCGGAAACCCCCTGCTGAGCAGGTGCCGGGCCCACGACGGCGAACGCCGCGACGAGGGCGACCCATGACGGCGCTGTGCGAGGAGCTCGCACGGACTGGCTTCCTCCCGGGAACCGGTGCGATCGATTCTAGGCCGGCCCCAACGGCCCCGCCAGCGTGCTGCCGAGGGCTCGGTGCCATAATCGCGCGCCGACGAAGGACACCCGAACCATGCACGGACCGAAGAGCTCGCTGAAGCGCGCCTGGTATCGATTGACGACCCGCAGCCGGCTCGCCCGCAACGAATGGAGCGCCCCGTACTGGGAAGAGCGCGGCGGCGAGCGCATCGTCCCGTGCCGCCGCTGCCCGAAGCTCGATGCGGCCAGGGGCGAGTGCTCGGTACCGTTCGGCAGCCCCCTGCGGAAATGCGTCGTAGCCGCCACGGAAGCGCACCTCCGCGGGACGCGCGGGCAGCGCGTGCTCGAGCTCGGGTATGCGCGGCACTCTTATGGCAAACGAATCGTCGAGCTGTCCGGCGGCTCCTGGACCGGCATCGAGCCGCTGCTCGGCCAGGCGCGGCCCGCGCGACTCGGCTCGGGCGGCTACGGGCATGCCGGCGACATTCCGTTTCCCGACGCAACCTTCGACGTCGTCTTCGGCAACCAGTCGTTCGAGCACTGGGAAGAGCCGCTGCCAGGGGGCGCGCCGCCGCCGTCGTACGCAGAATGCTTGGCAGAGATCTGGCGCGTGCTGCGCCCGGGGGGGCTGTTGTATCTCGACGCGCCGATCCACTTGCATGGCCACGAGATGTTCGTCGCGGGCGACGTCGGCCGCATCGTCGCTTTGTTCGCGAGCGAGCTCTGGACCGGCGTAACCGTCGAGCGCTGGCGCTACGACCACGCTCCGTTGCCGCGCTACCCGACGCCGGCCGCCGACGTGCGCTACGTTCAGGGCACGATCAAGAGCTACGACTCGAGTCTCATCGCCGACGTGCAAGCGAACGGCACGGTGTGGCTACTGACCGTCACGGCCTGGAAACGCTGACCGCACCGCACTCGCTTCCGAGCGCGCGCGTGCTCGCAGCGGCCATGGGTTGCGGTACGCTACGGCCAGTGAGCCGTCGTTTACGAAGCGCCGCGATCGTCGGGGGAACCGCTGCCGCCCTCGCGTGCTGCACTTGGCTCGCCGTCGCGCAGTCGCGCCGCGATGCCCGGCTCGACGCTCCGCCCACGGCGGAGCTCCATTTCGCGCGGCTCGTCTACCGCAATTCGCCGTACAGTCGACGCGGTTATTACGGCCGCCGCGGCAACGGCGCCTGGGCCACGGACTACGCCGATGCCGAGTATCACGTCATGCAGGGCATCGGCCGCCTCACGCGCATCGACGCCGCGCCGGTCGACCTCGACGGCAGCGGCGGCCGGCTGATCCAGCTCGCGGACGAGCGCGTGTTCGACTATCCGTGGCTCTATGCGGTCGAGGTGGGCCAATGGCATCTCGACGACAGCGGCGGCCGGCTGATCCAGCTCGCGGACGAGCGCGTGTTCGACTATCCGTGGCTCTATGCGGTCGAGGTGGGCCAATGGCATCTCGACGACAGCGAAGCGAAGGTGCTGCGCGAGTACCTCGACCGCGGCGGGTTCCTGATGGTCGACGACTTCTGGGGCGAGGACGAATGGGCGATCTTCGTCGACTCGATGCAGCGCGTGTTTCCGGATCGACCGATCGAGGAGCTCGGCGAGGACCACGAGCTGCTGCATGTGCTCTATGACCTCGATCAACGCACGCAAATCCCCGGCATCGGCGGGCAGCGCTGGGGCACGGAGCCGCACTGGCGCGGGATTTTCGACGAGGGCGGCCGCCTCATGGTCGCCATCAACTTCAACATGGACATGGGCGACGCCTGGGAGCACGCGGACGATCCGCGCTATCCCGAGCCGATGACGGCGCTCGCCTACAAATTCGCGATCAACTACTTGATCTACTCTATGACGCACTGACGCGGGCAGGGATGCCCGCGGTAGAGCAACGCAGGAGCAGTTGCCGAGCAGTTGCCGACGCGCGGTCAGCGCAGTGGCGCCCGCGCGATCTTGTCTCCCGAGAACGTGCCGATCCAGGCCTGACCCTCGGCGAGAAGCACCATCGTGGCGTTGCTGAACTTCGGATCGGTCGGCGTCGTCGCGATGACGGTATCGCGCATCGTCTGCGGGTCGATCGCGACGGCGATCGTGGGCCGCGGACACGCGGCGAGCCGCGGGATGTCGTGCTCGGGACCCGGCGGGCCGCCACACTCGGGCACGTCGTTCGCCATGCCGGCCGTCAGCAGCCGGCCGTCGGGGCCCAGATGGACGTTGTCGGGCGTGAACGGCAACGGCCGCGTCGTGCGCAGCTGACGCGCCGGATTGCTGCGCGAGAATGCGACGATGGTCTGCAGCCCCGACGACGCCACGTAGAACTCGCGGCCGTCGGCCGACACCTCGATGCCGTTGTTCGCGGGAAGCTCGGTGCCCTCGATCTTCGTGAAGCCGGCGTCGCCGGGCGACCACTCGAACACGGCGCCCGTCGGCTTGCGCGTGACGCTGTCGAGAAACGTCTTGCCGGGCAGAAAGAGCACCGTGGCGAGAATCGAGCCGTCCGCGAACGACGCCACGCTGTTGGCGGCAAGGCCGTCCGGCATCGGCACGCAGCCGCGCCACGTCAACGTCGGCCGGGCGCCCGTCGCGTCGACGTCGAATACCTCGATCGCCTCGCGCGCGCCGTGCACTTCGACGAAATTCGATGGGCGGCCCGGCTCCGTGGGGCGCAGGCTCAAACCGTGCGTGTTCAGCGACTGCGCCGTTGGCGGCGTCGCACAACGCGCGAATGTCGGATCGGGCTCCGCCGTGAACGGCAACACCGACGCGCTTCCGGCCTTCGAGTCGACGAGATAGAAGCCGGCGCCGTCGGCCATCCCGCTCGAAAGGATCCAGCTCGTCCCCGGCACGAGCACGAGATCTTCCGGGTTGGTGACGCCGCACACGAACGCGACTTCGCCGCTCGGCTCGCAGCCCGTCCGTTGCGCGTACGCACCACACGCGAAGCACACGAAACCCAGCACGGCCATCGAACGCATCATACGGATCCCCCTTCGGACTTCGTTCTCGCCAAACCCTGAAACAGCCGCAGCGTTTGCAGCAATCGCCGCGTGGCCGTCGTCAACAGAAAAAGCCGCCCGGCGAACCGCATACCGCGGACGCGGCCGATCGTCAACAGCACCACGACGCCGCCGCCGATCACGAGCGGGTGCAGCAGCGCTCTGCCCGCGAGGCCCGCGACGCGGTCGACGCCGGCGAACCGTGCTTCGATGCTCGAGATCTCACCGGCAATGGCCGCGCGCTCGGCGGCGCACCGCTGCTTGAGCCGCTCTTGCCGGTCGACGAGCTCTCGCACGCGCTGACTCATGCCTTCAGTGCCCGCGAAGCAGGGTCGCGCGGTCCTTCTTGAGCTCGGCCAGCGTGGCATCGAGCATCGGCGGCTTGCCGCGAACCTTCGCCCGCATGATCAGCGCCGCGACGACGGCGATCAGGAAGAACGAAGCCGTGACGGCCACCGACGCGAGGATGCGGTGCGTGTCCCAGAACACGAAGATCACGAGCAGCGCGAGCAGGAACAGCCCGACGCCCGCGGCAAGCAGCGCGATGGCCGTCCACACCATGATCTCGGCGACACGATGGATCTCCTCTTGGAGCTCCGTAGTGAACAGCTCGAGGCGCGTTTGGGCGACGCCGACGACGGTGGCGAGCAGGCGCGCCACCGAGCGAAACAGCCCGGCGACCGGCCCGGGCGCCGCTTCGGGCTCGAGGCTCGACGGATCGGGCGTATGGGCCACGCTCGGGCCGCCGTCAGCGGCGGCTCATCAGCAAGCCGACCACGAGGCCGATGCCGGCAGCGATGCCGACGGCCTGCCACGGATTGCCGCGGACGTATTGGTCCGCCTCTCCGGCCAGCTCGCGGGCGTGCGCGAGCGCCTCTTCCTCGATGCTGGCGAGCCGCTGTTTGGCTTGCCGCACCGACTCCTCGGCGCGCGCGCGGATCTCCTCGACGCGCTCGCCGGTCTGGGACGCCGTGGCCCGCAACAGGCCCTCGGCATCCCGAACGACGGCCGCGAGATTGTCGATGAGCTCCGAGGCGGAGACTCGTTCGGCCATGGGTTCAACTCCCGTCCGTAGGTACCTCTTAGACGATGGTATGTCTGCGGCCAGGCGCGCCACAAGCACGGCCTGAAGCCGGCCTCAACCTTCGACGACGAAGCGCAATCTCTGGAGCAATTGGGCCTGCGGTGTGAGCACGTCGACGGTCCAGAGCCCCGTCGCATCGGCCGGGAAGACCTGTTTGCGCGAGTATGCGCGAAACCCTTCGGCCCTGCCGCCGTGGATTTCGATCGGTATCCGCTCGCGCTCACCGTTGTGCCGCCACTCGAAGACGACCTCCTGTGACAGCCCGGCCGGCGCGCGGATCGCGGCGAACGCGATGACGCCCTGCGCGAGGTCCTCGCTGCGAATGCGCCTCACCGGCTCGCCCGGCGTCAGGCCCTCGATCGTCTGCGTGACTCGCGCGTCGGTGACGGCGAGCCCGGCGGCCGGCACTTGCGCCCTGAGCTCCCAGAAGAGCAGCGGCACGACGACCATGCCTGCCATCCAGGCAAACCGCGTGCGCCAACGCGGCAGCGAGTACAGCGACAACGGCAGCGTCAGCAACAGCCACGCGCCGACGGCGAGCAACGACAGCGGCAAAGCGCGCTCGACGGGCACGAGCAGCACCATCGGCAACACGACGAGCGCCGAGATCCAACTGCAGAACGCGTGGAACGTCATGCGGCGCGCCGCCCGCGTCGCGATGAGCCGCTCGTACCACGGGTCCACGGTGCTCACGAGCGCCGCGCCCGCGACGAGACCCGTGAACACGATTTGCCCCGTGTCGCGCTGCGTCGCCGCGATCAGGAGCGGGAGGCAGAAGAACAAAATCTCCTGTTGCAGCGACTGACTCACGAAGTTGACGACGAAGTTTCCGGCGCGCGGCCGACGCCGCTCGAGCCGCCGCCGGACCCACGGCTCGATCAGGAGCCAAAACCAGCCGAGCAGCGCGAGCAGCGCGACGATGCGCGCGAGCTCCTCGCCGCGGCGCACGAGCAGGAAGCCGAGCCAGCCTGCCGCAAAGCTCGCGGCCGGCAACAGCCACGGGCAGCGGTTGGCGATGATGAACAGCCGCCGCAACAACGCCATCGATCGACTCGTCCCTAAGCCGATAACCACCCTCACGCCTGGGTGCGCGCGGGACGTCCGCGCTCCCGGAACGGCACGCCGAGAACGTCGTGGATGAAATAGCGCGAGACGGGCACGCCCAGCAGCATGCCCCAGAGACCGAACGCGTGATAGCCGACGTAGAGAATGATCAGCGTGAGCACGGGATTCAGCTTCAAGTGTCGGCCATAGATTAGCGGATTCAGCACGTAAGCCTCGATGGCGTGAATCACGATGACGAGCGCGACGGCCGCGAGCGACAGCCCCGGGCCTCCCGCGTTCAAGGCCACGAGAACGATCGGAGTCGTCGAGATGAACACACCGAGCACGGGCACAAAGCTACAGACGAACACGATCACGGACAACATCGCGACAAGCGGGATGCCGAGCAGCAGCATCCCCATCAGCGTCAGCACCGTGTTGACGACGGCGATTGCGGCCTGCGCCTCGATCGCGCGGCCCAGAAGTATTCCGAACCGCGCGATCGGCGGCGCGGCTTCCTCGTAGAAGTCGCCGACACGCGACGTCCGGAGCCGGCTGATACCGGATTTGATGCGATTGAGATCGATCAAGATCAGATAGCTGAACAGCAGCGCGAGCAGCGTCGTCGCCGTCGCGCGATACAACGCAACCGTGACCGTGGGCGCGTACTGGCGCACGCGCTGGAACTGCACGGCCATCACGGCGTTCAGCAGCAGCTGATCCTGGCGGTTGAAATACTCGGCGAGCGCCCCGGTCGGCTCCTCGGTGCTTTCCGCGGCCGCCGCGATCTCGGCCTCGGTTAGACCCAAGCGTTGGCGCTCGCCGATGAGCTCGAGCTCCACGATCTGCAGGCGCTCATCGGAGAGCGCGCTGCGCATGAAGCCGTTGATCGGCTCGCGCAGCGCCGGGTAATTGCGGACGATCTTGTTTTTCGTCTCGATCACCGTGAATTCTGTCGCGGGCAGGTTGTCGATCATCTGGTTGATCTGCGAGACGACGCTCGGTACCACGAACGCCACGAACGACGCCAGCACGACCAGGAAACCGATGTAGACGACGGTGACGGCGACCCACTGCGGCAGCCTGAGCCGCCGCATGCCGATCTCGGAGAGCGGCACCGCAATGATCGCGAGCACGAACGTCAGGAACACCACCGCGAAGAAGTCCCGCAGCAGCCACAGAAGCAGGAACAGGATGACCCAAATGACGACGCGGCGGTTGCGCTGATAGAACTCGCTGAAGCTGAAAGCCGCCACGATGTGCCCGAGATCAAGCTGCGGCAACGAAGCCGGGACGGCTATGGTATCGGAGGCCGGCGGCCGGCGGCAGTACGGGGCGTCAAACGCCGAAGGCGATCGTCAAGAGACGCACGTCGACGTCGGCGGCGCGAATCAGCCAATCGAACGTCGGCTTGTCCATCGAAAGCGAGCCGAAGCTCGGCACCTTCGAATGGAATTCGGCATCCGCACACGCTTCTTCGCTCTGCTCGACGAGATAGTTCGCGACGGCCACGACGGAGGCCATCGTGGGCGGATCCGCGGCGGCCAGGCTCACGCTCAAGTGCTCGCCGACGGCGGCCGCGAGCTCCGGCGAGAGCTCCCACGTTTCGAGTACGGCGCGTCCCACGCGCGGGTGCCACGCCGCGAGCACCGATTGAAAGCCCGGGTCGCCGAGAATCGCCTCGGCGTCGTCCTCGGCCCGCATGAGGATGTAGAGCTTGCCGACCTCGTGCAGCAGGCCGGCAAGGAAGGCCTCGTCCGCATTCAACCTCGTGCGGACGCGCGCGAGCATGTGCGCGACGACGGCCGCGTGCACGCTGTGGCGCCAGACGGCCCCGACGGCGTCGTGCAGCAGCCGATGGCCGTAGCCGATGAAGACCTGCTGCGCGGCGAAAGACAGCGCGACGTTGCGCACCATCTTCTGGCCGAGCTGCGAAACGGCATCCTTCAAGCTCGTGATCGGCCGGCTTCCGCGGTAGAACATCGCGCTGTTCGCCACGCGGAGCATCCTTGCGGCAAGCGCGGGATCCGTGCCGATCAAGCGAGCGATCTCGCCGAGCGAGACGTCCTCCTCGGACAGCGCGCGCCGTATCTTCAGCGCCACTTCGGGCAGCGACGGCAGCTCGAGAGCGCCGCCCGAAAGCGAGCGCTCGAGCCGGTCGACGAGCGCGACGGTGGCGGTGCGCGCGTCGTTATAGCCGCTGCCGAGCACGACGGTATCGGACTCTCTGAGCTGTTGCTTCATCGCGCGGAGTGACGGGGCGAACACCGGCAATATCGGCAGCGGCGGCCCGATCTTTAGGGCCGCCGCGCCACGCAGCTCATCAGCGCAAATGGCGTGCGAAGGTGCTGCGGATCACCTCGGCGGCCTCCGCCGCGTCGTACGGCTCGCCGCCGTCGAGCCGCTCCGCGTACTCGAAGAGCGGCACGAACATCTCCTGCCCGTCGACCTCTTCGAGGTACTCGAACGTGTCGCGCTCGGCGTAGACGGCGTCCCAGGCGGCGCGCACGTCGCGCCAGAATGGCGCGGTCCGCTCCCAATACCGATCGCCGGCCGAGAAATCGAAATCGACGACGCGCTCGTACCGCGCGACGCCGAGCTCGCGCGCCAGATACGGCGCCTCGCGATCGGGCTGCCCCTGCTCGTCGAGCACGAGCTTCAGGTTCTCCTCCTCCTGCACCCAGCCCGTCGGCGTCAGCGTGTGGCGGTTGATGCCCTCGAGGACGGAATAGTCGTTGCGCACCGTCGACTCGCGGCGCGGCAGCGGCCGTGCCGTTCGGCCGCTCGTCCAGGCCGAGTACGTGCCGTAGTGCTCCCATTCGCCGACCGACTCGTAACGCGGCGAGTCGTCGACCTGGAACACGGCTTGCGACCAGCGGCCGCGCACCTCGTCGGCCGTCAGCGTGCGGCGCACCCAGCGATTGCGGCCGACGAAGACGTGCAGGTCCGTGTCCTCGTAGGTCCAATCTTGCCGCCAATGCTTCTGCACGAACGGGCCTTGCACCTTGCCGTCGCGGTCCGCGACGAACATCACCATGACGTGCTGCAAGCGGATGAACGCCCCCCGGTCCTCGACGACGTAGATGTACTCGGTGCCCCACGATTGATACGGCCGCGGCGGCGTGTAGCCCGGCGTGAAACCGACGGTCTCGAGGAAGTCGAACGTCGTGCGATAGCCGCCGGCCATGGCGAGGATCGCGCGCCGGTCGCGCTCGAACCTCGAGATGCCGGGCTCCTGGACGGCGCGCCAGGCCTCGCTCGGCTCGGTCGCGAGCGTCAGAGGCGCGCCGCGCGTCGTGCCGCCGCGGGGCTCCAGCGCGTCGCCTTCCTCGAACTGCCAGCTGAACGTGAATTGGCGGGGCTCCGCGTGAATCGTGGGCGCGAGCTCGACGAGCAGCGCGATGACGGCGACGAGCGCTGTGGCGAAAACGCGCATGCCTATTCCTCCGCGAGCACGGCCGAGGCCGGCACGGGGCGCGGCCAGCCGAGCCGCCCGGCCATCGGCACTTTCAGAGACAGATCGAGAGGATCGACCCCGAACGTGAGCCCGAGAACGCTGAGCTCGACCCCCTCCTCGACGCCGGCGAGCGCGCCGAGCACGCCGTAGAGATTGAGCTGCACGCCCGTTCCGCTCGGCGACCAGGCGACGAAGCCGGGCCCCAGATAGTCCTTGCCGACCGCGTGCGCGGGCAGATCGGCGCGCAGCTCGGGCGCCGCGCGCAGCACATGGGCAACGAACGTGTTCGAGTTCGGGCCGGGCCAGACGCGATATGTGTCGGCGTAGGGATAGCTCGCCACGGCTTGCTCGATGCGCACGATCATCTCGTCGACGCCGTCCCCGCGCCGCTCCGCCAGCAGCTCCGGCCGATTGCCGAACCAGCGCGAGTCGGGGGGCCGATGGTCGACGCTGACGGAGCTGCCCGTGCGCCGCAGCCGCCAGCCGTTGACCTCGTAGACCGTGAACTCGCTCGCGTGACGCGGCTTCACGGCAATCCAGGTATGGACGCCGAAGTAGCCGCGCCAACGCACGGCGCGCGCCGCATAGACCTGAACGACAGGGTCCGGCGTCTTGGCGGGGTCCGGCGCGAGCCCGACCGGCGCGCGGCTCGCGCTACGCCAGTCGCCGGCCGGCCCGGATTCGACGCGGTCGAGATACGCCGTTCCGAACAGGAACGGCGGAATCAACCACAGCCATTTGGCGCTCGGACGTCGCATCCGAGCCAACATAGACCGCACTCGAGCACTCGACAAGCGCCCGGCTCGGCGCCTTCAGTTCGGCTGATCTTTCTTCAGCTTGTAAACCGAGCTGCCGTAGTAGTCGATCATCGCCTTCTCGAGCGCGCGCACGTGCGAGCTCATGCGCTTCACGGCTTCGCCGTCGAGCTCGATGTGCTTGCGGCGGCGGTCCTTGCTGTCCGGGACGAGCTTCAACACTCCGCCCGGCTGCGCCTCGGCCGTCAGCGAATAGACGATCCTCGACACCGACGTGTACGGAATGCCGAGCTTGCTCGACAACGATTTCATCGAGTGCGGGCGGCCCTCGAGATTCGAGTCGATGACTTCGAGCGCGATCAGCACTTCGGCCATCGTGCCGTAGCGGCCCGTCTTGTAGATTGCCGTGAGCAACGCAATCGCCGCTTTGCGCGCGCCGTTGGAATCGAAGCGCTCTTTCGCAACCGTCTGCCGCAGCGGCGGAGCCGTCGACGTCATCTCCCTACTCATGATCACTCCAAAGAATCGGCGCGAGAGCGCCGGGGGGGCGTGGAGTGTATTCGTGCACTCAAGAGCGTCTCAACACCGCACTGTTCGGTACGGACCCATGAGGTTTCTCCAGGTAGAAGGTGTCTGCGCCACCATCATTTGCGGCGAGTGTGTCATGCGTGCTCAGTAGTTGAACGTGACGTCGGCCTGGAGGCGGTCGAAGTCGTGCTCGTCGCCCGAATCGGCTCCTCGCTCGTTCGAAAAGTATCTGAGGCCGAGCACGAGCCGATCGCGCAAGCCGTAGTTGAACTCGACGACGTGACCTTTGCCGTCGGTGCCGCCGCCCGCGAAGTCGGAGTCCGTGAACGTGCCGACGACGGCGTCGGCCTCGAGGTCCTGATACGCGTAGCCGATTCGCCACGTGCGTGGTCCCGAGACTTCTCCGAAGCTGGCGCCGAGCGCGAAACCCGTATCGGCGCTTTGCGCCTCGGTGTTCACTACGTAGTCCGCGAAGAAGGCCAACGGCTTTTGCTTGATCGTCAAGCCGATCTCGCCGAAGAGCTCCGCGATGTTGAAGTCGTTCAAGTAATTGCCGCCGGCGTCGACGCGGTTGCCGGCCGCAGCGCCGTCGAAGAACGGCGTTTGCCCCTGCGTTTCGAGGTAGTCGTAATAGCCGGCGCCGGCCGTCACGCGCATGCCGCTCTCGAGCGTGCGGCGATAGCCGAATTGGCCGCCGAGCATGATCGAGTCGTCGGCCGCGCCGCGCTCCTCGACCCACATCCCGGCGTAGCTCGCGAACCAGTCGCCGCGCGCGTAGCGGACGGCGAGACCCTCGGGGTTCAGATCGCCGTCGTAAATCAGGTGGTGATTGCCGGGCCTAAAAAAGGGATTCGCCATCTTGCCGCCCGTGAGCGTGAGCTCGTCGGTCACGGCCCAGCTGAAGAACGCGCGGTCGACGCCGATCGGCTTGCGATCGAACCCCGAGTCGAGCGTCTGATTGGCCGAGATGGGGTCGTCGCCGCCCGTCGCGAGCGTCAGCCCGAGCCGCACGTTGCCGGCGACGTCGGCCGTGACGCCGAACCGGCCGCGGATGCGCTGACGATGACGCTCCGCGACGGCCTCTTCGTCGATGGACTCGTGGCGGTAGCGCAGGTCGCCCGAGAAGCGGACGCCGGCCACGGCAGCCGTCTCGGCCCGCGGCTCGACGACGCGCGGCGCGGCTTGGGGAGCCTGCTCCTCCGGCGAAGCAACCTCCGAGGCAGCTCGCTCGAGCCGATCGAGGCGTTGCGTGAGGGCTGCGAGCTCGGCTCGCAAGGCGGCAATTTCTGCGGCGCCGCCGCGCTGCCCGGCGGCGGCCGTCGGCAACGTGAGGAACAGCGCGAGAAGGGCCACGAAGGTCGCATTCCGCATCGAACTAACTCCATTTTTCTCGAGTGCACCGATTCAGTGCGATCGGCGGGCATAATGCGGCCCATCGGTTACAGCCGTATTACAAAACGTCGCAGAGGATCGGCCGATCCCGTGAGGCGATCCCCGTATAATCGGACCGTTACACGCAGGGGAGCGACCGCTATTGCGAATGCTGGCCGCGATCGTGCTGGGCGTCATGCTCAGCACTTGCTCTTCACCGCCTTCGGCTCTCGAGCGCATCCTGCGCACGGGCGAGCTCAAGGTCGTGACGCGCAACTCGCCGGCCGCGTTCTACTACGGCGCCGACGAGCCGCGCGGGGTCGAATACGAGCTGGCGCGCGGCTACGCCGAGAAGCTCGGCGTCAGCCTGCGGATCTACATCGACGAGCAGGTATTCCCGGACATCGAGTCCGGTAAGGCCGAGATCGGCGCCGCGAGCCTGACGGCCGCCGGCGCGCGCGGCGACGGCGTGGCCTTCGGCCCCGGCTACCAGCAGATCGAGCCGTTGATCATCTATCGGCGCGGCACGCCGCGGCCGCGCCGCGTCGCAGACTTGGTCGGAGGCCGGCTCGACGTCGTCGCGAGCTCGGCGCATTCAGGGCTGCTCGAGAGGCTGCGCGAGGACGAGCCGCTGCTCACGTGGGTCGAGCACAGCCAGCGCTCGAGCGAGGAGCTCATTCGCCGCGTGGCCGCCGGCGAGATCGACTACACCGTAGCCGACTCCCACTTGTTCGAGCTGCTCCGCAACTTCTATCCGGAGCTGCGCGTCGGCTTCGCGCTCGGTCCCGCCGATCGGCTCGCATGGGCCTTGCCGAAGGGCGACGACGAATTGCGCGCGAGCATCGCCGCCTACTTCGCCGAGATCCAAGCGACGGGCGAGCTCAAGCGGATCCTCGATCGCTATTACTTCGCTTCGAACGAGTTCGACTACGTCGGCTCGCGGGCTTTCATGCGTCACGTCAGCACGCGGCTGCCGCGCTACCGAGAGTTCTTCCTCGAAGCCGCGCGCTCGACGGGCGTCGACTGGCGGCTGCTAGCGGCGCTCGCGTATCAGGAATCGCACTGGGATCCGGCCGCGGTGTCGCCGACCGGCGTGCGCGGCATGATGATGCTCACCGAGCACACCGCGAACATGATGGAGGTCGGCGACCGCCACGACGCGCGCTCGAGCATCTTGGGCGGCGCTCACTATTACCTGCGCGTGCGCCGCAAAGTCCCGGAGCGTATCGGCGAGCCCGATCGCACGTGGCTCGCCGTCGCCGCGTACAACCTGGGCTTTGGCCATCTCGAGGACGCGCGCATCCTCACGCAGTTGCAAGGCGCGAGCCCCGACCGCTGGGAAGAAGTGCGTGCGCGGCTGCCGCTCTTGAGCGACAAAGAATGGTTCAGCCGCGTCCAACGCGGCTTCGCGCCGGGCGAGACCGCCGTCAAGTACGTCGACAACGTGCGGCGCTACTACGAAATGCTGATGTGGCTCGACAGCCACGAGACGCTGACGACGCTCGAGCTCGCCCCGCCGGCGGCGATGGCGTCGGGCGGCTAACCCGCGCCGCGCCCCCGGCGCGCTTCGAAGAACCGTTTGAGCAGCGCGCCGCACTCGCCGGCCAGTACGCCGGCAACGACGTCGATCCGGTGATTCATCTTCGGGCTCGCGGCGAGCTCGAACGCGGAGCCGCACGCGCCCGTCTTCGGATCCGCGGCACCGTACACGATGCGGGCTACGCGCGCGTGCACGAGTGCCCCGACGCACATCGCGCATGGCTCGAGCGTCACGTACAGCACGCAGCCCGGCAGCCGATAGTTGCCGAGCGCGCGCCCGGCGGCGCGCAGCGCCAGCATCTCCGCGTGCGCCGTCGCGTCGCGGCGCGCGATCGGGGCGTTCGCGGCGCGCGCGATCACGGCACCGCTCGAGTCCGCGATCACGGCGCCGACGGGCACCTCCCCGGCCGCCTCGGCTTCACGCGCGCAATCCAGGGCTTCGCGCATGAGCCGCAGGGCTTCCGCCGCGGCACTGCCGGTCGAGGGATCGTTGGCCAACGGCGTCGCGCCTCAAGCCGCTGTCGTGAAGTGCGAGACGAGGCCGATGACTGCGCCGACGATCAGCAGCAAGCAGGCGGCCGCCTGGATCGCAAACCCCGGCAGCCGGCTTTTGACGGCGCGGGCGTAGCCGGCGTAGTAGACAGCCCGGCCCAACACCCAGAGAACGCCAACGGCCGCCGCAAAGGCGTCGCTCGAGTAAATGGCGCACAGCCACAGCGACGGCAGAAAGATCGGCATCCACTCGAGCGTGTTCTGGTGCGCACGGAACACGCGTTCGAAATCCGGATGGCCCGTCGTCGCCGGCAACTGCACGTTGAAGCGGCGACGCGCGAGCGGTACGCGCGTCGCGAGGAAAAAATAGAACAGCACCGCGAGCAGCGTGACGATGGACGTATAGTGCGGCATCGCGATCATGATGGCGCAGCGGTGAGCGCGGCACCAGAGCCGTCACGGCGCGGGGCGAATGAGCCCCTTCCCGAGCAGGGCTCCGCCGAGCGCGAGCAAGTACAGGTAACCGCGCCGCTCGCCGCAGCGCTCGACGGCGGCCTCGAGCGACGCAGCCGTGCGGAGTCCAAATAGCGCGTCGAGCGAGCGCTTTACGCCGGAGTCGCCGGGCGGAAACACGTTGAGACGGCCGAAACCGCGCAGCAAGACGAGCGCGGCGCTCCACGGCCCAATGCCGGGTAGCGCGGTCAGCCGGTTCAGCGCCTCGTTCGTTTCGCTCCGCGCGATCGCGTCTTCGTCGAGCTCGCCCGCCTCGACCGCCGCGGCGAGACGGCGCAACGCTTCCGCCTTCGAACGGCTCAATCCGCACTCGAGCAGTGCCGGCAGACGCGCGGCGGCTACGGCCGCGGCCGCGGGATAGGCGGCCAGGGGCTGCGCGCCGTTCGACACGCGCTCGCCGAAGCGTGCGACGAGGCGCGTGACGATCGCCATTCCCGCATCGATGCTGAGCTGCTGAAACGGCACGACGTTCGCAAACGTATCGAACAGCGTGGCGAACCGCGGCGGGCGCATGCCGCGCAGCGCCCGCGCCGTCGACCGCATCGACGGCACGCGCCGGACGGCTCGCTGCAGCGGCGCCGGATCGACGTCGAGACCGAGCACCCTGCGCATCGTCTGCTCGACCCGCCGCCGCGTCTCGATCGACGCATGCCCGGCCACGAGCTCGAGGCGCACGTCGGGAGCGTCGACGGACCCGCGATTCGCGACGGCCGCGACGACGAGCCCATCGCTCGTTGCGAAGCCTCGCAAGTAACGGCCGTCATCCCAGATCTCGACGGGATTCGACGGACGCCGCTGCAGCACGCGGACCGTCGCTTCGAGGTGAAACGGGCCGGCCGTCGGAAGGCGACGGCCCGCCGCATCAGCGCAGGCTTTCAATCTCCGCCCTGAGGCGCGCCGAATAGTCGGTCGCGATGCGCTCGAGCACGCGCACGCGCTCCTCGAGCTTCGCGATCAGCGCGTCGCGCTCCGCGAGCCCGCCTTCGAGGTCGGCACGTCGCCCGCGCTGCCGGCGGCCCGGATGCTCGTCGAGCGGCCCGCCGACGCCGTCCGCCGACCAGCGCGCGTGACACGCACGGAGCCTGCGCGGTCGAACCAGGAGCACCCAAAACAGGATTCCGAAGACCGCCCATATCCAGGGAAACTCGTACATCGACCGGACCTCCTTTCGACTGTCGGTGGTAAGACGATCGAGCATGCCCGCGCATTACACGGCCTCCCCGCCGAGTCATTCAGCAGCCTTCATGCCAGGCTCGCTGGGATCGCGCAACTCGTTGTCCGACGCGCACGACGCCGTCTACGCGTGCAGCGTGAGTCGCGCGGAGAGTAGCTGCGCCGGGTCGGCGCATGGCCCGACCCGAATCTCGAATTCCCCGGGCTCGAGCAGAGGCTTGAGATCTCGACCGAGGAACGTAAGCTCCGCCGCCGGCAGGCGCAAACGCGCCGTGCCGGTCTCGCCGGGATCGAGCCCGATCTTCGCCACGCCTTTGAGCTCGAGCGTCGGCCGCGCGACGCAAGCGACGCAATCGCGCACGAACAGGAACACGGTCTCCTCGGCTGCGCGCGGGCCTTCGTTCGTGACGTCGACGGACACCTCGATGATGCCTTTCGGAGTAACGCTCGCGGGGCTCACGACGAGGTTCTCGTAGACGAAACGGCCGTACGTGAGGCCGAAGCCGAAAGGCAGCAGGGGCGAGCTCGGCGAGTCGAGATATTTGCTCGTGAAGTGATCCGCGGGATTCTCGGGCCGGCCCGAGTTTCGCTGGCCGTAAAACAACGGAATCTGACCGAGCGCGCGCGGCCACGTGATCGCGGTGCGGCCCGACGGCGACGCGCTCCCCGTCAGCACGTCGGCCACGGCGTTGCCGGCCTCCGTGCCGGGGAACCACGCGATCAGCAGGGCGTCGACACGCTCCATGAGCCACGGCACGATCAGCGGCCGACCGCAGAAGAGCACGGCGATCACGGGCACGTGCGCGCCGCGCGCTCGCTCGAGCACGGCCTCGGCG
>JBBIJV010000059.1:0-18066 GCA_037445815.1 Rhodospirillaceae bacterium
GCCGGCATCAACCCGTTCGGTTTGTTCACGGAGCAGAAGGCGAGCGAGCTGCGCAGAGCGCTCGAAATCAACGCGCTGACGCCGCTGCTCATTTGCCACGCGCTGCTGCCGGTGCTGCTCGAACGGCCGAGCGCGCACATCGTCAACGTCGGCTCGACGTTCGGCTCGATCGGCTTTCCTGGCTTCGCAGCCTACTCCGCCAGCAAGTTCGCCGTGCGCGGTTTCTCGGAAGCGCTGCGCCGCGAGCTCGCAGACTCGCGCGTCCGCGTGCACTACGTCGCGCCGCGCGCGACGAAGACCGCGCTCGCCACGGATCGAGTGCGCGCGATGAATGCGGAGCTCGGCGTAGGCATGGACTCGCCGAGCACCGTCGCAGCCGCAATCGTCCACACGCTGCGCGAGGAGCGGCGCGAGGTCCTGCTCGGCCTGCCCGAGCGCTTGTTCGCGAAAGTGAACGCTCTATTCCCGTCGCTCGTCGACCGTTCGCTGCGGCGTCGGCTTGCCGTCGTGCGCCGCCATGCGTCCGCGCCCGACATGCAACGCGCAGCTTCCACGCCCTAACTGTCACCTCAAGAAGGAGTATCGAATCATGAAATCAGGCTTCCTCATGCTGGCCGCGGGCGCCTTCGCGCTCGCTGCACCGGCCTTCGCCGACGACTTCGGCGACGGCTTGGCCGCCATTCGAAGCGAGTGGGACGCCGCGAGCTACGGCACGACGGCCAAGTCGGCGCGCAACGACGCGTTCGCCGCGCTCGTCGAGCACGCCGCCGCGTTTCGCGCGCAGTATCCCGACCGTGCCGAAGCCGTCGGCTGGGAAGGCATCGTGCTCAGCACCTACGCCGGCGAGGTCGGCGCCATGAGCGCCATGAAATACGCGAAGGCCGCGCGCGCGGCGCTCGAAACCGCCGAGAAGCTCGACCCGACGGCGCTCGGCGGCGGTATCTATGCGTCGCTCGGGGCGCTCTACTCGAAAGTGCCGGGCGGCTTCATGGGCTTCGGCGACGACGAGCTCGCGGCGCGCTACTTCGAGAAGGCGCTCGCCGTCGATCCCGACAGCATCGACAACAACTACTTCTTCGGCGAGTTCTTGATCGATCAGGGGCAATATGCGCGTGCGCGAGCGGTGCTCGAGCACGCGCTCGAGGCGCCGGTCGCCGCCGACCGGCCCGTGTTCGACGCCGGCCGACGCGCGGAGATTCGTGCGCTGCTTGCGATTGCGGCGCGCAAGGGCGCGAGCTGACGGCCGTCAGAACCGCCAGAGCACGCCCAGGTTGCCGGTCACGCCGCCTTGGCTGCGCTCTTCGCGCACGAGCGTGGGCGAGCCGTCGGGCAACGTGGCGACACTGTACGCAACGCAACACGGATTGGCGCGGTTCGTAAGGTTCGTGATCTCGGAAAAAAAGCGCAGGGCCGAGCCTCCGAGCGCAAAGTCGCGGCTCACGCGGAAGTCGAGTCGCCGCACGCTCGGCAGGCGCGCGGCATGTCGCGGCCCCGCCACGACGACAGGCTCGCCGGCGGCATCGCCGGCGATCTCGAGCTCCGTGACGGGCCAACCCCGGTGGAGTGTCGCGGCAGCACTTACGGTCCAGCGGCCGGCAGGCCAGACCACGCCGGCATTGACGGCGCGTTCCTGATCCCAGCCGCGCGGCACGGCATTGCCTGCGATGCGGTCGTCGGCATTCGCCAGCGACAGTCCGGCCCACCACGACACCGGCCGCTCGCCGCTCACCGTGAGCTCGAGACCGTCGGCATCCGCGCGCTCGGCCGCGACGAGCACGCGGCTCGAGCGCAGCTCCGGCGCCACGACCAGCGGCTCGAACGAATTTTCGAAACGCGGCCGTACGTGCCGCGTGCGCTTCTCGTACCACTCGGCCCGAAGCGCGACGGTGCCGGCAAGTCGATGTTCGATGCTGACGATCGAGTGTGTGGAGCGTTGCGCCGGAGCGAATTCCGTCACGCCGTCCTCGACTTGCAGATTCGCCAGCCCCTCGGCCTGGAAGAATCGGCCATGGCTCAAGCGCAAGTCCGTCCGGGCGCGGAGGCGTACGAGCAGACTCAAGCGCGGACTGAGCTCGTCGTCCGCCTCCGACTCGGGCAGATAATCGTACCGATCCCAGCGCAGTCCGAGGTCGGCGATGATGCGATCCGTCACGCGCACGCGATCCTCGACATAGAGCGTGTAGCTCGCACCCTCCGGCGCCATTGCGAGATCGCGCGCCAGGGTATCCGGACCGTCGAGGGTTGCGAGCAACCCGAGCCGATTCGCCGCGCTCGAGTAGCGGTACTCGGCATCGAAGCGCTCGGCCTCGAACCCGAAGCGAGCGAGCTGCCGGTCGTTCGGCTCGTAGCGCCAGCGCTGCCTGACGGCGATACTCGCGAGCTCGCGATCGTCGTCGACGAATCCGACGAGCTCTGCGGGGTCTGCGACGTCCTCGCGGCGGCGCGACCTGAAATCCGTCGTGGAAAGCCACGTGGAGCTCGAAAGCGCTGCTCCCCACTCGCTTTCGAGCTTGAGCCACGTCTGCCGGCTGTCGGTATCGCTCGCCGCCCGCTCGCGGCTGCCTTGCGGCGTGAGCAAGATATCGTCGTCGAAGCTCAAGTCGCCGAACACGAGCGTGTGCTTGTTGCCGAGGTCCGCGCTCACTCGCACGAACACGTCGGAATAGGCGGGCTGCCCGAGGCGGTCGGCAAGCACGCGGTCGAGATTGCTATCGCGTCCCGAAACGAGCCAGGACGCGCGGCCGCCGGCGAACCTGCCGCTCGAGAGCAACGACGAGTAGAGCACGCTCAGCCCGAGCTCGTGCTCGAGCTGCTCGGGCTCGCGCGACTCGATGAGCATCAGGCCGCTCAACGCGTCGCCGTACTCGGCCGAGAAGCCGCCGGCGTGCACGGCGACGCGGTCGACGATGCGTTGATCGACGGCGCTGAACACGGCTTGAAAGTCGCGCAGGTGATACGGCTCGACGAGTCTCACGCCGTCGAGGAACACGGCGACTTCGTCCGGCCCACCGCCACGTACGTACGGACGCGCGGAGAATCCGTTCCCTGTCACGCCGGGCAGCCGCTGAGCCACGCGCAGCGTGTCGTCGCCGAGCAAAGGCAGGCTCTCGACTTCCTCTTGCGAAAAGTAGGTGGCCGAAGGCCGGACGTCGTTCGCGACGTCGTAGCGGCTCGCCGTGACGACGAGCTCCTCGAGCTTCGGTACGGACTCCACGAGATCTACGGACAGCGCCGTCGTGGCTCCCGCCGTGACTTGCGCGGCGAGCCGCTCCGGCAGAAAGCCCGCCGCGCGCACCGTAACGGCGTACCGGCCGGGGACGAGCGGCGACAGCTCGGCGCGGCCGTCCGCACCGCTCACGTGGAGCGCCACCGGGCCTTCGACGTCGACCTCGAACGCCGCAATCGGTCCACCGGCGTAGGCGGCCTCCACCGCGAGCGCGATGCCGCCCGGGCCCGAGGCAGGCCTCGGCTCGGCGCGCACGACGAGCCACGTGCCGCCCTCGACCCGCACGTCGAGCCCGTGCGGAGAAAGAACTTCGCGAGCGAGCTCGAGCGATGTCGCCGCCGCGGGCTCGGCTTCGACTACGAGACCGGCCGGCACCAGGGCACTGCTATAGACGAGGGGCGCGCCCTGCGCGCGAAGCTCTTCGAGCACCGACTCGACGGATCGGCCCGCAATCGGCCGTTGCACTTGCGCGGAGATCGCGCTCGCCGTGAGCCAAAGAACGACGAAAAGCAGCAGGTACCGTCTGGCGAGCAATCGATCACCCGAAAAACCAGGGCGCACGACCCGCGATTTTATGCCGGCCCGCCGCGGAGGTGCTTGCCGATCGCAGGCGCCTTTCGACCGGTTCAAGGCGCAGCACCGGTCCTACTGCCGCATGGCTAAGGGACAAAGACCGTGACGGCCCCCAGCGAGGCTACGCCCGCCGGCGGCAGCAAATGGAAGCTCGGCGGCTTTCATCCGCGCAGGGTATTTGCGCGCTTCGCCGCGCCGCCGCCCGCAAGCTGCCGAGCGAGACCGGCGCGCCTTCGCGACATGCTTGCCGCCCCCGCGCTCGCGGCGGCCGTCGCCTCGTTCATCGCGGCCGTAGACAACGATCCGTTCTGGCAGAACGCCTGGCGCTGGACGGCGAGCGATGCGCACCGCGACGCCATCCTCTGGTCGCTGTTCGCGCTCGTGTTCGTCCCGTTGTTCGCGGCATTGGTCTTGACGCCGGGGCGGATCCTCTTCAAAGGGCTGGCGATCGCCCTGCTGCTCGTCGCCGCGAATTGCGGTTACTTCATGAGCGTCTACGGCGTCGTCATCGACCAGGCGATGATCCGCAACGCCGTGGAAACCACGGTGCTCGAAGCGACGCCGCTGCTAGGCAGCGCCTACTTCTGGCACATGCTGATCTACGGCGCGTTGCCGTCGTTCGTGGTAGCAATCACGCCGCTCGAGCGCACGGGCTGGCGCGCGGCCGCGCTCGCGCGAGGCGGCGCCGCGATGGTCGGCGTCGGCGTGCTCATCGGCACGCTCTACGCGAATTTCGGAGCCGTTTCATTCTTCGGCCACCAGCATCATTCGCTGCGGCTGCTCGTGAATCCCGCCTACCCGCTGTATGCGGCCGCGACGTTCGGCATCGAAGCGCAGGCGATGGAAGCCGCCGAACGGCAGCCGCTCGACGTGCGGCTCGAGCCGCAGGCTCATGGGCGAAAGCCGGCGCTCGTCGTGTTCGTGCTCGGAGAGACGGCGCGAGCGGACCGGTTTTCGTACAACGGCTACGCGCGCGACACGAATCGCTACACGCGGCCGCTCGGCGTCGTCAACTTCCCCCACGTGGTCTCGTGCGCAACGTCGACGGCCGACTCGGTGCCTTGCATCTTCTCGGGGCTCGGCCGGGCGGGCTTCAGTCATGCCGCCGCGGCGCGCCGCGAGACGCTGTTCGGCGCGCTTCAGAGGCTCGGTGTACGAACGTTCTGGCGCGACAACAGCACGGGCTGCAAGGAGGTCTGCGACGAGGGCCACTTCGAGGAACGCGCCGGCTGGGAACACCCGACGCTCTGCGATTCCACGGGATGCTTCGACGAGCTGCTGCTCGAAGATTTCGACGAGCTGCTGGCGGATCGGCAGCGCGACCACTTCATCGTGCTGCATCAGCGCGGAAGCCACGGGCCCGCCTACCACACCGACGTGCCGCAATGGGCCAAGGAGTTCGCTCCGGAATGCGACTTGCCGAATCTGCGCAACTGCGATCGCGACGCGATCAACAACGCCTACGACAACACGATTCTGTACACCGACTACTTCCTGAGCCGCGTGATCGAGGAGCTCGCCGTGCGCAGCGACGAATTCGACGCGGCGATGCTCTACGTCTCCGACCACGGCGAGTCGCTCGGCGAGAATGGCTTCTACCTGCACGGCCTGCCTTATTCGGTGGCGCCGCGCGAGCAGACGCAGGTGCCGATGCTGTTCTGGGCATCTCCGGGGTTCTACGAGCGGCGCGCGGGCGTGGACCCGGCGTGCTTGCAGACCACGGCGCGAGCGCCGGCGACCCACGATGCGATCTTCCACACGCTGCTGCCGATGCTCGGCGTGTCTTCGCCGCTCTACGACGCGCGGCTCGATTTGCTGCACGACTGCCGGAAGATGAAGACCGCGCAGTCCTCGTTCTAAGGGCGAGCGTCGATGCGGCGGAACGCGTTTCTCGACTACTACCTGAGCGAAGACGGCCGCGGCTTCTTGGCCGAGCAAAGCGCGCTGCTCGCCGCTGCGGCGTGCGTGCTGCTCGCGGTATTTTGCGGCAGCGACCTCGACCTGGCCCTGGCGCGCGTCTTCTTCGACACGGCTCACGGCAACTTTCCCCTCACGAACGACTGGTGGCTCAAGACGCTGCTGCACGACGACGCCCGCACGGCCGCCGCGCTGGCGCTTCTGGCCCTGATCGCGGCGACGGCCGGCGCCTGGGGGCTGCCTGGGCTTGCACGCTTGCGCGCTGCGAGACACGCGCTGACGTTCGTCACGGCGACGGCCATTACGGCCGCCGCGACCGTCGCAGCGGCCAAACCCCTGAGCGGCCACGCATGTCCATGGGACGTCGCTGCCTTCGGCGGCATCGCTGCGTATCGCCATCTGTTCGAGCCGCACGGCGCACTGCCGCCCGTGGCCGGCTGCTTCCCGGCCGCGCACCCGCTCGCCGGCTTCGGTTGGCTCGGCGCCGGCTTCGCCCTTTGGCCGCTGGCCAGGCGATGGGCGAAGGTCTGCGCGCTCATCGCCGTCATCGCAGGATCGGCACTTGGCCTCGTGCAGATGGCGCGCGGCGCTCACTTCTTGTCGCACGTGTTGTGGACGGCATGGACGGTATGGGCGGTGAATCTCACGCTGCTGTGGATCTACCGCGGGCTCGGTGCTCGATCGGTCTACGAAGCGCACGGCGCGCATGGCCGCGCGCCGGTCCGGCTACTCGAGGGCAAAGCACCGCGCGCTTCAGGCAAGTCGCAACTCTGGTGCGCGGCGCGGCGGCACAGCGGATGATTCCCGTGGACTCGGCCGCGGAAGCGGCGCGGCACTCGCTCGGCGGATTCTGGCGCCCGCGCTATTGGCTCGCGTGGTGCCTCGTCTGCTGGTTGCGGCTGACCGTTCTACTGCCGCTCGATGGTGCGCTCGCGCTCCATCGTGCTTATGGACGGCTGATCTACGCGCTGGCACCGCGCCGGCGGCACGTGGTGCGGCGGAATCTCGAGCTGTGCTTCCCGCACATGACGCCGGCTGAACGCGGGCGTCTCGTGAAGCTTCACTTCGAATCGCTCGGCATGTCGCTCGCCGAATGCGCGTTCGCATGGCTCGCGTCCGATCGCCGCATCGCGGGCCGGTTCGTCGTTCGCGGCCTGGAGCACGTGCGCGACGCGCTCGCCGAAGGCAACGGCGCGATCCTGTACACGGGGCACTTCGGCTCGCTCGAGATCTGCGGGCGTCCGCTCAAGATCGCCCTGCCATACTTCGTATGCATGTTCTCGCGGCGGAGCAATCCGCTCCTCGACGAGATCCAGCGTCGCGGTCGGCTGCGAGTGGCCCACGAGTCGATTCCGAGCGATCACGTGCGAGCAGCCATCCGGGCGCTCAAACGAGGCGCTGCCGTGTGGTATGCACCCGATCAAGTCCATTCGCACGGCATGCTGCTGCCGTTCTTCGGCGAGCCCGCGATGACGAACGTCGCCACCGGCAAACTGGCGCGCCTCTCGGGCGCGCCGATCGTGCCGTTATCTTATCGCCGCGTGGATCACCGCGGACACTACGAGCTCGTCTTTCACCCGCGGCTCGCCGATTCGCCCGGTGCCGATCCGATCGCCGTCACGCGCACGCTCGTGGGCCAGCTCGAAGAGTTCATCCGTGCGGCACCCGAGCAGTACCAATGGCTGCACCGTCGCTTCAAAGGACGCCCCGGGCTCCCCGATCCGTACCGGACGGCGCCGCCGTTCCGACAGCCATCGAAGCCGGCGGACGTGCCCGCCGGCGTGAAGCTCTCCGTCGTCATTCCGCTCAACGACGAGCAGGAGAACGTGCGCCCGTTGCTCGAGGAGATCGCGGGGGTTTTGGACGGCGTGGACTACGAAGTCGTTGCCGTCGACGACGGCAGCACGGACGGCACGCTCGCCGAGCTGCGCCGCGTCGCCGGGCGGCTCCCGCGCGTGCGCGTGCTTCGACACGCCGCGCGTTTGGGGCAGAGTACTGCGCTCTACGACGGCGTTCGCGCTGCGCGCAACGAGCTCGTCGCGACGCTCGACGGGGACCTCCAGAACGATCCGCGCGACATCCTGGCGATGCTCGAGCGCTACCTGAGCGTTCCGGGCGAAAAGCCCGGGCTCCTCATCGGCCATCGCGTGCACCGCAGCGACACCTGGGTACGCCGGCTGTCGTCCCGCGTCGCGAACGCCGTGCGCTCGCGCGTGCTGCGCGACGGCACGCCCGATACCGGCTGCGGCATCAAACTGTTGCGCCGTTCCGTGTTCATGACGCTGCCGTACTTCGATCACATGCACCGCTTCTTGCCGGCGCTCACGCGACGCGCCGGCTACGGCGTGCTGTCCGTGCCCGTGCGTCACCGGCCGCGCTTACATGCCAAAGCTCATTACGGCGTTTGGGACAGGGCCTGGGTCGGGCTCGTCGACCTGGCCGGCGTGGCGTGGCTCATGCGCCGCGGCCGTCCTCTCGGAGTGGAAGAGGATGCGTACTGAACCCGTGTCAGCGTGCCGCGAGCGACTCGGGATTCTGATCCAGGCTTTCGGCGCCCGACGTGCCCACCCTCGCGACGAGGTTGCGCGCGGCGACGTCGGCCACCTGGCGGAACGTCACGGGCCTTTCCTTGACGCCTTCTCGGGCGTAGACGAGCTCGTCCACGCCCTGCCACGCGATTTCTCCCGTCTGCGCGTCCCAAACCTCGAGATGCAGGCGGATCGTCGCGCGCCACGTATCGAACATGCGAATTCCCGCGATCGCAAGGCGCTTGTCGGAGCTTTGGTTGAAGTTGCCGAGATTCACCTTCGCAAGATAGCGGACGCCGCTCGCTTCGCCGATCGCGCGCAGCGTATCGCGATCGAGAATGCCCGTGTTCTCGTAGTCGACGAGAGCCTTGGCATAGTCGCCGGCGAGCCCCGCCCGGTTGATCGCGGACAACATGGCCGGCAGGCCCATCACGCGCGTTCCGTCGAGCTCGACGGCGAGCGCGGTGCTCAACGACTCGCCGAGGGTTTGCTTGTCCGACTCCTGGCCCGTCGGCGCGGCCGGCGTGAGCACGCCGATACCGCCGTCATCGAGAACCAGGACGGCGTCGGGCACACCCGCGTAGGCGAGCTCCGAATGCATCTGGCTCGTCACGGCGCAGCCGCCGAGCGTGAAAGAGACCACGACGACGGAGAACGCGGATTTCATCCTCATTTGGCCACCTCGAGCAAGAGACATGTCTTTCGCAACGTATGACGGCTCGAGCGCCGCGAGCCGGTCGCGCGCCCACGCCGACGGTCCGGCAAGCGGCGGAGTCCCGTAGTCACCGCGTCGGCCCCGGCAACGGACCAGAAGGAGCGCGCCCGCCATGGACATTTCCCTCGATACGCTTTGGATCGGCATTGGCTTGTTCGGACAAGCGCTCTTTTCGCTGCGCTTCCTCGTGCAATGGGCGGTCAGCGAGAGAGAGCGACGCAGCGTCATTCCGCCCGCGTTCTGGCATCTCAGCATCGCAGGCAGCGTGACGTTGCTCGCTTACGCCGTCCATCGCGCCGACCCCGTATTCATCGTCGGACAGCTGACGGGCGTGCTCATCTACGCGCGCAACCTCGTGTTCGTGCGGCGCGAGCGGCGGCGCGCATGACGCCGTCGATGCACCCTCGGCCGGTGCTCGGGCGTCTCGCCGAGCGTCACGGCGCCCTCTTGCTGCTCGCGCTCACGGCGCTCGTGTTGCTGCCGGGAGTCGGGCTCCGTGACCCGTGGCCGTCCGACGAGCCGCGCTTCGCTGTGATCGCGCGCGACATGCTCGCGTCCGGCGACTGGCTGTTCCCGCGGATCGGCGGTGATCTCTACGCCGACAAACCTCCGGTCTTTTTCTGGCTGCTCGCCGCGAGCATCTTCGCGACCGGATCCGTGCGCCTCGGGTTCCTGCTCCCTTCCGTGATCGCGGGCTTCGCGACCGTGGCGCTCGTCTACGACTTGACCCGTCGCCTTTACGGCCGCGAGTCGGGGACATGGGCCGGCCTGGTGTTGCTCGCAACGTTTCAGTTCGCACAAGAGTTCAAAGCGGCGCAGATCGACCCGTCGCTCACGGCCCTAACGACGTTGTCGCTGTACGCGCTGCTGCGGCACTTGCTGCTCGGGCCCGCGTGGGGCTGGTACGCGTTGGGCGGTTTCGCGGCCGGCGTCGGTGTGATCACGAAAGGCGTGGGCTTCTTGCCGCTGCTCGTGCTCGCGCCGTACGCGTTGCTCGTGCGACTGCGGTGGCTCGTGCCGGTGCCTGGGGCGGGCTGGAAATGGCTGCTGGCTCCACTCGCCGCCGTGGCGGCGGTCTGCATGTGGCTCGTGCCGATGCTGAGCGCGGCGTCCGCGTCCGCCGAGCTCGGCGCTTACCGCAATGAAATTCTGCTGGGACAGACCGTGGGGCGGTACGTGGCGGCGCCGGGCCATCTCGAGCCGTGGTGGTATTTCGTCTTGGGCGTCATTCCCTGGGCGTGGCTGCCTGTCTCGCTGGCGCTGCCGTGGTTGATTCCGGAGTGGCGGCAGGCGCTGCGCGCGCGCGATCCGCGCATCGCGCTGCTTCTCGCCTGGGTCGTGCTCGTCGTCGCATTCTTTTCGCTGAGCTCCGGCAAACGCGGCGTCTACGTGCTACCGGCCGTGCCGGCGCTCGCCGTCGCGGCCGCGCCGTACGTGCCGGCATTGCTCGCCCGACGCCTGCTCGCGACGCTCGCGTTCGCGCTCGTGGTCGCGACTTCGGCCGCGGCTGCCGGCGCGGCCGCCTATCTTCGCTGGCGGATGCCGGCCGTGCTGGCCACGCGGCTCGACGGGTTCGAGGGCTCCGCCGCCGCGATACCGCTCGTCTTCGCCGTTTTCGGCCTCGTCACGATCGCGGCATGGCGGCCGCGGCGCGGCCTCGTCGCATTGAGCGCGTTCCTCATCGGCGTTTGGCCGCTGCTCGGCTTTGCCGTCTGGCCGCAGCTCGACGCGGCGCGCTCGGGGCGTCTCGTCATGGAGCGCGCCTACCGGGCGCTGCCGCGGGACGCCGAGCTCGGGCTCGTGGCGCAGAAAGAGACGCTGCTTCTCCACGCACGCGGACCGGCGACCAACTTCGGCCATCGCCGCGTCGACGCGGACCAAGAACGCTTCGATGCGGCTCGATGGTTGGCAGCGGATGCGCGCCGCTACCTGATCGTCCGCGCCGCTGCGCGCGATCCTTGCTTTTCGCAAGCTGCCGCGACGTCGCTCGGCTTCGCGCACTCGATCGAATGGGTGCTCGTGCCGCATTCCGCGGCGGAGCCCGAGTGCGCGGCCCGTGGACGCGCCGAACGCGCGATCCCGTATCGAGCTCCGCGCCGCTAACGCACGGCAATGATCACCCGCTCCCAGTTGGCTCGCAGCTAGAGGGTCGATCCGCATTCTCCTCTGTCCATTGCAGGGAGCGTCGTCGCCGCGGGGCAATTTCAACTCGGTCGGGGTGAAGCATGTGATGTTCCTGCGGTCTCGGGCCCCATGCGCGTGCGATAACCAGGGGAAACGTTCCTGCGAAGACGGAGCCCGCGAGGCCTTTTCGCGCCGCAGGGTCGATCATTTGTTGTGTGATCTGGTTCGACGGCTATGTCCGCACGTACCTGGAACGCGATCTGCAAGATCTCGCCGCCATCGGTGCGCTACCCGATTTCCCGGCGACCCGACGCCGGGCACGCGGGGCGACCTGCATCCAGGTCGCCCCGCGTGCGCCGCGGCGGCACCGTTGGGGCGGCGGCCTCACTTGTGCCGGATCACGTATTGCCTGATCACGTACCGGATGCAATCGCCTTGGCTGCCGAAGGCGTACGGATGATTGAAGGCAGTCCAACCGCCGGCTTTGCAGTCGTGGAGCTCGCGCGGTGGACCGTGTGGCCGGGCCTCGTGGTCAGCGACGACGCGCTGTCGCGCTGCATCTACCAGCTCCGCCGACAATTGAGCGAGGTGGGCGGAAGCAGCCGTTACAAGAAATTCGTGGAGACGCTGCCCAAGCGCGGCTATCGGTTGAGCGTGGCGCCGCGAACGCCGGTGTCGCCGACGGCGGCGACGGCAGCGTCGCGCGCCGCCACAGCGCGTTTCTCCGTATGGGTCGTTCCCGCGGCTGCGGCAGCGCTGTTGGCCGCGGCAATCGGGGTTTGGTCGCTGAATCGAGCGGACTATTTCTGGAGAGATCCCCTGGCCGGTGCCGAGCTCGTGCGCTTGACCGACTTCGACGGTACGGAGCAAGACGCCGCGATCTCCCGCGATGGCGCCTTGGTGGCGTTTCTTTCCGATCGCGACGGCACGTTCGACGTTTGGCTGCATCGGGTCGATACGGGCGCGTTCGAGAATCTCACGCACGGCGGCGCGTCGGACCTTCGCAATCCCGCGGTGCGCACGGTGGACTTCACACCCGATGGCTCGGACGTGCTCTTCTGGACTCGTTTCGCGGATTCCTCGGCGAGCTCCGTTGCGATTCGTCGTTGGGCCGTACCTTCGGCCGGGGGGCTGCCACGGCCGTACCTCGATGGCGTCGCCGAGGTCGCGTGGTCGTCGGACGGAACACGCATGGTCTACCACACGACGGCGTCCGGCGATCCGATCTTCGTAACGGAGCCCGATGAGACCGTCGGGCATCAGATCTACGTCGCGCCGCCCGGCTTCCACTGTCACTTCGTGCGCTGGTCTCCCGACGACGCGTTCGTTTACTTCGTCTTCGGCAGGCCGCCCGGCGAGACAGACATCTGGCGGATCGCTGCGACGGGAGGCGAGCCCGAACGCATCACCTTTCACGATTCCCGCGTGACGTACCCCGTGCTGCTCGACGAGCGGACGTTGCTCTACCTCGCAACGGCCGAGGACGGTTCGGGCCCGTGGCTCTATGGCGTGGACGTCGGACGACGCGTGCCGCACCGCATCGGCTTCGGGTTGCAGCCGTATGCGTCGCTCGCGGCGAGCGCGGACGGGCGACGACTGGTCGCGACGCTGACGACGCCGAGAACGAGTCTTTGGCGCGCGCCCATTCTCGACCGGCGGACCCAATCGTCGGATGCCGTCCGCATCGAGCTGCCAGCGTTGGGTGGACATGCGCCGCGGTTCGCAAGCGACTATCTTCTGTATCTCTCGCCGATCAACGGACTCGACGCCCTGTGGGAGGTCTCCGGGGGATCTGCTCGCGTACTTTGGGACGACCGACGACGGCGAGTCGTCGCGGGCCCAGCCGTCGAGCCGGGCGGCCACCGCGTTGCGCTTCCGGCGGTCGTCGGCGACAAGGCGCGGCTGCACGTGTTCGATCCCGCCGACTCGACGGCCCGAGTCTTGGCTCCCGAGCTCGACGTGCGCGGGGCCCCGGCGTGGTCGCCGGACGGCCGGTGGATCGCGATTGCCGCAAGCCGCGGAAGCGGGACGCAGCTCTTCAAGATCCCCGTCGACGGCGACGCGCCGGTTCCGCTGGTCGACGAATATTCGATTGACCCCTCGTGGTCGCCGGACGGGCGGTTTCTCGTTTATCGCGGTACGGAGGAGGGCCCGAGCTTTCGCTTGAAGGCCGTGACCGAAGCGGGCGAGCGCCACGAGATGCCGAATCTGATCCTGCCCCGCGGCGCCGACCGCTTCGCGTTGGTGCCCGCCGGCGTGCTATCGGCCGGCATCGGCCTTGTCGTGCTCAAGGGCGAGCTCTTGCGCAAGGACTTCTGGGTCGTCGATCTCGCAAGCGGAATCGAGCGGCAACTCACCGACCTCGGAGAGGATTTCGTGATCGGCGATTTCGACGTGTCACCGGACGGACGCGAAATCGTTTTCGATCGCGTGCGTCAGGAGTCGGACATCGTGCTCATCGAGCTGGCTCGATCGTAGCGCGCTACGAATTTTGCGTGCGCTCTCGCGTCGGGCGGCTGCGCGCTTGCCCCGGAAACGGCTCGAGCCGGATCGGGGGACGCACGCCGGCCGCGCACTCGTGGCGAGAGGGGGGCAGTGCTCGATCGCGAGCACCCGTGATCAGCGCAAGCCGATGTGCTCGAGCAGTGCGTTGAACCGCGGCTCCGCCGCAAGCGGCGCAAACCGCGGATCGACTGCCAACCCGCTCATGCCCGGGTCGCGCAGCTCGTAGCCGCGCTCGAGAGCGCCGAGTGCGGCAGCGTGATCGCCCAAGCCCACGTGCACCAAAGCGAACGACAGCGGCGAAACGTAGCGCTCGCGTGCACGCTGCTCGAGCCGAGCCAGCTCCGCGAGCGCGTCGTTGCGGTGGCCCGCGAGCGCGTAGGCATGGCCCAAGCCCCCGCCGTCGTCGGCCCGTGCGAACGCGTCGATGGCGTCGTCGTAGCGGCCCGTCGCAGCATAGATCGTGGCGAGCCAAGCGAGGCCGAGCGCGTGCGATGGGTCGAGCTCCAAGGTGCGTTGAATCTGTGCGATACCTTCCTCGGCACGCCCGTTCATCCACAAGGCGCGGCCGAGCGCGATGCCGGTGCCCACCCACAAGGGATCGAGCTCGAAGGCACGCCGGCGCGCGTCGAGATTGTCTCCCTGCCGGCCCAAGTTCTCGAAGAGCAGGCCGTACCAGGCGTACGTGGTCGAATAGTTGCCGTTGAGCTCGACGGCACGGCGAAAGTGCGCTTCGCCTTCGCTCCATTTCCACTCGTGGAACGCCGCGCATGCGCCGAGCGCCGTCCAGCCCTCGACGAGCTCGGGGTCCAGCTCGAGGGCCCGCAGCGCGGCCGCTCTCATGCGGGGCGTGGCCTCGTCGGGGCTCATCCAGCCGTTGTACCCGAGCGGTCCGTATGCTTCCGCCAGCGCCGCATGAGCGCGTGCAAAGGTGGGCTCGATCGCAATCGCGCGCTCGAAGTACTCGAGCGATCGGCGCAGTGCTTGTTCGGTGCGCTGCGCTCAGAAGAAGCGCCCGCGTAAAAACAGGTCGTAGGCCTCGGGGTCGACGCTGGGCGTTGCCGCGAGCCGCGCCGTTTCCTGCGGCGTGACAACGGCCTCGACTTCGTTCGCCACCGAGCGTGCGATCTCGGACTGCATCGCGAAGACGTCGCCGAGCGGTCTCTCGTACTGCGCATTCCACAGGTGCCGATCGCTCGGTGTATGAATGAGCTGGACCGCGACGCGCACGCGATCGCCGGTTCGCTGAACCGTGCCTTCGATGACCGCGTCGACGCCGAGCTCGTACGCGATCTCCGGCATCGACGCGGAGCTGCGCTTGTAGCGCATCACGGATTGGCGGGAGATGATCCGCAGCGACCGAATGTTGGCGAGCTGCGAGATCAGCGTGTCGGTCATCCCGTCCGAAAAGTACTCTTGATCGCGATCGCTCGAGAGATTTTCGAGCGGCAGCACGGCCAGAGAGCCCACCTCGGGGCGCGCACCGGAGCGTTGTGAGAGCAGCAGCACCCCCGCGGCAACGGCCGGGAGGAGGGCGGCCGACGCCCACAGCCAGCGCGCACGCGGCGCCGACGGGCGTACCGGCGTAGGTGCTGCGACGCCCGCAGCCTGGTCCGTGCCGAGCTCTCCTATGAACCGATACCCGCGCCGGCCGACGGTCTCGATGTAGCGGGGCTCCTCGGGCGAATCGCCGAGTGCGGCACGCAGCTTGTTCACGGCGTTGTTCAGGCCGTTGTCGAACTCGACGACGACGTTGCCAGGCCAGAGCCGCTCGCGAAGCTCTTCGCGCGTCACGACGTCGCCGCGGTGCTCGATCAGCGCGATCAGCAGCCGCAGGGGCTTGTCCTGGAGACGCACACGCCGCCCGCCTTTGCGGATCTCGCCGGCTCGCGTGTCGAGCTCGAACGCTCCGAAGCGGATCTTGCCGGTACCGGGCATAAACGGATGGCTGCGGCGCCGCCGGATGACCGCCGGGGATTATAGGCTCGCGCACCCGCCGGGGCATTTTCTCTCCGTAGCTCAACGGCCTAACGGGCGAGCGCGAATGGAGTGAAAAACAAGCGAAAGGTGATGGACGGCGGCGCCGGCTCGGCCGATGTTCGCGGCGTTTCCGGTTCCACTCACACCACCGACAGGAGGCTCTCATGAAACTGCTACGCAACTTCGCCGCGGCGCTGCTGCTCGCCGGTGCCACCGGCGCGGCCTTGGCGAACGGCCCGGCCGGCTACGATCCGTTTCGACTCCTCGACGGGCCGCGGTTCACCGTCGACGTTGCGATGGACGGCTCGACCTGGCGCTTCGACGACGGAACGAACCCGTTCTACCCGACGTTCACGGGCGCCCTGGTGCGAGGTAAGACGTTCATCGTGTCCGGCAACATCTACAAAGGCGGCACCCTCGCGGCGGGAGGCGACTTCGGCCAGTTGAACAACCCGGCCGGCCCGAGCGTCGCCAACCCGATCGGCAAGTGGGTATGCCGCGGCACGTTCAACTTCGACATCGGCGACATCGCGAACGGCGCCGCGCCCCACGTCACGGGCACGCAGTTCTTCTACTTCAACGACGGAACGATGCTCGTCACGGACGGCCCTGAAGGTGGCGCGGCCACCTTGCGCGCCCTCGTCGGCGCCGCCGGCAAGCATGCCAGCGCCCGCGGCGAGAGTGTCGAGACGCCGCTCGGGGTGAACGACACGAATCTCTTCAACGTCCGCTTCCGCTTCAAGGTGGAATGATCGCTTCGCCATTCCCACGGCGGCCGGGGCTCCGGCCGCCGCTGCCACGGGAGGACTACCCATGTCGATTTCATCGCAACTCTGGCTCGCGCTGGCTGTCGTCTGCGTGTCGAATGCGGCAGGCGGACGTGGTCACGGACTTCAACGAGGCGGCACTCGCTTCGATACGCGCGAGCGCCACGGCACCGCCGCGGCACGGCACCTCGCGATGCTGCACGCCGCCATCTACGACGCCGTGAACGGCGTGTTCCGAACGCACGAGGCGTATCTCGTTGCGCCGGCCGCACTCACGTGAGCCGCAAGATCGTCCGCGCGCAGTACCGACGCGGCCCGTGCTTTCACGCGGGCGCCACCATCCGGATGGCTCCGGTCGGCGACAAGCCGGCGGCGTGCTGGCGCGTGTACCGCGAGGTACCGGACGACCGCGCCGACGCACCGGCGCAGCGCACCCCGTCGCGCAGGGCGAGCCGCCAATCCCGTGCGCCAGGTGTGAATTGCGAGGGCTTTCGCACGTAGCGCCTGGCCACGGCGAATCCGGCGCCAGCCTGCCGCCGAATAGACGAGGCGGGCGCTTCCATAGCAACGGCGCCGCGAGCAACATGTCATCCCGGAGATTGATGGTGAACGCGCCCAACCAGGTGGCCGCCGAGATTCTCGAGACGAGCGCGGCGGGCTATGCCGCTGCGGCGCTTGCCGTGCTCCAACCGGCCGACGGCTCGCTCCCGCCCGAGACCGATCGCGCCACCTGGAAAGCCCATCTCACGCAGCGCGTGCTGGAGCTCGCCGCGGCCGTGCGTGTCGGTCAGCCTTCCCTGTTCGCGGACCGCGTGCATTGGCTGCGGCGCGCGGCCCGGGCCCGGGGCCTCAGCGAGCAGGATTTGAAGCAGGCGCTGCTGTCACTCCGCTCGGCCTTGCAGGTCGAGCTGGCGGACGACGTTCGCGCGACGATCTCGCCGGCACTCGATCTCGCCGTCGGCGCATTCGCGGATTCGTTGGCACCCGAAGCGGTTGCGCTCGATGGCGCGAAGCCCACCGATCGCTTGGCCTTGCGCTATCTCGCGCTCTGCCTCGAGGGCTCGCCTCACGAGGCTATCGAACTCGTGCTACGCGAGCTCGACAAGGGATCATCGCCCGCTTCGATCTACACCGGGGTGCTGCTCGCCGCCGAGAAGGAGGTCGGCGAGCTGTGGCACGTTGGTGACGTCAGCATCGCCGAAGAGCGCATCGTCAGCGAGACAACGCGCGAGCTCATGGCGCTGATCGTCGCGAAGTATGCTCCCGCCCGCCCCGTCGGCCGCTCGCTGATCGCGGCCTCGGTGGCCGGCAACGCGCACGATATCGGCCTGCGAGCCGTTGCGGATCTGTTTCGGCTCGCGGGTTGGCGCTGTCTCTACCTCGGCGCGAACGTGCCTGCCGCGGAGCTCGCTCGCGCGGCCGTGGCGTTCCACGTCGAGCTCGTGGTGCTGAACGCGACGCTCACGACGCAGCTGAAGTCGCTCGGCGAGGCGATCGCGGTAATTCGCGCGCATGCGCCGCGCCCAAGGACCCTGGTGGGCGGCCTGGCATTCGACGGAGCGCCCGATCTGTGGCGCGAGCTCGGCGCCGACGCGCATGCGCCGACGATCGACGGGGCCGTTGCCGTCGGCACGGCGCTCGTCGAGCGCGCGCCGTGATCAGCCGTCGCTGGCGGGCAATCCGCTCACGAACTGCGCGACGCTGCGCTCGATCCGCGCGCGCACGCCGCTCGGC
>JBBIJV010000060.1:0-18046 GCA_037445815.1 Rhodospirillaceae bacterium
CCGAATCCGCGAAGCCGAAACGCGAACGCGCGTTCTCTCCGACGTCGACGCAAGAGGTCGACGACAGCGCTGCGCCGACGCTGCCCCTCGCGAAGCTGCAAGTGCTCTCGGGCACGTTTGCGGGCCGCGAGCTCGAGCTGAAGAAGACGCTGACGACGCTCGGCCGGCCCGGCGTGCAAGTCGCGGCGATCACGCGGCGCGCCGAGGGCTATTACATCGTGCACGTCGAGAGCGGCAAGAGCGAGGGCTACCCGCTCGTGAACGGCATGGCGATCGGCGCGCAGGCGCGCAAGCTGCAGGACAACGACGTCATTCAGCTGGCCGGCGTGAAGATGGGCTTCTTCCTGAGCTGAAACGCGGCGCCGCAGCCTTCCTTCGGCTCGTTGCTCGACGGCTTCCGGGCGCGGCACGCGCGCTTTCTCCGTTAGCCCCCTCGGTTGCCCCGCGGGGTCCACTCCGCGGGCGGGCGTTTCCCCGTGCTCGCGCCGCACTCATTCGTGGTTAGAATGGTGCAAGCGAGCATCGCGGGGGAGATCGATTACATGACGTTACGGCATCGCATCTGGGCGGCGGCGGCGAGCGTCGCGCCCGCGCTGGGGACCGTCGGCCCGGCGGCCGCTCACCATTCCTTCGCGCCTTACGAGCCGGACGTGCAGTTCCAGCTCGACGGCGTCGTCACGAAGTATCAGTGGCTGAACCCGCACGTTTACATCGAGATGGACGTGACGGACGCGCAAGGGGAGACGAAGCACTGGCTCATCGAGGGCGCCAACCCGGGGATCCTGAATCGCGTGGGTTGGAAGTGGAACATGCTTTCGGAAGGCGACCGCATCAGCGTGATCGTGTCGCCGCTGCGTAACGGCGAGCCGGGCGCCCTTCTGAAGGCGCTGCGGCTCGAGGACGGCCGCATCTTCAGCAACGGCGGCCCGGCAGGGCCCGCACGTATCCCGTGGGACCAGGCCAAGGACGCCGCGCCGTGAGCGGCCGGCTCGTTGCTTCGCTGCGTCGGCGCGGCGCAGGGCTCGTGGCGCTCGCAACGGCGTGTCTCGCGCTCGCGCCGCCGCTCTCCGCCCAGCCCTCCGTGAAGATCATGGGGATCAATGGCTCGTGGGAGCGGTATCCCAGCATCTCGGCCGGCCTCGGCTCCGACAGCGAGCACTTGCCGCCGCGGCCGCCGGACCCTATACCCGAGCCGCCGCTCAAGCCGGAGTACCTCGCGGCCTGGCGCCAGGCGCGCGATCGCGAGCGCGAGCTCACGGCGCAAGGCATCCCGCCCGTCAGCAGCGGCTCGGCCTGTCTGCCGCAAGGCATGCCCGGCATGATGATGGCGACGTTCCCGATGGAGATTCTCGAGTCGCCGGGCCAGGTCACGTTCATCCAGGAGGCGTTCAACCAGGTGCGGCGCGTCTATCTCGACGAGGAGCTCGTCGCGCCCGAGGACGCTGAACCGCGCTTCTCGGGACACTCCGTAGGTCGCTGGGAAGGGGACACGCTCGTCGTCGAGACTGTCGGCGTCAAGGAGTACGCGCGGTTTCAGAACACGCCGCACTCGATGCAGATGCGCATTGTCGAGCGCATGCGGCTCGTCGACAACGACTATCTCGAGAACGTCATCACTGTCACGGATCCCGAATACCTGACGAAGCCGTGGACGTGGGCGTGGATGTACAAGCGCTGGCCGGGCTACAAGATTCAAGAGTACGTCTGCGAGGACAACCGCTACGCCCCCGACGACGAGTATCAGCGCCTGCAGTTCGACAAGAACGAGTAGGAGCCGCCATGCGCGTTCGAGTCATGCTTTTCCGAAGCCTCGTGCTCGCAGCGACCGGGATCGTGCTCGGCGTCGCCGTGCCGTCCCTCGACCTGCTGCCGGCCGCGTTCGCGCAACCGGTGGCCGCTCCGCCTGCCGGCGCTCCGGCACCCGCGCGAGCGAGCGGTTACTTGAGCGCCGAGCAGCTGCCCGACCACAAGACCTTCCTGCCGCCGCCGCCCGAGGTGGGCTCGCCGCTCGGTAAAGCCGACCTCGCCATCTTCGAAGAGACGCGCGCGCTCGCCAACGGGCCGCGCTGGCAGCTCGCGACGAGCGACGATCGCATCGGTGGCTCGATGCTGACGAACTTCAGCTGCGCCACCGGCGTGAATTTCGCAGCCGTGGAGACGCCGGCGCTGACGCGGGTACTCCGCCGCGCGGGTGCGGATTTGTTCCCTCTCGTCGGCGCCGCGAAAGATCATTATCAACGGCCGCGGCCGTTCGTGACGGAGGAAGGACCGGTCTGCATCACGCCGTCTGAGTCGTTCGCGAAAAGCGGCTCGTATCCGTCCGGGCATGCCGCGAGCGGCTGGCTGCACGCGCTGCTGCTCGCCGAAATCGATCCCGACAACGCGGCCGCGATCATCAATCGGGGCCGCGCGTTCGGCGAGAGCCGCGTCGTATGCGGCGTCCATTATCTGACGGACGTCGAGGCGGGCCGGCTCACGGCCACGGCGCTCATCGCAGCCCTTCACGGCAATTCCGAGTTCGAGGCCGACATGGACGCCGCGCGCGCGGAGCTCGCATCGCTGCGGAGCGCGAGCGCTGCGAAACCCGATGGCGCGGCGTGCGCTGCGACGCAACCTAGCCTCGCGACCCCATGGTGAATCGCGGTCCGCTTCGACGGCGGGCTCAGAAAACGAGCAAGAGCGCGAGGGACAGCAGGCAATACGAGCCGATCGCACTCCAATACCCGAACGGATCGTCGTCGCGCGTGAACGTGCGGCCCCAAGCGCGCCACCGCGCGTAGACGGAGCCCGTCCACAACGCTTGTGCCACGTAGAAGGCGACGAGCACGCCAAGAAATTTGAAGAGGCCGTCCATGGCGGTCAGGCTGCACGAATGCGCGGGCTCCAGGGCGTGACCGCACTCACGGAAATGCACGACGTTTGAGGCGAACGCGTGCGTTCAGCTCGTGCCGATCGCCGGCGCTAGAAGACGCCCTCGCCGTACGCCTCGGCGACGAGGTTCTCGAACTTCGTGAACTCACCCAGGAACGTGAGGCGGAAGTCACCTACGGGACCATTGCGTTGCTTCGCGATGATGATGTCGGCGATGCCTTTGCGCGGCGTATCACGTTCATAGACTTCTTCCCGATATATGAACATGATCAAATCTGCATCCTGTTCAATCGCCCCCGAATTATGGGTAACGATCCCGTCGGCCAACCAATTTGCGGTTCCCGGCACGGTGAGATCGAATACGTCGTCATCGCCCTCGTCGGTGATCGCAAGTACGCGGTCCCAAAAAAGATCGGACTCCGCCCACTGCACGATTTCCGGCGCTTCCAAGAGGCGCCCGTACTGGGCCACCGCAGCCCCACTCGGCGCGAATTTGGAGTGAGCGTCTACACTGTACGTCTTGCCGCACATTGCAGCCATCGCGCGCATTGTGATGCCACGCGCCTGCATGTGCGCGCGCACAGTCGCAAAAACGTCTCTCGGCAACGTATCCACGTTGGGGTTGCTTCGGACACCTGCCAGCCGTTCCGCGAGTTCTTTCGCAGGTGCCGAGCGCGGTCCATGCGCACCTACAACGTCGAGAAACCGCTTTTGTGCCGAAGAGCCGCTCACGTCGACCGTATAGACCGGGCGACCTCTAGTCGGCTGCACCATACGAATGCGAGCGACTATTTCGATCCGCAGCAGCAACGCCGCGACATCCTCGGCAAGCCCTCTGCTGCTAGTAGCAAAGTAGACTCTGTGTGCCCCGCGTCCTTGTCGGCGGACGTTCATGCATCCGTCTGTTGCCCAAAGGTGCCTAAGGAGCAAGGCGACGCGCTCATTAGGCAATGAAAATACTTTGCCAGGCAGACGCTTTTCGTGCGATCGCTGTCCGTAGATCCCCAAATTCTTGAGCCACGCACCGACACCTGCTGCCTCCCAGCGGTTCCCATTGTCGCTGATGACCAACTGATGCCACGCTCCTCTACCGGCATGCCGCGCCACGGTTGAACCGAACGCTTCAGCTGCCGCACGGACCACGGCGCTATTGGCCTCCGATGCGGTTGTGTATCGCAGAGGCTGGTGCGTGAGATAGCTGCCATCGCCGACCAGATGTCCCAATAAAATCAGCGCATGGTCAGGCCATTCCGTATTTTCCGAGCGTTCTGAGCGTTCCGCTGGCTCGGGGATACGACGACTGAGCGCCAGCCGGTCGCCTACGCTCAGCTCCTGAACAGTCGCCCAACCCTTTGCCGTCAGTAGACGATGATCCGCCGTCGCACGAATCGACCTGCCACTCGCGAGCGAGACACGCAAGACGCGTCTGCGGCCCACCTTCCAAACCTTGTCCGCGCGGCGGCGCACCAAATTCTGCTTGTCGTCGATCGACCACACCTCCGGTTGGGTGTTAACGAGCTCGCGAACCGGCACTCGGGTGCCGTCAGTCAGGCACACGAGCGTCTCGCCAGCCACGCACTCGCGAAGATCGGACATCACGGGCCGCTTGTCCTGGCGCTGCTCGACGCTGCGATTGAGCTGCGACAGCGCAATGACGGGCACGTCGAGCTCTTTGGCGAGCGCCTTCAACGAACGCGAAATTTCCGAAATTTCCGTCGCGCGATTCTCGACGGTGCCGGGCACCTGCATGAGCTGCAAGTAGTCCACCACGATCAGCCCGAGACCGTGCTCGCGCTTCAGGCGGCGCGCGCGCGCGCGAACCTCCGTCGGCGTCAGCGCGCCGCTGTCGTCGATGTAGATCGGCGCGTCCGACATTATCGAGACGGCCGAGTCCACGCGCGGCCAGTCCTCGTCGTGCAACTTGCCCGTCCGCAAGCGCTGCTGCCCTATTCGACCGATCGAGCTCAGCATGCGGAAGCTGAGCTGCTCCGCCGACATCTCCATGCTGAAAATCGCGGCGGGAATTTTTTGCCCAAGCGCCGCGTTCTCCGCGATGTTGATCGCCAGCGACGTGTTGTGCACGATGACGTCGTCGGCCACGAAGTTGTGATGCTCCGGCACGGTCAGGTCATAGACCTGGCGCTCACCGACATACTCGATCGACTCGATGCGATCCCAGTAGACGTCGCTCGTCGTAGGCGCTGTATCGAGCCCAGCCTCCGGCTGCCCTCGGAGGCTGATGCGCAGCGCGTCCGCAGCAGCTCGCTCCTGCCCGAAGATGCCGATCTCGCGGACGAAGCGCGCGATGTCCTCTTGGCGCACGACGCTCAGCTCGTAGGCCGAACGCGACTCACCGAGGTGCCGAACGGTTCTCTGCCGGAGCTTCGCGACGATGCCGAAACGCAGCAGCAAGTGCTGCATGTCGCGTGCGAGCCTCTCGTTGACCGTGGAGTAAGAAATTTCGACCTGATCGCCGTTCTGAACGTAGATGCTGCCGTCGCACTCGAACGCACGATTCAAGAACAACGCGAGCTTCTCGCGCGGCAGCTCGAAGATGACCGCCGGAACGCATTTCTCGTGCGCCGACTTGCCCCAAAGGCCGAGCCCGACCAACCACTGCTTGACGGGGTTGTCGCCAGTCGTATGGATCGATTGCCACTCGGGCGATGGCGGTGCGTCGAAGCCGAATTCACTGAGCCTCGGCAAGAGCGCCGCCGCGGGTGCCGCCCTACCCATCGTCCAATGATGCACGACGCTCGGTGTAACGCCGACCGAACGCGCGAGAGCCGTCAGGGACCCTCGCTGGGCCTTCAAGAAGCGCCGCAGGCTCCCGCCGAACGCGCGCCGCGCTCGTCCGACCGCGCCGAAGTCGCGCACGACCCTAGCGCTTGTCCCACGCGCTCCGTCTTTTTCGTACTCGCGGCAGCGCATGCCGGGAAAGTGAGCGACGGCGTCGGCGAAATCGCGAAGCACGCGCGGGTTCGCATTCGTGAAGGTGGGCACCGTGTGAGTCAGCCCGTCGTCGGCGATGAAGTAAGCGGCCAGCTTGACGAGCGAATCCGCGAGCGGCCGGTTGCCGAAGAAAGGCAGGACACGGGGCACGGCGACGCACATGCCGGGACGCAGTGACGCCAACGGCTGCCAGCCCGTCGGCGTCAGCAGTGGGTGCGGCGCCGTCCCGACCACACGGCGGCCCAGCGCCGTGCGGACCTCGAACACGGGCTTCACGCCGTCGTCGACGAAGTCCGACGCCTCCGCACCGCGTAGTCGGCCGCTCGCGTCGAGCGAAACGACTTTGCCCTGCCTCTCCCGCACGCAGTCGTCGATCGTCTCGAGCGCACCCGTTTGCGGATTCAGGATCCGCGTGCCCGAGACCACACACTTGCCCATCGACGGCCTGCCGGCGATGACGATGAGCTCGCCGCGCTGCAGGCCCGCCGTCATCCTGTCCATCTCGACGAACCCGGTCGACACGCCCGTGATCTCGCTCGTCGAGTGGCTCAGGAAATCCAGCCGGTCGATCGTCTTCGGCAGAATCTGCTTCAGCGACTGAAACCCCGAGCCGCGCCGTTGGCCGCGCTCCGCGATCTCGAACACGCGCTGCTCGGCGCGATCGACGATGTCGGCGGCGGACAAGCCCTCCGTAGAATGCGCGCTCGCGGCGATGTCGCCGCCGATCTCGATGAGCTGGCGCAGCATCGCGTGATCGCGAACGATGCGCGCGTAGGCACGGATGTTCGCGGCGCTCGGTGTGTCTTCGACGAGCCGCGCGAGGTACGGCAGGCCGCCGGCCGCCTCGAGCTGGCCGAGCCGCTGCAGGTGCTCGCTCACAGTGACGGCGTCGGGCGGCTGGTTATGCTCGACGAGCGCCTCGACGGCTTTGAAGATGAGGCGATGGTCGGCGCGGTAGAGATCGTCCGCGGTGACGACGTCGGCGATCTGGTCCCAGGCCCGCTGGTCGAGCATGAGCCCGCCGAGCAGCGACTGCTCGGCTTCGACCGAGTGCGGCGGCAACCGGAGGCGTTCGGTAGCCCGACGAGCGAGCTCGGTTGCAGCGGGTTCGGCCATCCCGATCTCTTGTGCTCCGAAAGCCCCTCTCAATCGTTGCCGGCTTCAGCGGCCTCGATGACCACGGTGAGCTCCACGTTCACGTCAGTGTGCAGATGCAGGTCGATCCTGTGCGCACCGACCACGCGCAGCGGGCCCTCGGGCAGCCGAATCTCGCTGCGCTCGACCTCGACGCCGAGCTTGCGGATCTCGTCGGCGATGTCGACGGTGCCGACGGAACCGAACAGCTTGCCCTCGGCGCCGGCCTGCATCTCGATCTTGATGACCACGCCCTCCAGCTTCTTCGCACGCGCCTGCGCCTCCGCGAGCTCGGCGGCCGCCTTGGCCTCGAGCTCCGCGCGGCGCGACTCGAACTTCGCGATGTTCTCCGGCGTCGCAAGCGTCGCCTTGCCTTGCGGTATCAAGTAGTTTCGAGCATACCCGGATCGCACGCGAACGCGATCACCGATACCGCCCACATTGTTCACTTTCTCGAGCAGGATGATTTCCATGTCTCAACTCTCGTCGACGGACGCGTACCGCGCCCGCGAGCGCTCGCTCAATGCTGATCCGTGTACGGCAGCAGCGCTAGGAAGCGCGCACGCTTGATCGCCGTGGCCAGTTGCCGCTGATACGGCGCGCTCGTGCCCGTGATGCGGCTGGGGACGATCTTGCCGGTTTCGGTGATGTACTGCTTCAACGTCGCGAGATCCTTGTAGTCGATCTCCTTCACGCCCTCGGCCGTGAAGCGACAAAACTTCTTGCGTCGAAAATAACGAGCCATGTGGACGTCCCTCTTCTCTACTCGCGCTCGGCGTCGGCGCTCTCATCGGCGAACGACGCCTCGGGGCTGTTGAAGTCCGCGGCCGGCCGCGGCCGCTCGCGCGGCGGCGCCGAACGAGTCGCGCCCTGCGCCTCGCGCTCCTCTTCCTCTTCGCGCGCCTTCGCCATGAACGACGGCTCGGTGACGGCCTCGTCGCGGTGGATGACGAGATAGCGCAGCACGGCGTCGCTGAAGCGGAACGCGCCGACGAGCTCGTCGAGGGTCGCTTTGTCGCACTCGATGTTGAGCAACAGATAGTGCGCTTTGTGGACCTTCGCGATCGAGTGCGCGAGCTGCCGGCGACCCCAGTCTTCCTGGCGATGAATCTTGCCGCCCGCTCCCTCGATCATGTTGCGGTAGCGCTCCATCATCGCGGGAACTTGCTCGCTCTGGTCAGGGTGGACCAGAAACACGACTTCGTAGTGTCTCAATTAAATCTCCCTATGGATTGAACAGCCTCCCGTCAACGCGGTGAGGCAAGGAGCTGCCCCGACTGTCTGACTCGGGGGGCCGACATCGTACCCGGTCGGCCGAGGCGGCTCAAGCCGCCTCCGGGCCCCTATTTCGGCGCCTGGCGCAGCAGCTCGAAGAGCACGATGCCCGTCGCGACGGATACGTTGAGGCTCTCGACCGTGCCGTGCATTGGGATACGGACGAGCTCGTCGCAAAGCTCGCGCGTGAGCCTGCGCACGCCGCGCCCTTCGCCGCCGAGCACGATCGCGACGGGCGGCACCAGCTTCGTCTGGTACAGCAACTGAGGGGCCTCGCCGTCGGCGCCGACGACCCAGACGCCGGCCTCCTTGAGCCAGGCCAGGGTACGGGCCAAATTCGGCGCCCGGAACACCGGGACCGTCTCGGCGGCGCCCGTCGAGCTCTTCACAGCCGCGGCCGTCAGCTTAGCCGAGCGGTCCCGCGGCACGACGACGGCGTCGATGCCGGCGGCGTCGGCCGTCCGCAAACAGGCGCCGAGATTGCGCGGATCCTCGACTTGGTCGAGCACGAGCAGCCGCAGCGCGCGGCCGCGCGCCATCACGAGCGACTCGAAATCTCCGATCGTGAACTCGGGCGTGCCCGAGACCTCGATCACGACGCCCTGATGCACGCCGCCGCTCGTGAGCCGATCGAGCTCGCTGCGCGGCACGCGCTCGATCGCGATACCGCGCGCCGCCAGCGCGCGTTCGAGCTCCGCCAGCTTGCCGCCGGCGTCGCGCAGCACCTTCGCCGAGAGCACGGTCTCCGGTCGGCGCTCGAGCACCGCGCGCACGGCGTACAAGCCGTAGAGCTGCTGCCGGTTAGCCACGTCCGCGCCGCGCTCGACGGGGCTGAAGCGCCTGCTCGTCGCTCTCGACCGGGACGAAGTCGACCTTGCGCTCGTCGACATTCACGGCAACGAGCCGCACCTTCAGCATCTCGGTGAGACGATACTCGCGGCCCGTTCGCTCGCCTCTGAGCGAAGTTCCCGTCTCGTCCCGGTGGTAGTAGTCGCGCGGCAGCGCCGTCACGTGCACGAGGCCGTCGGCTTGGATTTCGGGCAACCGCACGAACAGCCCGAACGGCACCACGCTGCTGATGACGACGTCGAACGTATCGCCGACGTGCTTCTTGAGGTAGATGCACTTCAGCCGCTCAGCGACCTCGCGCGTCGCTTCGTCCGCGCGCCGCTCCGTGCGCGACGTGTGTTCGCCGAGCCGCTCCATTTCCTCGAGCCCGTAGCGGTAGGCCTTGACCGACCGCTTGGAGCTCAGATGCTTGATTGCGCGGTGCACGAGCAGGTCTGGGTAGCGGCGAATCGGCGAGGTGAAGTGCGTGTAAGCGCCGAGCGCGAGGCCGAAGTGGCCGACGTTGTTCGGCTGGTAACGCGCTTGCTTCATCGAGCGCAGCACGACGGTCTCGACGAGCTCTTCCTCAGGTCTACCGACGACGCTCTCGAGCACGCGGTTGATCTCTTTCGGCGTGAGCCTCGCGGGATTCACCTTGTGGCCGAACGTGCGCAGGAAAAGCACGAGCTCCTCGAGCCGCTCCTCGTCGGGCCCTTCGTGCACGCGATACAAGCACGGAATGCGGCCCTTGCGGATGCGCTTCGCCGCCTCGACGTTCGCTGCGATCATGCACTCCTCGATGATCTTGTGCGTCACGAGCCGCTCGACGGCGCGCACGCTCTTGACCTGACCGCGCGCGTCGAGCTCGATCTTGCTCTCGGGCAGGTCGAAATCGATCGCGCCGCGCCGCTTGCGCACGGCTGCGAACGCCTCGTAGACGGCGTGCAAGTGTTGCAGCGCTTGCTTCAAGTCGGCGTGCGGACCACGCGGCCGCGCCGCGACGAGCATGCCCGCGGCTTCCGTGTACGTGAGCCGCGCCGCGGAGCGCATCACGGCGTCGTAGAAGCGCGAGCGCGTGACCTCGCCGCGCCGCGACACCTGCATCTCGCAGACGAGGCACAGCCGGTCGACGTGCGGGTTCAGCGAGCAGAGTCCGTTCGACAGCTCCTCGGGCAGCATCGGCACGACGCGATCCGGGAAATACACCGACGTACCGCGCGAGCGCGCCTCGCGATCGAGCGGCGAGTCGGCGCGCACGTAGTGGCTCACGTCGGCGATCGCGACGATGAGGCGCCAGCCGTCGCCGTGCGGCTCGCAATAGACGGCGTCGTCGAAGTCTTTCGCGTCGGCGCCGTCGATCGTGACTAGCGGCACGCCGCGCAAGTCTTCTCGGCCCTCCTTCGCCTTCTCCGGAACCTCGCTCGACCAGCTTCGCGCTTCCGCGACCGCTTCTGCCGGCCATTCGTTCGGGATGCCGTGCGCGAGGATCGCGACGTCCGTGTCGATGCCCGGCCGGTCCTCGCGGCCGAGCACCTCGACGACGCGGCCGATCGCATGGCTCGTCTTCGTCGGATACTCGAGCACCTCGACGGCGACCACGTCGCCGGGCTTCGCGCCGCCCGCGTCGCCGCGCCCGATCAGAACCTCCGTCTGCGACCCGCCGCTCTCGAGCACGGAGTCGATGCCGCGCTCGCGGCGGAACTGGCCGACGATCCGCGTCTTGCCGCGCGCCAGAATCTCGACGACGTGCCCTTCTCGCCCGCGTGGCGTGTCCTGGGCGCGCACGGCGACGCGGTCGCCCTCCCAGAGCATCTGCATCGAGCGAGACGAGAGATAGAGATCGTTGGAGCCGTCGTCGGGGCGAAGGAAGCCGAAGCCGTCGCGGTGCGCGATGACGGTTCCGGTCACCACGTCGAGATGCCGAGTGAGGCAGAACTCGTCGGCACGGTTGCGCAGCAACTGGCCGTCGCGGACCATCGCCCGAAGGCGGTTCTCGAGCGCGCGCCGGTGCTGCTCCGTGCGGATGCCGAACCGGGGTGCCAAGGCCTCGAGCTTCAGCGGCTGCCCGGCCTTCTCCATCGCGGCGAGGATCTCCTCGCGGCTCGGAATCTGGTGCTGGTAGGGGCGCTGCGGGGCGCCGTGCTGGCGATGCGGCGGGCGCGGCATCAGCGTACGCCTCGCAGGGCGCCTGAGAGTTGTCGGTGGATCATCGACGGCATCTTACGCGACGCGCTCGGCGGCCGCTCGGCGGCTCGGGCGCGTCGTTTGACAGCCGCTCGAGGTGGTTAGTACATTGCTCGGCCTTTCGCTCCCTATGCCCAGGTGGCGGAACTGGTAGACGCGCTGGTTTCAGGTGCCAGTGAGGTAAAACTCGTGGAGGTTCAAGTCCTCTCCTGGGCACCACCTATCATTCGCCTGCGTTCGCAGGCGTCCAGTTTGCGCAAGTAACACACTGAATCTCCTGCTGAACGAGTTCGCGAGCGTCCGGGCACGTTCGCGAGCATCCGCGCGCTGTGTGGGTAAGCCTACCCGCGCGCCGCGCCAACAACCTGGGAATGAGGTCAGGTGCTAACAGTTGCTCAAATCCGCGGCGCCAGGCCGCGAAGAAAGTCCTCCTACGATCCGGGCGTCAGGCTCTGAATCAACACGTGATCGCGGCCCCGTGCCGTGGCACGCCTTCCGCTACGGGCCCTCGTAGCAGAGTCTTGAGCACTGTCTTCCCGCGGCAAGCCCTACTATGAGCATCGTCGGAGTGTTCGATGCCCGCGCCCCTCGTCTACTAGGCTTGGACGAAACCGGACTTGTTCAAGCAATGATGGCGCCGCGCCCGGTGGACATGACGATGCGCTCGTGCGAGCTGGACGTGCGCACGGGCGGCAAATACCGCCTCGTGTTCGGCGGCGCGATGCGCGGCTCGCGTGAGTCCAGTCGTTGAGCTCCGGCGCGAGTCACCGCTCGTCACGGCTCAGCGCGCGTTCGGGCTTGCGGTGTGCAAGCGTTGCAAAAACCGCGCGTTCAAAACACTATCGCGGCCCATGACCGCCCTCTGCCGCTTCCGTTGATCCGCCGCAAGACGCTAAAGGCCGCCGGCGTGCGCTTGTCAGGCGCGCTCGGCTGGCACGCGGCCGCGCGCACGCCCCTCGCGAAGCTCCGGGCGCTCATGCAGGCGTTGCGGCCGCTCGATCCCGGCGTCGATCTGATCCGCTTGGGGCCCGACGGCGACGGCGGCTATCTGCTCCCCCACGACCTCGACGGCATTCGCTACGCGTTCTCGCCCGGCGTTTCTACCGAGTCGGGCTTCGAGGCGGCGCTCGCCGAGCGCGGCATGCAAGTGTTCCTCGCCGATGCGTCGGTCGACGGGCCGGCCGCCAGTCACCCGCGCTTCACGTTCGACAAGCGGTTCGTCGGCTGCCTGACGGACGAGCGCTATATCACGCTCGACGACTGGCACGCAGCGAAGTTGGGCGGCGATCCGGCGGAGCTGTTGCTCCAGATGGACATCGAGGGCGCCGAGTACGAGACGCTGCTCGCGGCCTCGCCGCAGCTACTTGCCAAGTTCCGCATCATGATCGTCGAGCTACATTGGTTACCGCAGCTCTGGAACGAGCCGTTCTTCGCCGTGGCGTCGCGGATGTTCGAGAAGCTTCTGAAGTCGCACGCCGTCGTGCACATTCACCCGAACAATTGCTGCGGCAGCGTCAAGAGCGCGGGCCTCGAGATCCCGCGCATCGCCGAGTTCACGTTCTTGCGCCGCGATCGGCTGCGCTCGACGGCCTATCGGACCGTGTTTCCGCATCCGCTCGATCGACCGAACGTCGCGAAGCCGCCCTTGCCTCTCGCGCGCTGCTGGTACACCTGAGGCACTGCGCGACTACGCGCGCTTCTGCGTTACGAGGCTGAGATAGAGGTCGAGCGTGCGCGCAATCGTATCCTCGATCTTGAAGTCCGTGCGGATGCGCTCGCGCGCGGCGGCGCCGAGCCGCGCCCGAAGCGCCGGATCGTCGTGCAGCGTGCGGATCGCTTGCGCCAGCGCCGCTGCATCCGCGACCGGCACGACTAGGCCGCTGACGCCGTGCTGCACGAGCTCCGGGCTGCCGCCGCAATCCGTGACCACGGGCGCCACGCCGTAGGCCATCGCTTCGATCAGCGAGCGAGCCAACCCTTCGCGCTTGATCGACGGCAACACGAACACGTCGCAGGCGGCCGTCAACGCCGGCGCGTCGCTGCGGTGGCCGAGCACGTGGATGCGCGCCGCTGCCGGGCTAGCCGCGATCCGGCGGCGCAGCCGCGGCGCATCCATTCCGGCGCCGACGAGCAGCAAGTGCCAGCACTCGGGCAGCGCGCCGAAAGCGTCGACGAGCACCTCGATGCCCTTGCGCGGCCGGTAGTTCGCGACGCACGCGACCGCGAACGCGCCGGCCGGAACGCCGACCGCGGCGAGATCCGCCGGCGCCGCGTGATACCAGTCGAGGCTGTGGCCTTTGTAGATCGTTACGAGGCGCTCCGCCGGCACGCGCAGGAACGCGGGCCGCATGCGCAAGAAATGCTCGCGCACGGCCTCGGCCACGCAGACGATGCGGTCGATGCGCGGGTTCAAGAATCGCAACCACGACACGGGGCTCAAGAAGCTCACGTTACCGACGATGCCGCGGTACGCGACGATCTTGACGGGCAAACCGCGGCTCGCGGCGAGCCCGTTCTGGAGCGCCTTGTTGCTGAAGAGATGCAGAACGTCGTAGCGGCCTTGCGTGAGCTCCGTGCGCAAGCGCCGGATCGCCTCGCGATCGAATTGCTTGCGCAGCGGCACGTCCAGCGTCCGCACGCCGCGCTCCTCGAGCCAGGCTCGTCGCTCGCCGGGCGGGCAGATCACGGTCACGTCCACGCCGGCGTTATTGAGGCCGACGAACATCGCTGTCGTCGGACGGTCCGGATCCTCCGTGATGCACAATGCTTTGATGCGCGCCGTCATGCGTCCCGTGTGTCGTCAATCGAGCCGGCCGAGCAGCGACTCGTACAACGCGAAGTACTTGCGCCACATCGATTCGGCCGTGAAGTCGTTCGCGAACGCGCGCCCCCGCTCGCCGTAAGCGCGGCGCAACTCGGGGTCGGCCTTTAGCGTGAGGATGGCGTCACGGAGCTGGGCGGGGTTCGCGGGATCGATCAACAGGCCGTTTTCGCCGTGATGCACGATGTCGGGCACGCCGCCGACGCGGCTCGCCACGACGGGCAGCCGCTGCTCCATCGCGTCGAACAAGATGCTGCCGATGCCTTCGCGGTTCGAAGGCAAGATGAAAACATCGAACGCGGCGAGATAGTCGCCGACGTTGTCGACGAAGCCCGTGAACGTGACGTTCGTGAGGCCGGCCGCCGCCGTCTTCAGCATCGCCTCGTCCTCGCCGCCCCCGACGAGCACGAACTGCACGTCGGGATGCGTCTCGGCGAGCTCGCGCGCCACGGCAATGATGTATTCCTGACCCTTCTGGCCGTTGTCGAGTGCGCCGACGTGGCCGGCGACGAACTTGCCGCGAAAGCGCTCGCGAATCGCGGCGCTCGCCCCGGCATCCACGGACAGGCCGCTGCTGGCGCTGTGCACCACCGTCAGCGAGATCGCGGGATCGTACGCGCGGACGACGTCGGCTACCTGCGGCGCGACGGCTGCGACGCACGAGGCCCTCCGGTATGCTCGGTGCGCCAGCCAATGATCGCGGATCGGGTTGTTGACGCGGCGCGTGATCACATACGGCGTACCGGACAAGAGCGACCGCAGGTACGCTGCGTAGACGCTGCGGCCTTCGTGCACGTGAATCAGCGAGGCATCGCGCACCGCGCGCGAGACCGACACGGGATTACCCCCCACCTCGCGCACTTCGATGCCGAGCTTGCGCACGCGCGCGGCGAGCGGCCCGCCGCGTCGCGCAACGAGCACCTGGCGAACGCCGCGCGTCGCGAGCCCGCGGATCAAGAGCTCGGTTTGCCGCTCGCCGCCTCGATAGCCCCGAGCGGTGTTGACATGAACGATCTTCGCGGGCATCGAGCGGCAGGAAGTACCCGTTGCGCAACGGCAGCGCAGCGTAGCACAGCCGAGCTGCGCGCGGCCGCGCGTTGCGGCGCCCGCTTGGAGTCCCCACAATGCCCGCTTCATCGAGCGCTCGGGGGCGCGGAGATTCAAGTGTGCGGGTTCGTCGGCGGAACTGATCCGAATTGGGACTACGCCGCCGCGCTCGTCGCCATCGCGCACCGCGGGCCCGACGCGAGCGAGCTCAAGCTCGACAATCCCGTGCGCGTCGGCTTTCGCCGGCTCTCGATCATCGACCTCAAGCCGTCGGCGAACCAACCGATGCTCGCGCGCGACAGCGCGAGCTGGATCGTCTTCAACGGCGAGATCTACGGTTACCGCGAGCTCAAAGCCACGCTCGCGCAGCGCGGCCACGTGTTCCGTACGGACTCGGACACGGAGGTGGCGCTGAACGCCTACCTCGAGTGGGGCGCGGACTTCGTCGAGCATTTGGACGGGATGTTCGCGATCGCGATCTGGGACGCGCGCGAGCGGAAGCTCAAGCTCTACCGCGACCGGCCCGGCATCAAGCCGCTCTATTACTACTACGACGGCCGCCGGTTCGCATTCGCGTCGGAGCTGAAGGCGCTGGAGAAAGCCCTCGCGGCGCGCGACCTCGAGATCGACGGCACGGCCTGCTACGACTTCTTGGGGTATCGCTATGTCCCGGCGCCGAAGACGCTGTATCGGCGCTGCTTCAAGCTGCCGCCGGCGCACGAGCTCGTCTACGAGCCGGATACGGGCCGCTTGGCCGCGCCGCGCCGCTACTGGGCGCTGCCCGTGCCGGATCAGCCGCGAAACCCGCCGGTCGAGGCGGCGTGCGAAGAGTTGCGCGCGCTGATCGGCGCTTCGGTCGCCGAGCAGATGGTGGCCGACGTACCGCTCGGCTTCTTCCTCTCGGGCGGCGTCGACTCGAGCGTCGTCGTGGCGGCGGCGGCCTCGACCGGCGCGCGGGTCGCGACCTTCTCGATCGGTTTCGACACAGACGAGGTTTCGGAGACGCCGTTCGCGCGCGAGGTCGCGCAGCGCTTCGGCACGGATCATCACGAGCGCATCTTGTCGCAAGCGCACGCGCAGGAGCTCTTGCCGCGCCTCAAGAGCTGGTTCGACGAGCCGTTCGCCGACGAATCGTCGATGCCGACGTACTTGGTTTGCTCGGCCGCGCGCGAGCACGTGACGGTCGTGCTGACGGGCGACGGCGGCGACGAGGTCTTCGGCGGCTATCGCACCTACCCGCGCTACGCGCGCTACGCGGGCTGGCCGAGCTGGGCCCCGGCAGTCGAGCGCGTGACGTACGCGCTGCGGCGGCCGTTTCGGCGCCGCCACCCGGTCTCTCGCGCGCTGACGCTCCTCGAGACGGCGTTCAGCCACGGGCCGAACCTATGGGCCAAGCTCATGGGCGGCATGTCGACGCCGGCAAAGCGCGCGTACGCGCGCGAGCTCGGCATTCCGCGCGATTACGACGACTGGTGGCACTACCGCGAGCACTGGCGCGAGGACCTGCCGCTGCGCACGCGCCTGCAATACGTGGACTTCCACACCTTCATGCCGGGGCTCGTGCTCACGAAGGTCGATCGCACGAGCATGGCCGTTTCGCTCGAGGCGCGCGTGCCGTTGCTCGCGCGGCGCGTCATCGAATTCTCGTTCGGGCTGCGCGAGGAGCTGCGCTTTTTCGGCGGCGAGCCGAAAGGCTTGCTGCGCCACGCATACCGCGGCATCCTGCCCGACCATATCCTCGACCGCCGCAAGAAGGGGTTCGGCATTCCGCGCTACTACTTGAAGGACGTCGGCGGCGGCCGTTTGATTCAAGAGCACGTGCTCAAGAGCTTGTTTCTGGGAGCCACGGTTGGGCACTGACGGCAAGAAGGCGCTGATTACGGGCATCACGGGCCAGGACGGCGCGTATCTCGCCGAGTTTCTGCTCGAGAAAGGCTACGAGGTGCACGGCTTGAAGCGCCGCGCGTCGTCGTTCAACACGGACCGCATCGATCACCTCTATCGCGATCCGCACGAGCCCGACCGGCGCATGATCCTGCACTACGGCGACCTCACGGACGCGACGAACTTGATCCGCGTAGTGCAAGAGGTGCGGCCGGACGAGATCTACAACCTCGCCGCGCAGAGCCACGTTGCCGTCTCGTTCGAGACGGCGGAATACACGGCGAACGCCGACGCGCTGGGCACGCTCCGGCTGCTCGAGGCGATCCGGATCTGCGGGCTCGGAGCCAGCACGCGGTTCTACCAGGCGTCGAGCTCCGAGATGTTCGGCAAGGTTGTCGAGACGCCGCAGCGAGAGACGACGCCGTTTCATCCGCGCTCGCCGTACGCCGCCGCGAAGGTCTACGCGTACTGGATCACCGTCAACTATCGCGAGGCGTACGGTCTCTACGCGTGCAACGGCATACTTTTCAATCACGAGAGTCCCGTGCGGGGCGAGACGTTCGTCACGCGCAAGATCACGCGCGGCCTCGCGCGCATCAAAGCGGGGCTCGACGACTGTCTCTATCTCGGCAACCTCGACGCCGAGCGCGATTGGGGCCACGCACGAGACTACGTGCGCGCGCAATGGCTGATGCTCCAGCAATCCACGCCGGAAGACTACGTCATTGCGACCGGCGAGCAGCACTCCGTGCGCGAGTTCGTCGAGCGCGCGGCGGCGGAGCTCGGCATGCCGCTCGCGTGGCGCGGCTCGGGGCTCGACGAGCACGCCGTCCAGACCGACACGGGGCGCACGGTCGTGCGGGTCGATCCGCGGTATTTCCGGCCCACGGAGGTCGACACGCTCTGCGGCGACGCGTCGAAAGCGCGGCGTCAGCTCGGCTGGTCGCCCGAGGTCGGCTTCGCAGACCTCGTCCGCGAGATGGTGGAGTCCGACTGGCGCCTCGCGCAGCGCGATGCGCTCGTCGAGCGGGAAGGCTTCTCGACGTAAAG
>JBBIJV010000061.1:0-17828 GCA_037445815.1 Rhodospirillaceae bacterium
AGCGCGGCGGCATCGGCCGCGGCGAGCCCGGCCGCGATGCCGGCGCCGAGCAGCGCGATCACGGTATCGCCGGCGCCCGTCACGTCGAAGACCTCGCGCGCCTGCGCCGGCAAGGTCAGAGGCTCGGCGCCCTGCTCGAACAGCGTCATTCCCTGCTCGCCGCGCGTCACGAGCAGCAGCGTGAGATCGAGCTCCGCGCGCAGCGCCTCGCCCTTGCGCTCGAGCTCGGCTTCGTCGGCGCACCGGCCGACGACGGCCTCGAATTCGCCGCGATTCGGCGTGAGCGCGTACGCGCCGCGGTAACGCGTGAAATCCGCGCCTTTCGGGTCGATCAACACGGGAACCCGCGCCGCGCGCGCTTTCGCGATGAGCTCGGCCACGCGGCTCAGCGTGCCTTTCGCGTAATCGGACAGGATCACGGCATCGGCTTGCGCCACAAGCCGCGCGAACACCGTGCCGAGCTCGGCGGCACACGACTCGAGCGATTGCTCGGCATCGATGCGAAGCAGTTGCTGGCTGCGCGCGAGCACGCGCAGCTTGTGCACAGTGGGCAAGTTCGGCGAGCGGACGAGCTCGCAGCGCACGCCGCGCTGCTCGAGGGCGCGCGCCAGCCGCTCGCCGCGCTCGTCTTGGCCGACGACGGCGGCGAGCACACTGTGCGCGCCGAGCGCCGCGACGTTCAGCGCGACGTTCGCGGCGCCGCCCGGCCGCTGCTCGGCCGAGCCGGCACGCACCACGGGGACCGGCGCTTCGGGCGAGATTCGCGCCGTGTCCCCGAACCAATACTCATCGAGCATCGCGTCGCCGGCGACGAGCACGTTGAGCTTCGAGAAATCGGGGATGGTCAGCGTCACCGGGACCTTGTATCGCGACTCGTCCGGTGCGCCATTCTAAGGGCAACTAATTGCTCCTGCATTTGTTGCATGCCGGCCATCCTGGCCGTCAAAAAAGGGTCCGCCCCGATTTCTCGAAGGGCGGACCAACGGCGGACCGATGAAAACCCTAGAGCCGCTACTGCGCTCGGAGCCGGCGACGCTTGCCAGTCCTCGAAGGGGGATACGCGTCGGCCGGCTTTCTCAGCCGCATTTCGAATAGCCGCAGTTCAAGCAGGTCATGCAGCCGTCGAGCATCACGGCGGCGGCCGTGTTGCACTTGCCGCAGAGCTGCGCGCCTTCTGGAAACTCGCCTTTTGCAAACGCGTCCTTCTGGCTCGCGCGCGCCTCGAACTCGGCCTTCTTCCTGGCCAAGAAGTCCTTCTGCTCCTTGCTCAAGTCGGGGCCCTTCAGGAGCCCGATCTCGATCAAGTGCTTCTCGACGATGTGGCCGAGCTCGGCGATGATCGACGGCATGAACTTGCCGCCCGGCTGCCAGTAGCCGCCGCGCGGATCGAACACGGCCTTGAGCTCGTCGACGAGGAAAGTCACGTCGCCGCCTTTGCGGAACACCGCGGACATGATGCGCGTGAGCGCCACGATCCACTGGTAGTGATCGAGGTTCTTCGAGTTGATGAAAATCTCGAACGGCCGGCGCTGCTCGTGCGGCGTGCCTTCGTTCAGCACGATGTCGTTGATCGTGACGTACATCGCGTGATCCGAGACCGGCGTCTTGACCTTGTACGTGGAGCCGATCAGGACTTCCGGGCGCTCGAGCTTCTCGTGCATCCGGATGACGTTCGACTCCGGATCGGCCTTCGCCTCCGGCGCGGGCTTCGGCGCCTCCTCGTCCTTGGCGACGGCGTACTTGACGATCTTCTTGTCGATGGTGATTCGCGCCATGGCCGTTCTCACAGTTTGCCGTAGTAGCCCTCTTTGAGGGCGTCGAACAGATTCGCGGCCGTGTGCGTCTCGCCGTCGTAGACGATCTCGTCGTCGCCCTTCGCCTCGATGACGGTGCCGTCGTCGAGCGTGAAGCGGTAGGTCGTGTTCTTCAAGTCCTTTTCCTTCACGAGCACGCCCTGGAAGGCCTCGGGGTTGAAACGGAACGTAGTGCAACCCTTCAAACCCTTCTCGTGCGCATAGAGATAGATGTCCTTGAAGTCCTCGTACGGGTAGTCCGTCGGCACGTTCGCCGTCTTCGAGATGGACGAGTCGATCCACTTCTGCGCGGCGGCCTGGATGTCGACGTGCTCGCGCGGCGTGATGTCCTCGGAGCTCACGAAATAATCGGGCAGCTTCTCGCCGGGCTTCGTGGAGCCCGGCATCGCGCGAGGATTCACGAGCGCGCGATACGCGAGCAGCTCGAACGAGAAGACGTCGATCTTCTCCTTCGATTTTTTGCCCTGACGGACGACGTTGCGGAAGTAGTGGTGGGCGAACGACGGCTCGATGCCGTTGCTCGCATTGTTCGCGAGCGACAGCGAGATCGTGCCCGTGGGCGCGATCGAGCTGTGGTGCGTGAAGCGGGCGCCGTGCTGCTCTAGCTGCTCGACGAGATCCGGTGCGACTTCGCGCAGGCGCTGCATGTAGCGGCTGTAGCGGCTGTGCAGGAGGCGACCCGGGATGCGCTGCCCCACCTTCCAGCCGTCGGCAACCATTTCGGGACGCTTGCGCAGCATCTCCGGCGTCACCTCGAATTCCTCGAGCAGGATCGGCGCGGGGCCTTTTTCCTTCGCGAGATCGAGGCCCTCCTGCCAGCCCGCGATCGCGAGCTCGCGCGAGACGTCCTCCGTGAACTTGACGGACTCCGGGGAGCCGTAACGCACGCCGAGCAGCGTGAGCGCCGAGCCGAGCCCCAAAAAGCCCATGCCGTGGCGCCGCTTGCGCATGATCTCGTCGCGCTGCTGCGGCAACGGCAGCCCATTCACCTCGACGACGTTGTCGAGCATGCGCGTGAAGACCTTTACGACTTCGCGGAACTCGTCCCAATCGAAATACGCGTGCTCGCTGAACGGCGCCACCACGAACTTCGTGAGGTTGATCGAGCCGAGCAGGCACGCGCCGTACGGCGGCAAGCCCTGCTCCCCGCAAGGGTTGGTCGCACGAATGTTTTCGCACCACCAGTTGTTGTTCATCTCGTTCATGCGGTCGATCAGCACGAACCCCGGTTCGGCGAAGTCGTACGTCGAGGACATGATCACGTCCCACATGCGCCGCGCCGGCAACGTGCGATAGACGCGGCATGCGACGAGGCCGCGATCGTCGACGACGTAATTTTCAGTCGTCGGCCACTCGCGCCAGACGACCTGCTTCGGGTCGTCGAGATCGATGTGGTCTTCCTCGGCCTCGCGGTGCGTCAGCGGAAACGCGAGCTGCCAATCCCGATTGCCTTTGACGGCCTGCATGAACTCGTCCGTGATGAGCAGCGAGAGATTGAATTGGCGGAGGCGGCCGTTCTCGCGCTTCGCGCGGATGAAATCCATCACGTCCGGATGACCGACATCGAAGGTGCCCATTTGCGCACCACGCCTGCCGCCCGCCGAAGAGACCGTGAAGCACATCTTGTCATAGATGTCCATGAACGACAGGGGGCCGGACGTGTACGCACCGGCGCCGCTCACGTACGCACCGCGCGGCCGCAGCGTCGAGAAGTCATACCCGATTCCAGCTCCGCTCTTCAGCGTGAGCCCCGCCTCGTGCACCTTGTCCAAGATGTCGTACATCGAGTCGTGGATCGTGCCCGACACCGTGCAGTTGATCGTCGACGTGGCCGGCTTGTGAAACTCGGCGCCCGCATTCGACGTGATGCGGCCGGCCGGAATCGCGCCGCGCCGTAACGCCCAGAGGAACTTGTCGTACCACTCGCCGCGCTTCTCGGGTGCCTCGACGGCCGCGAGCGCCTTGGCCACCCGCTGATACGTACCGTCGATGTCGCGATCGACGGGCTCGCCCGATTTCGTCTTCAGGCGATATTTCGTATCCCAAATGTTCAGCGAGGCTTCCTGCAAAGGAATGTCCGCGAGCCTCGTGGCTTTGAGCTCAAAGGCCATGTTCATAAATGCTCTTGTTCCCCCCAAACGCTACGTCGCAATGCCACCCCGATTCACGTTCTCATTGGACCGGCAACGTTCCCCCACGGTTTTTTCGCGCGAAAAACTACCCGTCGGCTGCTCGCGCAGCCCAAAGCCGGCCATGATTGTCTGGTCACAAGACGCGACACAAGATCTTGTGTCGTTGGGCCCTAGAGTAGGCCCGTGCACCAAGAGTGTCAAGATTTTATGGCAAAATTTCCGGGGGCTGCAAATCGTTACATGACAAAGACTTAAGAAATACACCTAAGTGCTGAGGTAGATTTCGGCCGCGACTCGGCGGCATGCCAAGGACCTCAATATCTTGTGTCCAGGCTAGTACCAGCCTGTCCCCCGCATGAGCACAGTTAATCCACAGAGCCGTTCGCTTAGAGAACCCGCGCTCGGCAGGCTATGCTTAGCCTCGTTGCGCTCGCCGCAGCCTTTCGTTCGCAGGCAGGATGTTTCAATGAGCTACGGGCTTTCGACCCAGGCCGTGCGTCGCTTCGCTTTCCTCCATGGTTGTGTGGCCCTGGCGGCTATGGCCACCTTCGGCGAGCCCCTCGCTCAGCCGAGCCCGCGCGCGGCGGGCGAGCTGCCCACGCTGGCGCCGATGATCGAAGCCGTCGCGCCGGCCGTGGTCAATATCGCCGTCACGAGCAGCTTGCAAAGAACGGGACAAACGCCGCAGGACGAATTGCTGCGCCGCTTTTTCGACTTCGACGGGGCACCGGACGGCCGCGAGCGCGAGATCGAGGGCGCGGGCTCGGGCGTCATCGTGGACGCCGCCAACGGCTATATTCTCACGAACCACCACGTCATCGCGAATGCGGACAAGATCACGGTCACGCTGCTCGAAAACCGCAGCCTCACGGCGCGCGTCGTCGGCACCGACGAGCCGTCGGACCTTGCCGTGCTCAAGGTCGATTCCGACGATCTGACGAGCGTTCCGTTCGGCGACTCGTCGACGCTGCGCGTCGGCGACTACGTCGTCGCGATCGGCAATCCGTTCGGGTTCTCGAACAGCGTCACGTCGGGCATCGTCAGCGCGCTCGGGCGCAGCGGGCTCAACAGCGCGGCGTTCGAGGACTTCATTCAGACCGATGCGTCGATCAATCCCGGCAACTCGGGCGGCGCGCTCGTGAACTTGAAGGGCGAGCTCGTCGGCATCAATTCGGCCATCATCTCGCGCACCGGCGGCAACGTCGGCATCGGCTTCGCGATACCCGTGAACATGGTCCGCGCGATCATGGACCAACTCATCGCGACGGGCAGTGTGCGCCGCGGGCTACTCGGCGTGCAGATCCGCGACGTGAGCCCCGGTACCGCCGAGACGTTCGGCCTGCCCGACAACTCGGGAGCGCTCGTCGCCGTCGTGAATCCCGACTCCGCAGCGGAGCGCGCCGGCATTCAGATCGAGGACGTCATCGTCAGCATCAACGGCAAGCGCCTCCGCGACTCGGGGTCGCTCAAGAACGCGATCGGCTTGCTGCCGCCGGGCGAGAAAGTCGAAGTCGGGCTGATCCGCGACGGCCGCGAGCAGACCGTGACGGCCGTGCTCGGCGAGCTCGAGGCTGCGCCGAGGATCACAGCCGTGACGCCCGAAGAGAAGGAGCAGCGCTCGCCGCTCGATGCCGTGTTCGAGGGCGCCGAGATCGTCGACAACACCGGCGCCGACGGCGTGAAGGGCCTGCTCGTGGCACGCGTCGCGCCCGAAAGCCCCGCCGCCGATCGCGGCCTCGCCGCGGGCGACGTCATCACGAAGGTCAATCGCGTGCGCGTACGCACGCTCGCGGAGGCGATCCCCATCATGGAGGGCGCCCGCGCGATCATCCTCGAGGTTCAGCGGGGCAATCGCAGCCGGTTGGTGCTGATGCGTTAGGGTACGGACGCGCGACGGACGTCGTGCGGCCGCCGTTTTCCCACGTGCGGAGGCGCTCGGCGCGCGCTGCCGCGTCGAGCTCCGCGATGGCCGCGGCGTCGGCGTAGAGCTCCTTGAGTCCCACCTGCTCGAGCCGCGCCCGCAGCGCGGGCACCCAGCGCGTGTACGTCGCGACGGAAGCGAGCGTCGCGTTGTTCAGCGGCTGGGCAAACCAGGCGTCGTAGTCCGCGATGCCGCCCCAGCTCGCCCGCAGCGCTTCGTACTCGTGCCGCAACGTTTCGAACGCGCGCTCCTTGTCGGCACGTAGCTGCTCGGGCGGCGCGCCGCTCGCGTAGATCGCGCGCAGCCTCTGTTGCTGAGCGGCGATCAGCTCGCCGAACTCCATGCGCCGCCGCCGTCGGGCGCGATAACGATCGAGGTCGGCCTCGGTGCCGTGCTGCGAGAGCCAGCGCTCGGTGCCGAGCTCCTCGACGACCATCGCGAACGCCTCGCTGAACTCGCTGTCGCTCTTCACGTAGAGCCGCTGGTGCGCGAGCTCGTGAAATATCAGGCTCGCGATGTACTGCTCGCCGCCGGCCACCATCGTGCTCAGCACCGGATCGGCGAAGTAGCCGAGCGTCGAGTAGGCGTTCGAGCCGCCGCTGTGCGTGTCGAGCCCGTCGGCCGCGAGCTTCGCGGCAAACCGCTCCGCGGCTCGCCGGTGGAAGTAGCCGCGATACGCGACGCAGCCCGCGAACGGAAAGCACCAGCGCTCCGGGTCCACGGAGAATTCCTCGGTCGCGACCACGTTCCACACGACGTACGGCCGATCGAGCGCGACGTAGGTCGTGTAGCTGTCGTTGTCCGGCAACGCGAGCTCTTCGACGGCGAAGCGGCGAATCGCCTCGACGCGCGCCAACGTGTCCTTCAATCCGGAATCGGTGGCCGGGTCCGCGATGACTTCGCCGATCGGCTCGCGCTTGCGGAGCAGCTCGAGCTGGCCGCCGATCGCCTGCCAGTAATAAGGCGCCGAGCACCCGGCCGTGGCGGCCGCGAGCGTGCATGCTGCAATGAGTCGGCCGACGCAATTCATGGACGCGAACCTTAGCACGAGGGGCACTACGGTATGATGCCGGACATGAGGTTCTACGAGGTCGGCGGCGCAGTCCGTGATGCACTGCTCGGCCTGCCCGTCCTCGAGCGCGACTGGGTCGTCGTCGGCGGATCCGCCAAAGAGCTCGAGGCGCAGGGCTTTCGCCGCGTCGGCAAAGACTTTCCCGTCTTCCTGCACCCGCGCACCGGCGAGGAGTACGCGCTCGCGCGTACGGAGCGCAAGACCGCGCCGGGCTACACGGGATTCGAGTTCGATGCGGCGCCCACCGTCACGCTCGAGCAGGACTTGGAGCGGCGCGATCTCACGATCAACGCCATCGCGCGCGCCGAGGACGGCACGCTCGTCGACCCGTGGGGCGGCGCCGCCGACCTGCAAGCTGGCATTCTGCGGCACGTTTCGCCGGCGTTTCGCGAAGACCCGCTGCGAGTGCTGCGCGTTGCGCGCTTCGCCGCGCGCTTCGAGCCACTCGGCTTCACGATCGCCGAAGAAACGCTCGCGCTCATGCGCGAAATCGTCGCGGCCGGCGAGATGGAGGCCCTTAGACCTGAGCGCGTTTGGCAGGAAACGGCGAAAGCGCTCGCGACGGAGCGCCCCGACGTCTACGTCGAGACGCTGCGCGAGTGTCACGCGCTCGAGCGCGTATTCCCCGAGGTGGACGCGCTGTTCGGCGTGCCCCAACCCGAGCGCTGGCATCCCGAGATCGACACGGGCGTGCACACGCTGATGGCGCTCAAGATGGCGGCGAAACTATCGCCGAAGCCCGAAGTGCGGTTCGCCGTGCTGACGCACGACTTGGGCAAAGCCGCGACGCCGAAGGATCTGCTGCCGAAGCACCACGGCCACGAGCAGCGCTCGGAAGAGCTGCTGGAATCGTTGTGCGCGCGGCTCCGCGTTCCGAACCGGTTCCGCGATCTCGCGCTCGACGTCGCGCGCCATCACGGCGCCGTGCACAAGGCCGGCCAGCTGAAACCGCAGACCGTGCTGCGCATCATCCTGGCGGCCGACGGCTTGCGCCAACCCGAGCGGTTCGACGAGATGCTGCTCGCCTGCGAGGCCGACGCGCGCGGCCGCAAGGGGCTCGAGGATCGCAGCTACCCGCAGGCCGACCTATTCCGTGCGGCGCTGCGCGCCGCGCGCAGCGTCGACGCCGCGAAGCTCATGGCCGAGCGCGGGCTCGAGGGTGCCGCGCTCGGCAAGGCGCTGCACGACGAGCGGCTCGCCGCCGTGAAGCAAGCGCTTGCCGCGTCATCGGCCGTAGAGCAACAGCGTTAGGCCGCCGTATGCGCCGGCGTCGAAGAAGTCGGAGCGGCCGCGGCCCACGCTGACCTCGAGGTCCACCCGCGCGCCGACGGGGAACAGCACGGCCGCTTCGGCCGTGTCGAGCTCAGAGCCGTCTACGCCCGAGCGGTCCGTCGCGAGGCGCACGTTCACGGTCGCTTGCTTGACCTCGCGCTCGACGGCCAGCCGGCGCTCGTGATCGATGAAGCTGTTCGCGAGCGTCAGCGTCGACGTGCTGAGCAGGTTCAAGCTCTGAATCCGCGGCAGCACGCGCAAGTTGCGCTCGTAGTCGTGCTCGGCCAAGCCGAGATACACCGTCCAGGCGTCGCCTATCCGCACGCGAGCGTCGACGGAGACGTTGTCCGCGGACACTTCCGCCGTGCGGCTCAGCGTGCCGCCGAGCGGGCCCGTGAACGTGAACGGGATCTCGATGTCGCGCGTCTCGTAGCCGAAGGCGAGCCGCCAGCGCTCCCGCTCGAAATAGACGGAGCCCCCGAGGTCCCGTGTCTCGAGCGCGTCCGAGTCGCCCCAGCGCTCGGCTTCGACCGTGAAGCCAACCGAGTCGAACCGATGATCGACGCCGACCACGAGCGTGGCGGCCTCGACATCGGCGCGGTCGGCCGGCGAAGAGCTCCGGCCGGCGGCCACCGTGAGCCAGGTGCTCGCGCCGACGCCGACGTAGACGGTGGCGAGCGCCGCGTCTGCGTCGTCTTCGTCGATCTGTGCGCCGAGCCCGAGCATCCAGGCGCCGCGCGCGTCGTCCGGAACGGATTGCGCATAGCCGCCCGCGGCCGTGAACGCCGCCGCGACCGCGAGCGGCCAACGGAACACTCGTCGCACGCGCATGGGACGCACCCCGAGGAAGATTTGGAACGCGGCGATGTTAGCAAGGCCTCGACGCTGCGTTCTGTGACGGGCTCGACCGGGTCACAACCGATAGCGGAAGTCCTTGCCCGGCAGCGCCGGTCCGCTCACGTTCTTGCGCAGCAGCAGCAGCTTGAAGCGCTCGCCCATCTCGCCGGGCAGGATCATCGTCTTCAGCGCGCTCTGCTCGCGAGGGGAGCTGAGCTCGACGGCGAGCTCGGGCGGCAGGGCCGCGAGCACGCTCGATAGAAATTGGCCTTGCGTCGTGAAGCCGGCCACGTCGAATCCGGCCGCCGCGGCGGCATCGGCCGCGGCGCTGAAATCGACCCAGGCCGTGATGTCCTGAAGGCCCGGGTACAAGAACGGATCCGCGTGCGCGCGATGCCGGTAGTGGCAGACCAGCGTGCCGCCGGAGCGCTGCTCGTGGTAGTAATCGCTGCGCACGAGGCCGTAGTCGACGAGCAGCAGCGAGCCGCGTTCCACGCTCGCCGCGAGCGCGCGAAACCAAGCCGGCAGCGCGGCGCAGAGCTCCGATCGGAAACCCTCGGGCAACGCGCGGCCGAGCGCACGCTCCAGCGCATGCACGGCCGCCGTCAACCCCGGAACCGCGCGCGCTCCGCCCCACGCAAAGCCGCGGCCGTGGGCCACGACGCCGAGCGCGCGCGGCTCGCCTCCTTCGATCGCGAAGCGCGCGACGGGCAGCGCGTCGAGCACCTCGTTGGCGACGACGGCGCCGCTCCACGGCGCTTCCGGCAACGTATCGAGCCAGCGCACTCGGGCTCCGAGCTCTGCGAGCTCCCGTCGTTGGCGCTCGCGCAAGTCAGCGCTCGGCTCGAGGATGGAATAGCGCACATCGCGGCCGAGCTGCGCGAAAGAGTCCATGAGCTGCGCCGCGAGCGCGCCGCTGCCGGCGCCGAGCTCGAGCACCTCGTTCGCGCCGAGGGCCGCGAGCTCCGCGTCGAGCGCCAGTGCGAGCGCGCGGCCGAACGAGCGGCCGAGCTCCGGCGCCGTGACGAAATCGCCGGCGGCGCCGAGCTTGGTGCTGCCGCCGCTGTAGTAGCCCAGGCCCGGAGCGTAGAGCGCGAGCTCCATGTAGCGCGCGAAGTCGAGCCAACCGCCCGAGCGCTCGATCTCGGCGCGGATCTTCTCGACGAGCGCGGCGCTTTGCTGCAACGCTTCGCCGCTCGGGACCGGCAGCTCCGCTCCACTCATCGTCGACGGATTCTCGGGTGGCTCGATAGTGTAACCTTCACGGCAACGGAGAGAGTCATCGCTTCGACACCATGGTGAGCGCGTCCGAACGACATCCGAGCCTCGCCGGGCGCTGGGCGCTCGTCACGGGCGCCGCCAAACGCATCGGCGCCGTCATCGCCCGTACGCTGCACGAGGCCGGCGCCAACGTCGCGATCCACTACAACCGCTCGGCCGGCGACGCGGAGAAGCTGGCGCAAGAGCTCAATCGGCTTCGCGAGGGCTCCGCGTTCACGGTGGCGGCCGACATGCTCGACATTGCGGCTGTGGAGCGAATGGCGAAGACAGTCATCGACCGCATCGGCTCCGGTCGGCTCGACGTGCTCGTCAACAACGCCTCGAATTTCTATCCGACGCCGATCGGCACGATCACGCTCGAGCAGTGGGACGACCTCGTCGGCAGCAACCTGAAGGCGCCGCTCTTCCTGACGCAGGCGCTGTTGCCGGCGCTGCGCGCCGCGCGCGGCGTCATCGTCAACATCGTCGACGTACACTCGCAGCGGCCGCTGCGCGACCACCCCGTCTACGGCCCGGCGAAGGCCGGGCTTGCGATGCTGACCCGCTCGCTCGCGAAGGACCTGGGGCCCGACATCCGCGTGAACGGCGTATCGCCGGGCGCGATCCTGTGGCCCGACGACGGGATGTCCGACTCGCTGCGCGCCGCGATCGTCAAGCAGACCGCGCTCAAGCGCACGGGCGAGCCCGAGGACATCGCAGCGACGGTGCTGTTCCTCGTCCGCGACGCACCGTACATCACGGGCCAGATCATCGCCGTCGACGGCGGGCGCAGCGTCGGCTGGTAGTCAAATCAGCCGAGCGCTTTCACCTCGACGAGCGCGCCGGGGGCGACTCTTCGCGCCGCATCGGCGCACCGTTCGCCCGTCACGGGATGCCGAAGCTCGGGCTCAAGCTCGGCGAGCGGCACGATTACGAACGGTTGCGTCGCGAGGCCGGGCCGCGGGAGCCGGCGCTCGGCGTCGACTCGACGCCCGTAGAGCAGCAGGTCGAGGTCGAGCTCGCAGACGCACGTGTCGGTGCGCGAGCGGCCCGCGGCCGCCTCGATCGCGTGCAATGTTTCGCGCAGCGCGTCCACGCTCAAATCCGTGCCAAACGCGACAGCGAGATTGAGGTAATCGGCCCCGGAAGCGCCCGCCGCGGCGCTGCGATAGACGCGCGAGCGGCGCAGCTTTCCGAACCGCCGCTCGAGCTCGGCGACGGCGAAGGCGAGGCGCCGCTCGGGGTCGGCATTGCTGCCGGCCCCGACGAAGATCTCAGGCATAGTCCGCCCGCGTGCGCTCGATGACGACGCCGACTTCGCGCGCCTTCGGGATGGCGCCGGGTTTCGCGACGGACACTTTCACCCATGGCGCGCCGAACTCGACCACCACGACGCGGCCGACGGCCGTCGCGAGCGACTCGACCATCTGATATCGCGACTCGCCGACGAGCTCGATGAGCCGCTTCGCGAGCTGCTCATAGTTCAATGTGCCCGCGATGCCGTCGCAGGCGGCGGCGACGCGGGCATCGGTGCCGATCTCGAGGTCGATGCTGACGACCTGCTTGATGCGCCGCTCCCATTCCCAGAAGCCGATGATCGTCTCGATCTTGAGCTCGCGAAGAAAAATCTTGTCCACGTTCGTCCTTAACGCTCAGGGAGGCGTGAGCTCGTCGAGCGGCCAGCGCGGCTTGGCGACGATGCGCGGAGCGGAAACCGCCGCGCCTCGCCGGCACCAACCGGCATACGCGATCATCGCGCCGTTGTCCGTGCAGAGCTTCGGTCTCGGATAGTACACGCGCGCCCCGATGCGTCGGCCCAAGTCGGCCAGGCTCTCGCGCAGTGCGCGATTCGCGCCGACGCCGCCGGCCACGACGAGCCGCGTGAGCCCCGTGGCCTCGAGCGCCTGCCGGCATTTGGCCGTCAAGGTTTCGACGACGGCGGCCTGGAACGAGGCCGCGACGTCGGCGCGCACGGGGTCGGGCAGCGAGCCGTCCGCGGCGCGGCACGACTCGATCGTCAGGCGCACGGCCGTCTTCAGGCCGCTGAAGCTCATGTCGAGGCCCTGGTTCTTGAGCGGCCGCGGCAAGGCGAACCGGCGCGAGTCGCCGCGCTCGGCGAGCGCCGCGAGCTCGGGCCCCCCGGGGTACGGCAGCCCGAGCAAGCGCGCGGCCTTGTCGAACGCCTCGCCGGCCGCGTCGTCGAGCGTTTCCCCGACGATCCGATAGCGGCCGAGACCCGAGGCCGCGATCAACTGTGAATGCCCGCCGGACACCATCAAAGCCAGGAAGGGAAACTCGGGCGCTGGGTTCTCGAGCAGGCATGCCAGGATGTGCCCCTCGAGGTGATGCACGGGAATGGCCGGAATGTCGAGGGCGTAGGCCAGCGACGAGGCCAGCGACCCGCCCACCATCAGCGCCCCGATGAGCCCTGGGCCGGCCGTATAGGCGATGGCGTCGAGGTCGGCCAGCCCAAGCTCGGCGTCGGCGAGCACCCCCTCGACCATCGGCAGCAGCTTCGCGATATGGTCCCGGGAGGCGAGCTCCGGGACGACGCCGCCGTAGGCCGCGTGGAGCGGAACCTGGCTCGCGAGCCGCTCGGCGCGGATGCCGGCCCCGTCTTCATAGAGCGCGACGCCCGTCTCGTCGCAGCTCGTTTCTATGCCAAGCACCCGCATATCCGCTTTACAGCTTACGGGAGGCGCGGCTAATATGCCGCTCTTCTGCCGGCTCAGCCGGCCAATTTTTCTGTACGGGATTCATTTCGCGAGCATTCGATGCCGGGCGTCAGAATAAGAGAGAGCGAGCACTTCGATGCTGCGCTCCGCCGTTTCAAAAGGGCCTGCGAGAAGGCCGGCGTGCTAACCGAGCTGCGGCGCCGCGAGTTTTACGAGAAGCCGACCCAAGAACGCAAGCGCAAGAAGGCCGCCGCCGTCAAACGGCACATGAAGCGCAACTTGCGGGCCCCCACCACAAGGCGACGTCGACTCTACTAAGACCCCTCCCGCTCTCCGGTCATGTCGCTCAAGGACCGTATAACGGAAGACATGCAGGCCGCGATGAAGAGCGGCGACAAAGCACTCGTCAGCGTGCTTCGCATGGCGCTTTCCAACATCAAGCAGCGCGAGGTCGACACACGCCGCCCTCTCGACGACGCGGCCGTGCAGCATGTCCTCGAGCGCATGATCAAGCAGGGCAAGGACTCGCTCGCGCAGTTCCGCGAGGGCGGCCGCGCCGATCTCGTTGCCAAGGAAGAGGCCGAGGTCAAGGTTCTGCAAAAGTACTTGCCGCAGCCTCTGTCGGAGGCCGAGCTCGACGCCTTCATCACCGAGTGCATCGACGCCGCCGGCGCCACGAGCGTCAAGGACCTGGGCAAGGTCATGGGAGTCATCAAGACCCGCGCCGCGGGACGCGTGGACATGGGCACCGTCAGCGCGCGCGTCCGCACGCTCCTCACGCCCGAGTAGGCGGAAGTAGCCGCTCCCATCCGGCGCCGTTGTAGTCGGCTTCGAGGATCGGATAATCCGCTTCCATGGCCGGCCGAATCCCGAAGTCCTTCATCGACGAGCTCGTCGCGCGAGCCGACATCGTCGAGGTCGTCGGCGCGCGCGTCGCGCTGAAGCGCGCCGGCAGCAATTACAAGGGTCTCTGCCCGTTCCACGGCGAGAAGACACCGTCGTTCACGGTGAGCCCGTCGAAGGGCTTCTATCACTGCTTCGGCTGCAGCGCGCACGGCACGGCGATCGGCTTCTTGATGGCCTACGACAACCTCGAGTTTCCCGAGGCCGTCGAGGCGCTCGCCGAGATGATGGGGCTCGAGGTGCCGCGCGAAACCACGAGCGCGCCCGAGCGCAAGGACGAATACGAGGAGCTCTACGCGCTGCTGCGCGAAGCCGACCAGATTTACCGCGCGGCGCTGCGCAGCAGCGAGAGAGCGATCGCGTACCTGAAAAAACGCGGCATCGACGGGCAGACCGCGGGCCGCTTCGGCATCGGCTACGCGCCCGACGCCTGGGACACCGTGCTGAAGCAGCTCGGCACGTCGGACGCACGCGTCGCGAAGCTCATGCAGGCGGGGCTCGTCGTCGCGAACGACTCCGGCCGCCGCTACGACCGTTTCCGCGACCGCATCATGTTCCCGATCCGCAATTCGCCGCGCGGCCAGGTCATCGGCTTCGGCGGACGCGTGCTCGACTCCGGCGAGCCGAAGTACTTGAACTCGCCCGAGACGCCGATCTTCCGCAAAGGGCAGGAGCTCTACGGTCTGTACGAAGCGCGGCAGAAGCCCGGCAAGCCGAAAGAGATCATCGTCGTCGAGGGGTATCTCGACGTGGCGAGCCTCGTGCAGCACGGCATCGAGAACGCCGTCGCCACGCTCGGCACCGCGACGACGTCGGAGAACCTGCGCCGCCTGACGCGTTTGACGGACCGCATCGTGTTCTGCTTCGACGGCGATCGCGCGGGCCGAACGGCGGCCTGGCGCGCGCTCGAGACGGCGCTGCCGTACGGCGGCGGGACGCTCGAGCTCAAGTTCCTGCTGCTGCCCGAAGGCGAAGACCCCGACTCCTTCGTGCGCTCGAAGGGCGCGGAAGCGTTCCGCGCGCTGGCCGACGAGGCGTTGCCGCTCTCGGACTTCCTCGTCGAGGAGCTCTCGACGCGCAGCGATCTCGGCTCCGTCGACGGACGCGCGCGCTTTCAGTCCGTCGCGAAACCGCTCTTGAAGCGGCTCCCCGGGGGCACATATCGCGCCGCGGTGCTCGACGCGTTCGCTGCGCGAATGAACATGACGGCCGAGACGCTCGAGCGGCTCCTCACGACGGACCAAGAGGCGCCGCGCGTACCGGCACGGCCGTCGCCCGGCGCCGGCAAGCGCAAGACCGTCGTGCAGAGGGTGATCAACGTCGCGCTGCACTACCCGCAAGCAGCTGCGCGGGCCGCCGATCCCGCACACTTGGCGTCCTTGAATCAGCCCGGTGCCGACCTCCTGCGTCGCGTTTTCGCCGCGGCAGCGAGTACGGGCAACCGCAAGGCAGCGCAGGTCCTCGAGTCGCTGCACGACGACCCGGACTTCCGTTACCTCAAGCGGATCGTGGCTGAACAACCCTTGGGCATAGAAAACGAGGAGGACGCGGCCAAGGAAATCAAGGATTCGCTCGAGCATCTCGCTCGGGCCGCGGCGCAGTCCGCTGAGGGGCTTCGGGTGCGCAGCCACCAACCCGGCACGGGCCGTGCCTAAGGCTGGCGGAACATTGATGTCGACTCGTTCCCCTTCGCGGACGTCACGAACTCGATCGATTCAGTGCCTGGCGGCACACAAGTTGCATGCCGCCACACGCCGGCTTCGCTAAGGAAATCCAGAGGTTGGCCGACTCACATCGAGATCTCGGCGGCGGAACCACGCACTGGCGAGGCAAGTCCTAGGCGGGTATAGTGCCCCGTTCGATTTTGCCCTCTATTTCCAGAGGAAATTCATGCCCACGGATACACCCCAGGCGCAGCTCCAGGAAGACGAGCGTCAATCTCAATTGAAGCTGCTCATTGCGAAAGGCAAGGAGCAGGGTTACCTCACCTACAGTGAGGTCAACGATCATTTGCCAAGCGAGATCGTCGACCCGGAGCAGATCGAAGACATCGTAAACATGATCAACGACATGGGCATCACGGTGTACGAGAAGGCACCGGACGCCGAGTCGTTGTTGCTCTCCGACTCCGCCGTCTCGAACGACGAGGACGTCGCCGAGGAAGCGGCTGCCGCGCTCGCCACCGTCGACGCCGAGTTCGGCCGCACGACCGATCCCGTGCGCATGTACATGCGCGAGATGGGCACCGTCGAGCTGCTCACGCGCGAGGGCGAGATCCGCATCGCGAAGCGCATCGAGGAAGGCCTCGATCAAGTGCGTTCCGCGCTCGCACAATTCCCGCCGACCGGCACTCTGATTTTCGACACGTACGATTCTATCCAGCGCGGCGAGACGCGCTTGCAAGACCTCATCACGGGCTTCATCGATCCGAACGAAGAGATCGCGGATCCGAGCGCGCGTGCGGCGCAAGCCGCCGCCGAAGTAGAGCCGAGCGACGACGGCGACGACGCAGAAGCCGAGGAAGAGGCGCCCGACACGGGCCCGGATCCCGAGGAAGTGGCCGCGCGCTTGAAGAAGCTGAAGCGCCTCCACAAGAAGTACGTCGAGACGCTCACGGCCAAGGGCGTGAAGGATCCTGCGACCAAGAAGGCGCTGAAGTCGCTCACGAACGAGTTCATGGAGCTCAAGCTCGCGCCGAAAGTCTTCGACGCGCTCGTCGGGCAGCTCCGCGAGGTCATCAATCAGATCCGCACGCAAGAGCGGATGGTGATGGCGCTCTGCGTGCGCGACGCCGGAATGCCGCGCAAGGACTTCATCGCGAGCTTCCCGAAAAACGAGACGAATCTCTCGTGGGTCGACAAGCACATTCGCCAGAAGCGCAAGTACTCCTCGGCGCTGAACAAGGCCAAGGAGGAGATCCAGAAGGCGCAAAAGCGTTTGCAGAAGATCGAGGAGCAAACGTCGCTCACGATCGGCGACCTCAAGGAGATCAATCGCGAAATCTCGCTCGGCGAGGCGCAGGCGCGCCGCGCGAAGAAGGAGATGGTCGAGGCCAACCTGCGCCTCGTGATCTCGATCGCGAAGAAGTACACGAACCGCGGCTTGCAGTTCCTCGACCTGATCCAGGAAGGCAACATCGGCCTCATGAAGGCCGTGGATAAATTCGAGTACCGCCGGGGCTACAAATTCTCGACGTACGCCACGTGGTGGATCCGCCAGGCCATCACGCGCTCGATCGCGGACCAGGCCCGCACGATCCGCATCCCCGTGCACATGATCGAGACCATCAACAAGCTGAACCGCATCTCGCGGCAGATGCTGCAGGAGATGGGCCGCGAGCCGACTCCGGACGAGCTCGCGCAGCGCATGGAGATGCCCGAGGACAAGGTGCGCAAGGTGCTCAAGATCGCCAAGGAGCCGATCTCGATGGAGACGCCGATCGGCGACGACGAGGACTCACATCTCGGCGACTTCATCGAGGACACCGCCGTCTCCTCGCCGATCGATTCGGCGACGGACGAGGGCCTCAAGGAGACGACGCACGCCGTGCTCGCCGGTCTCACGCCGCGCGAAGCGAAGGTGCTGCGCATGCGCTTCGGCATCGACATGAACACCGACCACACGCTCGAAGAGGTCGGCAAGCAGTTCGACGTCACGCGCGAGCGGATTCGGCAGATCGAGGCGAAGGCGCTGCGCAAGCTGCGTCATCCGTCGCGGTCAGATCAGCTCCGCAGCTTCCTGATCGACGACTGAGCCGTGCGCGCCGGGGGGTTGCCCCGGCGCGCTCTCGACCGCAACCGCCGGCAAGGCGTGCCGCGCGCTGCACGCGTCGCTGAAGCGGGTACAATCCCGGCCACCATGCGCCTCCCGGCCGAATCGCAAGACCAAGTCATCGTCGACCACCTGCGTCAGGCCGTCGAAGGCGTCATAGCGGTCTATCGA
>JBBIJV010000062.1:0-16514 GCA_037445815.1 Rhodospirillaceae bacterium
GTCGTCGGCCACGTAGCCCCTGAGGACGTACACCGGAGTGTCATCGCGCAATGAGTCTAGGTCTATGAGTTCGCCTCCGCTCGTTATCTCGTCGCGAATGGCGCCGAGTGTCGTATCGTGGCCGCGCGTGACGGCGAGATTATGTATGCCGAGGTCCTGTCGGCGGTCTGCCAGGACCACCCCCATATCAACGTCTGTCATGACTGCTCTCCTTATGCCGCTGCGCCCCAGCGGCTCGGGTAGTAGCTACGCTACTCGGAGGCCGCCTCGTACATTGACTCGTACATTGAGGCGGCTACCGACTACCGACTACCTATGCCAGGTCAGCAGACGGCGGCCCTCGGCCGCCACTCGCGAGATGCTGACTCGGTAGCCAGCCTCCCGGAGCCGCGCGGCCAGCACCCGCGCGTCACGGGCGTCGCATTCGTACCCGCCAGTACGCGGGTCACGAGCGACGGAGACGATATCGGTCTTGTTCATGACTTCTCTCCTTGGTCAGCTTACGGGTGAAGCATAGCACACTGAGTATGCACTGTCAAGCACTGGCGGCGGCGCGTACTTGACCCAAGCGTCCAGCCCGCTATCCTCGCGCCGTGAGCAAGAGCATCGCAGAGCTGATCGAGGAGGCGGCCCGTGGAGGGAAGCCCGCTGCACCGAGAGCAAATCGAGCTGGTCTACGCACACCCCCGCGAGGTGCGGACGGCGCAGAGCCAGCTGTTCCGCAAAGACGAGCGCGCGCGCGTGCTGCGAAAAGTGAAGCTGCCGCCGCGCGCCGCGCTCCACCTCGGGCTCGAGCCGCAGCTGTCCCGAGAGGAGAAGGCGCTCCTCGAGCGGGGCAAGGTGGCGATCGGGCTGGCGCCGTGGCTGCTCTACCGGAGGAGCCGCTCCTCGATGAGCCGCGACTCAGGACGTTCTGCGCCGCGCTGCTGAAAGCCAACTTCAACGCCACGGCTGCCTATCTCGAGGTAAATCCAGCGGTTACGCGCGAATCGGCGGCCGTCAGCGGGCACCGGCTGCTAAAGGAGGCTAAGACGCAAGCCGTGCTGGCCGCGATGGTCAAGGCCGCCTGGGAGCGCCATGCACTCGACCCCGACTACATCGTCGGGTGCTGGGCCGCGATGAGCCGCGCGAACGTCATGGACTACTTCGAGACGGACGAGGGCGGCCGGCTGAAGCTGCGCGATATCTCGAAGCTCGACGTCGCCACGCAGCGCAACATCAGCCAGATCGAGGTCACGACCGAGCAGGTCAACGAGATGGTCACGGCGCAGCGGGTGCGCCTGAAGATCATTGACCGTCGAGCAGTGCTCGACTCGATGGCGCGGGCCGCGGAGTTGTTCGGCCAGGGCGGCGGGCAGGACGGGCAGAACATCGCCGACGCCATTACCGAAGGCTTCGAGCGGGTCCGGCAGCGCATGGGGCGCACCTTCGACGCGGAGGGTATCGACATCACCAACGCCCAGGAGGCGACGGGGACGTGAACCCGACATTGGCCGAGCAGATTCGTGCGTCGAGCGCGAACTGCGCACGCGCGCGCGCATGTACCCGGGGCTCGTCGACCGGCGCAAGATGAGCCCGGCCGACTGTGACCGGGAGCTACTTGCCATGGGCGCCGTGCTCGAGACGCTCAAGGCGTGCGAGCAGCTCGCGAAGTGTCTCGACGAGGCGCAGCGCGTGCCGACCGGGCCGCCGGGCTTTCAAGACACGCTGCCCGAGGGGCACGAGCTGAAGGCGGGGCATATCGAGATTTCGGACGGATTGGCCAAGCAAATCGCAGCGCAGCTGCGGGGAGGATCGTAGATGAGTACCAATCGTGAAGTGGCCGAGCAGGCCGGCGCCAAGGTGCACGAGCCGGATAGCGAGGCGCAGTTGGAGATGTCCAACAGGGCGCGGCAGGAGCTGGGGGAGTTCTTCGACGAGCTGGAGCGGCGCGGCAACACGCGCGAGGAGTTCCAGCTGCGCCGGGCGATCGAGGTCTCGCGCGCGCAGACAGCGCAGGCGAGCTGACTCGCGGGCCATGGACCCGCGCTGCACAGGCAAGAAGCGCTACACCTCGTGGACCGAGGCGGAGGGGGCTGCGCGCTGGCAGCGCCGCCGCCACGGCATCACGTTTCGGCCCTACCACTGCCGCACCTGCCACGGGATCCACACCGGCGAGGAGAGCCCGGGCAACGACACCGAGAAGCGCGATCGGCGCCGCCGCCAGCGCACGGCGCGCGAGCCCGAGGAGGCGTGAAGTGACGCTCGAGTGGAGAGACGAGGACGGCCAGCCGCGCGGCGACCGCTACCACCAGCGCTCGCTGTGCGGGCAGTATGCCGTCGCCTACGTCGTGACGGGACTCACGGCCTGGTATGAGGCGTACCGCTGGCCAGGCACGCTGCTCGGCGCGACCCGGCTGCCGATCACGGCGAGCCGCGAGGAGAAGCGGCAAGCCGCCGCGGCCATGCGCGAGTTGTGCGAAGCCGAGGCGGGTGTACAATCCCCACCCACAGAGGTCCCATCATGAAGCTCGAAACCCTCACTCGTCGTGGATTTCTCCTCGGCGCCGGAGCCGTGGCCGTCGCCGCTCAGGCGTTGCCGCTCGCGCGCGCGGTCGCGTGGGTCGGCACCGACCTAGCCCAAGCCAAGGACGAGTCTCTGACGATCGTGCGCTACATGGGCCGTGTCGTCCGTGTGGCGGGATCAGGAATTTACGGCGACGGGTTGATCGTGGCCCCGCCCGGCGCCGCCGTGCCCGATTGGGTGCTCGGTAGTGGCGACTACGGCCGCGCGGTCTACCGCAGCACGACGGTACGCACGGCGCTCGAATGGCTCAAGGAGGGCGGGGTCGAGCGCATCTACGTGCCGGACTTCCAGCGCCGGCTGCTGGAGATTCGCGACCTCGCGCTCGAGGATCCCGAATTCGCCGCAGTGGCGGAGTACGCACGCGAGCGCTCGCGGCGCATCATGCTGGCGTGATCGAGGGACCTGAGCGCCACGGCGAGATCCTGCCCTGGCTCGAGGTGGGCGTGGCCTGGTGGCGCAAGAAGCCGCGCCCCTGGTACGTCGCCTGCCATGTCTGCGGCGGGCTGGGGCGCAAGGACTACGAGCGCCACGCCGGCTCGCCAAGTGGCGATTGGCTAGCGATTCGCTAGCCAATCGCTAGCCAATCGCTTAGCGAATCGCTACAATGCCCGCCACCATGAAGGCTTACGTCGTCGCCGCTACGCTCGGGGAGTACCAGGACGCGCTGCGCATGCTCGGCCTGCACGAGCGCGCGGCCGTGCACCTCGAGCAGATTCCGGCGCGCACGCCGCTCGACGGCCCGGTGTACGTGTACAGCCACGGTCGCCCGGTCCTGCTGACGCTCTGCGCGGTGGACGCGCCGCCGCGCGCGGCGTAAGGCGGCGGCCACCCGACTTGACCTGAACCGCTCCTCGGGCACACTCGCTGCCCAATGCAAGCGCAGACTGACGACGAGAAGCGGCTGATCGAGGCCATTCTGGGGTTTGCCAACGATCCGCTCGGCTACGCCCTGTTCGCATTCCCGTGGGGCAAGAAGGGCACCGCACTCGAGCGCGAGGAGGGCCCGGACACCTGGCAGACGAAAGTGCTGCAACTGCTCGGCGCCGCGCTGCGCCGCGAGGGGATCTTCCGCACGATGACGCTGGCCGCCGTGCGCCTCGCGGTCGCCTCGGGCCACGGTATTGGCAAGCGGGTCAGCAACTCCGTGATCGTAGAGACATTCGACGGCCCGAGACCGTGGGGCGAGGTCCGCGAAGGAACTCGGCTCATTGGCAGCGACGGCAAGCCTACCGTCGTGCTGAAGAGCCACCCGGACGTCGTGCGGCCGGTGTACCGCGTCAGATTCGACGACGACAGCGAAACCCTAGTGGATGGCGAGCATCTATGGGCGGTGCGCGGCCGGCAGGAGCGTCGCAGGGGCGCCTCGGGCTGGCGCACAATGACCACTGAGCAGATTCTGAAGGCTGGCGTCAAGCGACCCAACGGCAACGCGATGGCGCGGCAGTGGGAGATACCGACCGTTCAGCCGGTGGACTGGCCGGCAGCGGACCTGCCCCTTGACCCGTTCGTGTTCGGACTATGGCTCGCGGATGGCACGCGAGGAACCCCGGGCTTTTGCAAACCATATAGGGATCTGCACGACTACGTGCGCGGACTTGGGTTCGAGGTGACGCTTCGGGCCGATCAGAAGTCGTGTTATCTACCAGGTCGCCTGCGGCAGTTTGAGGAGACTGGGGTGTTCGACCTTTTGGCCAACGCCAAGCACGTCCCCAGAAAGTACAAGTATGCGAGCCGGGCGCAGCGCCGGGCGCTGCTCGATGGCTTACTAACGGGAGATGGCGAGGTCCATGGGTCGGGCAGCGTAGGGTATTCGTCCGTCAGCGAACGGCTGGTAGATGATGTGATTTGGCTCGCGCGCTCGCTCGGCTGTAAGGCCCAGAAGCAACCGACGGCCAAGAGCGGGCGCTACCGCTCCGAAACCGGCGAGATCGTGCAGTGCCAGCCGTGCTATCGAGCCACCCTGAGCCTGGACTGGAACCCCTTCAAGGTCCGGCACAAAGCCGAACGCTACAAGCCGAGCGAGCGTCGCTACACCGTGCGCTGGATCGACTCCATCGAGTATAGCCACGACGAGGAGGGGCACTGCGTCACGGTCGACGCGCCAGACCACCTCTATTGCGTCAACGATTTCATTCTCACGCACAACACGGCGCTCGTCGCCTGGATCATCCTGTGGTTCATCTCGACGCGGCCGGACCCGCAGATTGTCGTCACGGCCAACACGGGCAATCAGCTAAGGACGAAGACCTGGCGCGAGCTGGCGAAATGGCACATGCTTGCCGTCAACAAGCACTGGTTTCAGTGGTCGGCGACGCAGTTCAAGATGTCCGGCCGGCCCGAGACCTGGTTCGCCACTGCGGTGCCGTGGAGCGAGCACAACTCGAGCGCCTTTGCCGGCACGCACGCCGCGCATGTGCTCATGATCTTCGACGAGGCGTGCCACGACGACCAAACCGACGTGATGACGGATCGCGGCTGGCGGCGTTTCGCTGATCTCGATGGCACCGAGCGGCTGCTCACGATGGATCCAGAAACGCGGGAGGCGACGTACCAGCGCCCGACGCGCCTATTCTCGATGCCGTATGTCGGGCCAATGTACTACTACCGGCAGCGCGGCGCCGACTTTGCGGTGACGCCGCGGCACAAGATGGTGGTGCGCACGCCTGACGGTCGCGGCGGGCTCAGCGACTACCGCCGCGTCGAGGTGCAGCACCTCACGCGCTGCGAGCACCGCTTCCCGCAAGCCTGCCTCTGGCGCGGCGAGGCGAGGGAGACTTTTGATCTGCCGCCCTATCAGGGATTGCGCAAGGCGTTCCCGGCGCGCGCTATGCCAATCGTATTTCGATCGCCGTTTCTCGGCTGGTATCTCTCCGAGGGGCATCTAGCGTGCTATCCCGATGGCCGCGCGCATTCCGTCGGGCTGACGCATCGCGACCCAGAGCCGCTCGCGGCGCTCGCGCGCGAGCTGGGTTACACGCCCCGGATATACCGCAACGCCACGACGCCGCAAGTCATGATCGGCGACACCCAACTCGCCGAGTGGCTACGCCAATGGGGTCGTGGCGCGCTTGAGAAGCGCGTTCCAGATTTCATCCGGGAGCTGTCGCCGGCGCAGATTCGCGTATTCCTAGACGCCTACCGGGCCGGCGACGGCTACCTCAAGGAAGGGCGCGCGGTGCTCTATACGTCAAGCGGGGCGCTCGCCGACGGGTTGCAGGAGCTGCTGCTGCTCACGGGAAGCGGTGCCTCGCTGTCCGTGCGCCGTATTGCTGAGCAGTCGAAGCGGATCGGTGAGCGCGTCGTGACATCGAGCGTCGACGGCTACGTCGTACGCGAGACGGAGCCGAGCGACATCAGCTACCGGCCCGGGAATATGGTCGTGCGACCGTACAAGGGCCGCGTCTACTGCGCCGAGGTGCCGCCGCACCACACGCTGCTGACGCGGCGCAACGGCTGCGTGCTGTGGTCGGGCAACAGCGAGATCGCTGACGCCATTTGGGAGGTGGCCGAGGGCGCGCTCTCGACCGGCGCGCTCGACGGCGGCACGACGATCTGGCTCGCGTTCGGCAACCCGACCGTGAACACGGGGCGCTTCCGCCAGTGCTGGACGAAGTTCAGGAAGCGCTGGCTGACCATGAAGGTCGACAGCCGCACGGCGAAGAAGGCCGACAAGAACTGGATCAAGGAGCTGATCGAGGACTGGGGCGAGGACTCCGACTACGTCAGGGTGCGTATTCGCGGCGAGTTCCCCCGCGCCGGCCCGAAGCAGTTCATCGGCAACGACCTCGTGGAAGCGGCGCAGGCGCGGTACAAGGTGCTCGAGGACCGCTTCATCCCGTCGTCGACGCCGAAGCTCATGGGCGTGGACGTCGCCCGCCAGGGCTCGGGGCAGACCGTCATCGTCAAGCGGCTCGGCCGCAAGATGCACAAGGACATCAAGCGCTTCCGCATCCCCGACCTGATGCAGGTCGCCTCGATGGTGGCGCACGAAATCAACGAGTGGCAGCCCGACGTCGTGTTCATCGACGCCGTCGGCATGGGCGCCGGTGTGTTCGACCGCTTGATTCAGCTCGGCTACACGAACGTCGTGGCGGTCTTGAGCGGCGAGCAGGAGTCCGTGGCCGATCGCACCCGGCACTACAACCGCCGCATCGAGATGTGGGATCGGATGAGGGCATGGCTCGCAACCGGGGCGATCCCCGACGACAAGGAACTCTACGAAGACCTCATCGGGCCCGAGTTGCACTACGACGAGAAGATGCGCATGAAGCTCGAGCGCAAGGAGGACATGGAGAAGCGCGGCCTGCCGAGTCCGGACACAGGGGACGCCTTAGCACTAACATTCGCGGACCCGGTGCCCTTGAAACGTGACGATATTGAGGCGTCTGGCGCACAAATGACGGAGCCGGAAGTCGGATAGCGATACCCTGCGGGCCACGACGTGCACCACGTCGATCGCGACTGGACGAACAACGCGCCCGGCAATCTGGAGCTGAAGCCAGCGACGGACCACCGTAGCGAGCATATGCGCGAGCACTGGCAGCGGCCGGAGTACCGCGAGGCGCAACTCAAGAACCTCGACGCCGCGCGCGAGAAGGCGTCGGCATGGCCCTCTCATGGGAGGGGCGCGAGCCGATCACGTTCGTGTGCGCGGCGTGCGGCAAGATGTTCGAAGGCTACTTCGAGGGGCGGACGCGCTACTGCTCAAGCGCCTGCGCGCAGCGCGTGGCGTATCGGCGCTACTTCACCGATCCGCGCACGTGCGAGCACTGCGGCCAGACGTTCACGGCGAACCGCCACCGCCCGACGCGCTACTGCTCACGGCGCTGCTCGAACCGGGCTCGCGCAAGCGTACTCAGTGGGCTATAATCCGCCCACTATGGCGAACGTCCTTGGCTGCGATCCACAGAACAACGCGGAGCTGCGCAAGATCCGCACCTCGCTGCACCTGTCCCGGCAAGTCATTGCCGAGCTGGCGGGGGTATCGAAGTCGCTCGTCGACAGTTGGCTCTACGACGAGGACAACCGCAACTTCCGTCCGATGCCGTGGAAGTCGCTGCGGCTCGTCCAGCTCGAGCTGGGCTTGGTGAAGCCTGCGGCGCTGAAGCTGCGGCGCGAGGCCGAAGAGAGCGCGGCCGCGATCCGCGGCGCCTGTTGACACGAGCCACGCGCTTCCTATAGTCCCGCCGAGGGCACGACGGGATGGCACATTGGGGTCGCAAAGTCAATCATTGGGGCCTCGTTTGGGTCTCATTATTAGACTTGGATAATCAAGCGCTTGCAACATTCGCTCGCGACAGTAAGACGAAGTGACCACGGCCTAGCATTGATCGCCTCTTTGGCGCTTGCGGCCGCGTGGGGCGGTGTGCTGCTGCTCATAGCTCATGGAAGTGCGCCTGAGAGCGGAGGGGAAGTCGCTGCTGGTTGCTCTCCGGCCGATGTGACGGCGGTCTCTGCGTCGGCTGCGGATGTTGTCTCTGCGATCACGTCGGCTTCGAACGGGGACTGCGTGCAGCTCCCGTCTGCTTCTACAGCGACGTGGACATCAAACGTCACGCTGCCGACGACAAAGCACATCACGCTCGATCTGAACGGCTCGACGATCACGCTCGAGGCGTCGCTGTCGGTTGGCTCGCACGCCACTGGCTTAAATCGATTGACGAACGGGACGCTCTCAATCGATTTTAGCGCTGGCGGGGAACTCAATCTCGACGACACCGCAACGGGCTTCGGGCTGCGAGCGGATCATCTGACAATCACGAACGAAGGAAATCCGAGTAATAGCTGGGTCATCGTCAACATCAACGGCCAAGGACCTGGATTGTTCGATAACAACACGGTTTCAACGCTCGTATTCGCTCAGGAGTTCGTCCACATCAATGGGTGGGGGTCCGGCGATACGACGGGATGGGAGAACGACACGGGGGATGATCTCGCAGGGAGCGCGAGCCTCTTCTACATGGAGGACAACTTCTTTGAGACGGCATCGAGCCAGGGCGGAGTTGCGTGGATTCAAGGCTATTACGGCTCGCGGGTTGTGATTCGGCACAACACCTTCGATCACGTTTCGATCGATGCTCATGGAACTGCTGGTCAAGTGGGTCAGCGATGGTGGGAGGTATACGAGAACACGTGGCAGAACACGAACGGCGGCACGAGCGGCGGTTGGGCGTTCTCTGCGCGCGCGGGCAGCGGCGTGGTTTTCAACAATGCTGATCTCGATGGCCGATACAACCTCGGATTTTGCGAGGAAGATTCGGGCTATCCCGCGGATTACCAGATTGGCCGCGGACGCAATCAAGAGATCGATCCGGCTTACGTGTGGGACAACAGCGCTAACATGGCGGTGGAGCCCGATGAGTGCGATGCGCCGGAGCAAGCTGGCATGGTGCAACTTGATCGTGATATCTTCGCAAGCGAGCGACCGGGGTACACGTCCTACACGTATCCGCATCCGGCAAGGAGCATAGCGCCGTGAAGCGGCTGCTATGGCTCGGGCTGCTGCTAGCGGCGGATGCAAGCGCGCAGGTCAGCTACCTCGGCAACTGCACGCTCGATGCTGGGGCGGGCGACGGTTCCGGCAGCTGCACTATCCCGAGCGGCGCGACGCTCGCCGTCATCGCGAGCGCCGCGTGGGACAGCGGGGGCACAGGCACGCCGCTCGCGAATGTCAGCGTCGACGGCCAGAACGACACGACCGTCATTAGCCAGGACATTGGCGCCTTGGACGAGACCGCGACGTATCTCGGTTGGGCGAAGAACTTCACGACCGGCGCCGGTAAAACGGTTGCGTGGACGTGGACCAACAATGAGACCATTTCGGAAGGAGGCCGAATCTACATCTCGTTTTGGTCTGGCGCCGATCTCACGACGCCTTTTGCTGACGCCGACTTCGCGCGCGGCCAATCACTGACAGCCGTGCAAGTCGCAGGGCTGACGACGCCCGTGGATTCGGTCGTCGTGACTCAGATTATGAGCTACTCAGGCACGCCAGAAATGTCGGCAGACGGCGCGCCGTCGATTACTTCGGTGCTCGATGACGACGCTTATCAGTCACAGATCTCGGACATCGACTACTTCGCGCGGACGCAGGCGACACACACGATCGATATGACGAACGAGAACTACAGCGTCGTCATTGCTGTAGCTCTCGCGATCGCGGTGGCTGCGGGACAGTCGCCGCTCCCGATCATCCTGCAACAGATCGCCGCGAACGACGACGAGTACGAGCCGAAGCTCGTAGCCAACTCGAGGTAAGCAACGATGACACTGATTCGCACCGCTATTGCCGCCTCACTTTGCTCCCTGAACGCGTACGCCAACACTTGCGTGCCGCTACAGGCCGGTGCGACCGATCAGACCGTGTACGTCGAGTTCATCGACGAGAGCACGGGCATTCCCAATTCCAGCCTCGCGTTCAATTCGACCGGCATCGACCTCGAGTACGTGCGCTCAGGCGACGCAGCGGTGGATATCACGGAGGCGACGCAGACCGCGAACGGCGCGCACTCGGATGGAGGCTTCGTCTCGGTCGGGCACGGACGGTATCGCCTGGACTTGCCCGACGCGGCGGTAGCGTCGGGCGTTCCCCAAGTCGTAGTTCAAGGGGTCATTACCGGCTACATCATGCTGCCGTGCGTTGTGGCGCTCTCGCCGCCAGTGGACGTCGTGGAGTGGGGCGGGACTTCAATCTCGACGCCGCCGGCCGTCAATGCCACGCAAATCAGCGGTGATTCGGCAGTGGCCGACGCCGTCGAGGCTGCATGGGACGGCACGGCCGGCTCGGCCTGGCCGCTCGGCATCGTGGATAAGGGGACGGCTGCTGGAGCGACGGCCACAACGATCGACCTGCGTTCGGCGGTGACGTTCGCCGACGACGAGCTGATCGGCAGCATCGTGTGCGTGACCAGCGCCTCGGCGGGGGCGGGTCAATGCCGGCTCATCACGGACTACGCGAACACCAATGATCGAGCGACAGTTGACACGTGGACCACGACTCCCACCGGGACCATCACCTATCAGGTCATCGCGAACGCCAACGGCGCCTCGGGGGCCCTGACGGCCGCAGATGTATGGTCGTATGTCGGCGGACGCACGTTGACCGCGCTCGACGAGGACAATACGACGATCGACCTCAATGCGACGCAGGTCGCGCTCGCCGCCGGCTCGATCAACGAAGCCGCGTTCGCGACGACAGCGGGGACGTTCTACCCGCTCGGGATCATCGACCAAGGCACGGCGCAGGCGGCAACCTCAACCACGCTGCAACTACGCGCCGCGGCGAGCTTCGCGAACGACGAGATCATTGGTGCTACATGCATCATCACCGGCGGCTCGACAGGGGTCGGCCAGTCGCGCACGGTGACGGACTACGTTTCTTCGAGCGACACGGCCACCGTGGATGCCTGGACGACGACCCCGACAGGCACGATCGAGTACAAGTGCTACGGCACGGCTCCGAGCCAGAGTGGGAGTTCGCTCACGCAGGCTGACATTCGGACAGCTGTCGGGCTCGCCTCGGCGAACCTCGACACGCAGCTCGCGACCATCGACTCGAACGTCGACGCGATCCTCGTGGACACCGGCACGACGCTGCAAGCCGAGGTCGACGGCATCCAAGCCGACGTCGAGGACTTGCAGGCGCGCACGCCCGCGGCGCTCGTTGGTGGGCGGATGGACGCTTCGGTGGGCGCGATGGCAGCGGACGTCATGACTGCGGCGGCCGCGGCGGCCAGCCTGACCACCGAGCTGCAAAGCGGGCTCTCGACGCTCGACGCGGCTGGGGTCCGTACCGCGGTCGGGCTCGCGAGCGCGAACCTCGACACGCAGCTCGACGCCCTACCGACGGCGGTCGAGAACGCGACTGAGGCGCTGGCGCGCCAGCGCATCCTCACGGGGACGTGCGACTCGGGCTCGACCACGACCTGCGTCGACGACGCGCTCACCCAGGCGGCGGAAGCGCAGCTCGATGATCGGCTCATTTGCTTCGATGACAGCTGGTGCGCGCTCATCACCGGGTTTACGCCGGGCACCGACACGGTCACGACGACCAAGACGGCGCCCTCGACCCGCTCCGGCAAGGCGTACACGATCTTCCCGGCGACGGCGCAATGAGAGCCTGCGCATGGCTAGGACTGGCGGCGGCGGTGAGTATCACCGCCGCGCCGGCGCGCGCGGACTTCTATGTGTTCGCCGGCGGGGCGTTCACGTTCTCGCAAGACGCGGGAGTGGTTGTCGTTCCCGACGTGCTGACGGACGACGAAGCGACGGCGACGATGGCGATCGAGGGAGCGGGGCTCGTCGTAGAAGGGGTGCTCGCCCAGTGCTCGGAAGAAATGGCGGGCACGGTCGTTGACCAAAACCCCGACGGCGGCACGGAGGTTGCGGCGGGCAGCGGGGTGTCGATTTGGCTGTCGACGGGGGTTGCGTGCGGTGACGGGCGCCCGCCGCTGTGGTTAGGAGCAAGGAGACAACGGCTATGAAGCAATTCATCATCGCGCTCACGCTCGCGGCCCTCAGCCTGACGGCGCGCGCAGCCGAGGAGAGCTATGGCAACCTTGCCACGCGCTACTACGGCTCGGCCTCGGCCGACAACGCGCTGCTTTTCACGACTGGCGAGCTGCTGCGCTTCGACGGCTGCATGCTGATGTCGACCGATGGCGCGGTTGATGTCGAAGGCACGCTCGATGGGACAAACTGGACCACAGCGCCAATCTCCATGCAGGACTTGGGCGCGACCACGGTTGATCCGGTTATCGTGACGGCTGCGGACCGTATGTATTTCGTGCCGGGGAAGTACCGATTTCTGCGGGTCCGGCAAAACGGCGTGACCGCCTCAGCCGCCTCGCTGCTGTGCTGGAAGCAGTAGCCCCATGCCCGGCGGCAATCCCGATCAACCCGTCAAGACCGACGCGCCGACGACGCGCACGATCGACATGCAAACGCTCGCGCGCAAGTTCAAGGAGGGCGCGCCGAAGAACCCGTCGTACGAATTTGGCGGCGGGCGGCGGAAGTTTTACCAGGAGCGCGACCAGGAGAACGAATGAGACGGCGGCCGAACTTGAACGTGCGATTGGATCCGCGCGACCCGCGCTACGCGCTGCTCGAGCTGGGCGGCGACCATCCGCCGCTGCGCCTGTCGCTCGCGAACTCGAAGCAGCTCGTGGCGACGCTGGGCAAGCTCGTCCCTGAGCAGGAGCGGCACGCGGCCGGCGCGCGCATCGTGCTGCCGGTCAAGGTGGAGCGGCTCGCATGACAGCGCAGCTGACGACGCCGAGCGGCGCGAGCCCCGAGGACCGGGAACGCCATGGCATGGTGTACCGGCCCGATCACATCGAGGAACACGCCTCGGCGGTCGTGCTGGCGAAAGACATTGCCGATTACCTCGAGAAGGAATACCCGGGCTGGCTGTGGGCCTTGGGCGTCGACTCGAAGGGCGGCATCGTCACGATCCGCAGCCTGCGCCTCTCGGCCGAGTGGGGGTACATCCTCAAGCTCGATTGGGTGCAGCACGACCCGGTCGTGCGGCGGAAGCTCGTGTTGCGCGCCGCCGGCGAGATCCTGGAGCGCTACGGCTGCAAACCAAGGCCGTATCGGCACGAGGACTTCGCGCGCATCACGCGCGACGTAGCCGGGCGGCCGAAGCCAGACCTCTCCGACAGGCACACGAAGATTCGCCGACGCTACCGCGACGAGGCATTGACGGCCGCGGTCAGGAAGGGCGAGGTCAAGATTCAGTACGGCGACGTCGCTCGCGCCGACGGCTCGAAGTACCGGCGGATTCTCATCGCCTCGGGGGGCAAGACGCCCGATGTTCGTCGCTGACGATCCGCACCATCAGCCGCCGCTTGAGTCGGGGCTCGAGGATAAGCCGCGCACGAGCTATTTCGAGGCGAAGCCAGGCGACGACGAGTGGTTGTCGTACGCGCAGTCGGCCTATCACACGTCGGATCAGTGGTTTGGCGCTTCCATGCGCGCGCGGCTCGAGCGCGACTTGGCCGCGTTCTACAGCCGCCATCCGCCGGGCTCCAAGTACCATACCGAGCAGTATCTGAAGAAGTCGCGGCTCTTCCGTCCCAAGACCCGCTCAGCGATCCGCCGCGGCGAAGCCGGGCACGCGATTGCGTTCTTCTCGACCAATGATGTCGTGCACATCACGCCGCGCAACGAGCTGAACCCGCGCCACGTGCTGGCGGCTGAGATCCACAACGAACTCATCAACGAGCGGCTGAACGACCCGCGCTGCTTTTGGTTCAAGACGCTGCTCGGCGGGGCGCAAGACGCCATGACCACCGGCACGGTGATCAGCAAAACGTGCTGGGACTTTAAGGCCGCCGAGCGCGAGATCGAAGAGACGTACGAGGAGCAGATGCCCGACGGGCGGCGCATCACCACGATCGATCGCCGCCGCGAGCGGCGAGTGCTCGTCGACAGGCCGGTGTGCAAAATCCTGCCGATTGAGAACTTCCGCATCGACCCAGGCGCCGACTGGATCGACCCCGTCAACTCTTCGCCGTATCTGATCGAGCTGCAACCGACCTACATCTACGAGATCCAGGCGCGCATTCGCGAGGGCAAGTACCGTCAGGTCTCCGACGCGCTGCTCACCGCAGCGAGCCGCAACGATTGGGACGCCATTCGCAAAGCGCGCGAGGGCAACCGGCTCGACCGCTACGACGCCGAGACCACCGTCGACTCGCACCGCATCGTGTGGGTTCACCACTACATCATGCACGTCGACGGCCAGGACTGGGTCTATGACACGCTTGGTCCTGGCGAAATCCTGCTCATGGACCCCGTGGCGATCGAGGAGTACTACCTCCACAGCCAAACCTTCGATAGGCCGTATCAAATCGGCTCGGCGATCATCGAGGCGCACAAGAACTATCCAGGTGGTATTCCGGCGCTGATCGAGGACCTGCAAGAGCAGACCAACGACGTGGCGAACCTGCGCATCGACAACGTGCGCGCGGCCTTGAATCCGCGCTGGATCGTGCGCCGCGGCTCCGGTGTCGACGCGCGCGGCCTGATTCGCAACGTTCCCTCCGGTGTCACCTATGCCACGAACCCGAGCAACGACATCAGGGAGGTCCGTGCTCAGGACGTGACCCGCTCGGCGTACGAGGAGCAGGACCGCATCAACGCCGACATCGACGACATCGTGGGCACGTTCTCCGGCGGCTCGGTCACGACCAATCGGCGCGTGCAGGAGACGGTCGGCGGGATGAACTTGCTCAGCCAGGACGCGAACCGGCTCGAGGAATACATGATCCGCACGGTCTCGGAGACCTGGGTCGAGCACGTAATGCGGCAATTCGTCGCGCTCGAAGCGGCATATGAAAGCGACGAGAACGTGCTCCAGGTGGTCGCCGACCGAGTCGGCGGTGAGACGCAGATGACCGTGGATGACGTGCTGTCGGTCATCAGCGAGCCTGTCAACGTGCGGCTCGCCGTCGGTTTCAACGCGACGAACCCGCAGCGGCGCATCGACAAGCTGGCGCTCGGCTTCGCCACGGTCAACGCCTACATGCCCGACGTTATGATGCAGGTCGACCGCAAGGAAGCCGTCAAAGAGATTTTCGGTGCCCTTGGTCACAAGGACGGTACGCGGTTCTTCCCGGCGCTTAGGCAACAGCAGGTGCCCTCGCCACGGGAAATGCAGCTCGAGGCCGAGAACGCGCAGCTACGCAAGCTCGCTGACGCCAACATGGCGAAGATCGAGGTCGCCAATATCGCCGCTGGCCAGCGCAACGTCGCCGATCAGCGCCGCATGCAGATCGAGCTGCTCAAGCTCGACATGCAGGCGAAGCGCCAGGAGCTGCAATCTGAAGTCGACAAGATCGACGCCCGCATTCGCATCGAGGAGAACGACATCGCGCGCAAGGACCTGTATCTCCGCCGCGAGGCGCTCTCGCACGAGATCCAGGAGTCGGACCGGGAGTTTCGGCTCAAGATCGCTCAGATTCAGCGGGCCGATCGGCAGCGTGAACTCATGGCGAGGCGCGACGATGCGAATGGCAGGCCAGTTGCCAAGCGACCCGCTAGCCAATCGCCACAACCAGGCCAATCGCCACAACCAGGCGGCAACAGCGCGCCCGGCGGCGCCGCCGTCATCAGTCGCGACCGCTACGGCAAGGTGCCGTTCATGGCCGACGGGGCGCAGCCGCCGTGACGAACGTCGTCGACCTGGCCACGCGGCGCGCCGCGGCGAAGGAGGCCGAGGGGCCCCACAACTCGGGCACCGTGCTTTGCCTCGCCTGCAAGTACGAGTGGCAGGCCGTGGCCCCTTGCGGGGTCTATCAGCTCGAGTGCCCGAGCTGCCATACGCAGGCCGGCGTATGGGCCGCGCCGATCGGGCTGCCGCACGAGACGTACACCGTGTTCACGTGCGGGAGTTGCGGCGGCCAGCACTTCGCTCTTGCGCGCCACGAAAGCGGGCGGTGGTTCTTCTGTTGCCGCAGCTGTGCGCACTTCGTTGACCTACAGACCATCGCGGAGCGGCTATGACGCGGGAATCTCACGAGCATGACCCGCCGGTCACGGCCGAACTCGAAGGCGCGGAGGCCGAAGCCCAGCTCGAGGCGCGGCTGGGCGACGGGCTCAAGCACCTGATCGAGATCGTGCGCTTCGGGCAGGAGACCGAGTTGTTCCTCAAGGAGCAGCCCGTCGCTCGCTACCTCGTCGAGCGGGCCGAGCGGCAGTTGACCGAATCGACTCGCCAGCTACTTGACATGAACTCGCTAAGCGATACAAAGGCGGCTGAAGCACATTTCAACGCCCGAGTGGCGGTAGCGATTCTGCGATGGCTCGATGAAGCCGTTACCCAGGGCCGAGAAGCCGAGCTAGCGATTCAGGGGTTAGACAATGCCGAAAGGTAGGCCAGCACAGCACGCCGAGCTGCCGAGCGATCCGCCGCCGGCCGCCGACGCGCCCGCTGACGCGCGCGAGC
>JBBIJV010000063.1:0-16513 GCA_037445815.1 Rhodospirillaceae bacterium
GGCGCCGGCCGCGATTCACGTTGAGCAGCTTGCTCTGCTCGTCGGGAGGCAGTCCCTGCAACTCGGTCCACCAATCGACTGTGGCTTGCTCCTCGTCGCCGGCGCTCGCGCGCAGGACCAGGAAATCGTACGCAGCGCGGAACCGCTTGTGCTCGAGGAGCCGCGCGGCACGCGCGCCGTGCCGATGGCCGAAGCGCCACTGCATGTTCAAGAGCTCTTTCATCGGCGAGCTGAATCGGCGCGGGAACGCGGTCTGCTGGGACGCGACGATGCGCTGGCTCGCTTCGAGCATTGCCTGGCCGTCGTTCCAACCCTCGCTCTCGAGGCGGCGCGCGAGCGAGCGGATCGGGAACCAGAGAAAGAGCGCGTAAAGAAACATCGGCGTGACGGGCTTGTCCTCGCGCACGCGCTGATCGGTATTCGCGAGCCCACGCCGGACGAAATCGATGACCTTCTCCCGGTCGCCGGTCTCGAGCTCCGCCTGCGTGTCGCGAAACAGATAGCGCAGCAAGTCGTACTCTAGGAGCAGCTCGAAGCTGCGGACGCCGTGGCCGCTCTGAAAGAGCTTCAAGAGCTCGTCGAACAGCCGGGCCGGCGGCACGTCGTTCAGCAACTTGCCAAGGGACGCGATCGGCGCCGCCGTTTCCGGCGCTATCGTGAAGTCGAGCTTCGCGGCGAACCGAACCGCACGCAGCATGCGCACGGGGTCCTCGCGATAGCGCTTCTCGGGGTCGCCGATCAGGCGCAGCGTGCGAGCCCGCACGTCGGCCACGCCCCCGACGTAATCCCAGATGCTGAAGTCCGTGATGTTGTAGTACAGCGCGTTGACGGTGAAATCCCGCCGCCAGACGTCCTCGTCGATCGTGCCGTAAACGTTGTCGCGAAGTATCCGGCCGCTGTCTGAGTGCGCGCGATCGTCGTCCTCGGACAACGCGCCCGCGGCGCGAAACGTCGCGACTTCCACGATGTCGCGGCCGAAACGCACGTGTGCCAGGCGGAACCGGCGGCCTATGAGGCGACAGTTGCGAAACAGCGCCTGGATCTGATCCGGGTCCGCGTTCGTGGCGACGTCGAAGTCTTTCGGATGCCGGCCGAGCAACAAGTCGCGCACGCTCCCGCCGACGAGGAACGCATCGAACCCCGCGCTCCTCAAGCGGTACAGAACTTTGAGAGCATTGGGCGAGATGTTGGCCCGGCTGACGTTATGTTCCCCGCGCGGGACGATGACGGGACCCACGCGCGACTCTCTATCGGTGTCGTTCAAGAAACTGCCGTGGTTTCGCCGTGCGAGAAAGGCCGGTATCATACCAGCCCTCGCGAAATGCGGGCACCCGCGCTCCCTTCGTCTAGCGGTCCAGGACGTGGCCCTCTCAAGGCTAAAACGGGGGTTCGATTCCCCCAGGGAGCGCCATTTTCGGTCTCGTCACGGCGGCGATTCGCCGACCGTGACGTCCAAACCCTCTTCCGCCGGCGTGAAATATCGCTCGCGTGACGCCGCAGGTCCTCTCTTCGCTCGCGCCTTGACAGTTCTTCACGGCGTGAGCTAGCCCCAAGCCCTATACTTCCTCCCGCTTTGAGAATTTCCTCCCCGATTGGAGATCTTGAAGCCCCCTGTAGAGCTCGGCCACCGGTCGGGCTCTCTTTTTGTTCGCGGGAGGGCGCCGCCGCTGCCCGAACCGGCAGGCTAGAACTCGGTACCGTCCTTCAGGATGAAGGTCTTCACGTAGCCGCCGTCCTCGCCGCTGCGCATCGGAGCGATATCGATGCCGATCGTGTCGCCGGGGCGCACCATCTCGGGACGCCATCCGCGCCGGTACACGTTGTTGCGGCTGTGGCCCTCGTACTCGATGACCCGCGTGCCCTTGTCGTCCTTGACCTCGAGGAACAGCGCGATGTGCGGGTTCGCGACGCGCATCTCCTTGACGACGCCTTCGACGCGCACCGTTTGCGCAAAGTCGAACTGCGCCGCCGAGTGGTGCGCCCACACTGCCGTCGAGCACATTGCCATGACAACGCCCGACGCGCTTGCCGCAAGCCTCGTCCTCATTCGCGACACTCCGTGACACCGCCAAACGGCGCGACAGTATAAGTCGTGCTGCGGATGAAAGAATGCCGGCGCTGGCGGCCAGGGCCAGCGCCGGCATTCACCCCCCAACTCTTCGCTGCTGATCGGCGAAAAGCCAGTGGCGAGCGTACCATCGTGTACGCCGCAGTACAGGACCGACCGGTTCGGCTCGCTCCACTAGGGACGCGCAGTGGCGGAGTGGCGCTCCTATAATTCGCTCCGTTCGCGCCACGGCGAGGGCCATGACCAAAACCACGAAGATCGACGAGGTAGCGTTCACGGGCCGTTCGGGCCGGCGCTACGACTTTCGTATTTACGTGTGGGACACCAAGTTCAAGGCGGTACCCGGCGTTTATGTCGTTGCTTCACGCACGATGGAGCCCGGGCAACGCGCGCAATACGCGCCCCTGTTCGTCGGGCAGGCGGCCGATCTCTCGACGGCCCTGAAAGCCCACCCCCGCGACGAATGCTTCCAAATGTACTACGGCAACGTCGTCGGGGTGCTGAAAGAAGACGACGACGACCGCCGGGCTTCGATTCTCGAGGATCTACTCGGAAGCCTCGCCCCTCCGTGCAACGGCCCGGACGCGGCATGAGCGCGGAGCTCGCCATTCGCCACGAGCCTAACGCGCGGCGTTTCGTCGCGGACGTCGGCGGGGGAGCCGCCTATATCACCTACCGTGAGCTCGACGGGCGCGTGCTCGACCTGAACAGCACCTTCGTGCCCGCTGCGCTGCGCGGTGGCGGAATTGCGTCACGGTTGACGGCGCACGCGCTGCAATACGCGCGCGCCGGCGGCTATCGGGTCGTGGCGAGCTGCCCGTTCGTGGCAGCCTACGTGGCACGCCATACCGAGTATCGCGACTTACTTGCCTGAGGTACGCTTTGCTCGGCCCAGCGCCGACTCGAGTGTTGTTCCTGCGCACCGCCCGGTTTGAGACCGGTGTCGCGTCGAGGCGGTATGGGGGTCGGCTACAGTGAGCGCCTGATTTTGCGCGTTACGCTCAGCCGGTAGCCAGGAGGTTCGTTCCATGAGCGCCCGCTCGTCCCGTCTTGCCGCGGCTTCGGCTCGCCGCACTGCTTTGAGCCCACATCCGCTCGCAATGGCGGTTGCGGGTACGCTGGCATCGACCTTCGCGACGACGGCCGCCGCGCAACAGGAAGGGGTCGAGACGATCGTCGTCACGGCCACGCGCCGAGAGCAGAGCGTCCAAGACATTCCGCTCAACATCGCGGCGTTCGACGGCTCGCTGCTCGAAGCGCGCGAGATCAACGATCTCGCGGAGCTCGGCCGCAACGTGCCGGGCCTCTACGTCATCGATCAGGGCAAGCGCTCCGCGAACAACATCGTCGTGCGCGGCCTGAACTTGAATCCGTTCGCGTCGGCCGAGTTCCTCGGCAACACGGGCGGCGAGACGGTGGCCACCTACGTCGGCGAAGTGCCGCTCTACATCGACCTCACTTTGAACGACATCGAGCGCGTCGAGGTGCTGCTCGGACCGCAAGGCACGTTGTATGGCGCCGGCACGCTCGGCGGCGCGATCCGCTACATTCCGAACAAGCCGGAGCTCGGCGACGCGAATTTCACCGTGCGCGGCGGCACGTTCTCGCTGAGCGAGAGCGACAGCATGGGTTGGCGCGGCGGCGCCACGTTCAACGTGCCGCTCGGCGACAACTTCGCGTTCCGCGCGTCGATCGATCGCTACGACGATCCGGGCTTCATCGACACGCCATTCCTCGTCCGCCAACCCGGCATATCCGATCCGGAGCCCGACTTCACGAATCCCAGTGACGTCGCGGCCAACCTCTACGGCGACAAGGACGTCGACTGGGAGAAGACGACGTCGGCGCGCCTCGGCCTGCGTTGGCAGCCCGGCGACAACGTGGACGCGACGTTCACGTACCACTACCAAAACATGGAAGTCGGCGGCCGCACGCAGAACCACTACGTCGCGTTCGGTACCGGCCTGTACGAATCGGCGACACGTTTTCCGGAGCCGAACGAGCGACGCAACGAGCTGCTGTCGGCCGAGATCGTGGCGGACTTGGGCTTCGCCGAGCTGACGTCGGCAACAGGCTACTCGCGCTACCGCGACCACGGCCAGCGCGATCAAACGGACTTGCTGATCACGCTCGAGTACAGCTACGAGGCGTTCCCGGCGTTCTCGGCGTTCACGCGCGAGGACGAAAAAGAAAATACCTTCACCCAGGAGATCCGTCTCGTCTCGCAGGGCACCGGCAGATGGAACTGGATCGCCGGCCTCTTCTTCCAGGACTTCGAGCAGCCCTTGGGCCTGAGCCGCGAGTTCACGCCTTTCTACGATCAGTATCTCGGCGGCTCGCGGCCCGACGCCCTCGAGTACTACAGCATCGCCTACGAGGATCTGACCGAGAAGGCGCTGTTCGGCGAGATCGGCTATCAGATTACCGATCGCTGGGACATCGTGCTCGGCGCGCGCCATTACGACTTCGGTTTCGACACCTTGAGCGCGATCGACTTTCCGCTCGCGAGAACGATATTCAACGGCGACCCACCCGACTCGCTCAACTTGGAGTTCGAGCCGACGACGCTCGACGACAGCGGCTCGCTATTCAAGCTCAACACGTCGTATCGTTTCAGCGACGACGCGCTCGGGTATTTCACGATCAGCGAGGGCTACCGGTTCGGCGCCGCGAACGGCATCGGCCTCTGCGCGGATCCGCCTGATCCGAACCAGAACGTTTGCGCGACGCCCGAGGAATTCCAGTACTTCCCCGACACGACGACGAACTACGAGATCGGGCTGCGCAGCCGGTGGGCCGACGGCCGCCTGACGTTCAACGGCGCGCTCTATTACATCGATTGGCAGGATCCGCAGCTTGCCTCTGCGACCGTCACCGGCGCTCAGCCGATCACGAAGAACGGCGAAGGCGCCGAGACGAAAGGCATTGAGATCGCGCTCGACGCCGCCGTCACGGACCGCTTGAATATCGGTTTCAGCTACTCGCACTCGAATGCCGAGCTCACGGAGGTTGCCCCGTCGCTGATTCGCTGCTTCGAGCCGCCGCCCGGCTTCGGGTCGTGCGAGCCGCCATTGCCGGAGTTCATCGACGGACAGCCCGGTGATCGCTTGCCCGGCTCGCCCGAGGACCAGGCCACCGTCTACTTGCGGCACGACTGGATGCTGTCTTCGCGATGGGACCTGACGTTCAATTACGGCATCAGCGCCATCGGCGACATCATCACGACGACGGGGATGCGCGGCGGCGGCGAGAAGCTCGGCGGGTTCAGCTTGCACCACGCCTCCGCCGTGTTCAGCGGCGGGCCGTGGGAGCTCACGATCTACGCCCAGAACCTGCTCGACAAGTATGCCGTCACGGGCACGCGGTCGCGTCCGTCGTTCGCGCAGACAGTCGTCGACGAGAACGGCGATCCCGTGCGCGTGAGGAGCTACGCCCAGCAGATGGTGCGGCCGCGCGAGCTCGGGTTCCGCTTCACGTACGATTTCGCGATGGAGCGATCCGCACGGCGTGGTAACTGAGTGGCAGCGCGAGGCGTTGCGCGCGCTGAACCGGCGCGACTATCGCCTCGCGCACGAGCTCTGCCTGAAGACTCTCGCGGCCGATCCCAGACACGCTGACGCACTGTTCCTGCTCGGCATGATCGCGGCCGAGCATCGCAATTTCGCGAAGGCGCTCGAGGTCATCGATCGAGCCCTCGCGATCGAGCCACGCAAAGCCGAGTACCTCGCGCACCGCGCCCGCTGCTTGCTCGCCGTGCAGCGCCCGCGCGAAGCGTTCGAGGCCGCGCGGGCCGCGCTCGCGCTCGAGCCGACGGACGCGCTGACGCTCGACACGATCGGCGTCGTCATGACGCGAGCCGGCGCGCATGCCGACGCCATCGAGCCGTTTCGGCGCGCCGTCGCCCGCAACGGCAGGAAGCCGGCTTACCGCTACAACTTGGGGGCGGCGCTGCAATTCGCCGGCGACTTCCGCGGCGCCGAGGCCGAGTTCCGCGAAGCGCTGCGCCTCGATCCCGGCTTTCATCGCGCCTGGTCGGCGCTCGCGCAGGTTGCGCGCGCAGCGCTGACGCCGGCCGACGTCGCAACCCTCGAGCTCGCGCTCGAGCAAGGCTCGCTCGATGCGGACGCCGAGCTGCACATCTGCCATGCGCTCGCGAAGCAGCACGAGGACCAGGGCCGCTACGAGGCGGCGTTTCGGTTGCTCGCCCGTGGCAAGCGCCGCAAGGCCCAGCTCATCGGCTACCGTTTCGCCGAGGACGAGGAGATCTTCGCCGCGGCAACCGGCCTGCCGGCAGCGCTCGCGGGGCGAGGGGCCTCCGGCTGCCCGTCGCGCGAGCCGATTTTCATCGTCGGTATGCCGCGGACGGGCACGACGCTCGTCGAGCGAATCCTTTCGAGTCACCCGAGCGTGTTCTCGGCCGGCGAGCTCACGAACTTCGGCCTCGTGCTGAAGCGCGCCGTTGAGACGCCGTCGAACCGCGTGCTCGACGCGGAGACGCTGCGCGCGGCCGCGGCGAGCGACCTGGCGGCCGTCGGCGCAGCATACGTCGACAGCACGCGGCCGCGGACGGGCCACACGGACCGCTTCATCGACAAGATGCCGCTGAATTTTTTCTATGCGCCGCTGATCGCGACGTCCCTGCCGAACGCCAAGATCGTCTGCCTGCGGCGCAACCCGCTCGACACGTGCTTGAGCAACTACCGGCAGCTGTTCGCGACGAGCTTCTCCTATTACAACTACGCGTACGACTTGCTCGACACCGGCCGGTACTACGCGGCCTTCGACCGCCTGGCGGCGCTATGGCGCGAAACTCTCGGACCGAGCTGGCTCGAAGTCCGCTACGAGGACATCGTCGACGATCCCTGGCGCGAGGCGCGCCGGCTGCTCGAGTTCTGCGGTCTGCCGTGGGACCCGAAGTGCCTCGACTTCCACGAGAACCCGGCGCCGGTTGCGACGGCGAGCTCGGTGCAGGTTCGACAGCCAATCTACCGCTTGGGCGTCGGGCGATGGCGGCATTACGAGCGCGAGCTCAGGCCCCTGCGCGCGCTGCTCGAAGCCGAGGGCGTCCTGTAGCCGTTTGCTAGACTGGCGCATCGTTTCGCGCTCGATTCGGGTCGGCCTCTGGAACCGGATACTCCGCAGCATGAACTCGAGCCGGCATCCGTGTGGCGCCGGTTCGCCGCTTTCTGTTACGACCTGCTGCTGCTGTTGGCGCTCGCCTTCTGCTTCACGTTGGCCGTGCTGGCGTTGCGCCTCGGCGCGCCGATTCCGCCCGGCACCATGTGGTTTTCGGCGGCTCTGCTCTTAATCACGGCGGCATTTTTCTGCGGTTTCTGGGTGCACGGCGGCCAGACCGTCGGCATGCGCGCGTGGCGCATCCGCGTCGTCCGCGACGACGGGCGGCCGCTCGGCTGGCCTCGCGCCGTCGCGCGGTTCGGCTTAGGTCTGCTCGCGGCGCTGCCGGCGGGACTCGGCCTCTGGTGGAGCGTCTTCGACGCTCGTAGGCGCGGCTGGCATGATCGCTTGACGGACACGCGCGTCGTGCGGGCGCCGCTCCGAAAGCGCTAGCGAACGCGCGAGAAGGCGACGGCCGTTATCAGGATCAAGAGCGTCGTCGGGGCCCATGCGATCACGCGCGGGTCGAGCCCGTACACTTCGCCGCCGCTCGTGAGCACCTCGCCGGCCACGTAGTACGTGAGGCCGATCACGAGGCCGACGACGAGCCGCGCCCCGGCGCCGGCCGAACGCAAGCTGCCGAATACGAATGGCAGCGCGAGCAGCGTCATGACCACCACGGACACGACGCTCGCCACGCGCGACCAGTACGCGACGAGATAGCGGTGCGCGTCGAGGCCGTTCGTCTCGAGATAGTCGATGTAGCGTACGAGCGACGGGGTATCGAGCAGGTCCTCGCGAACGACGGATAGCTCGAGCAGATCGGGATTCAAGCCGTGAGCCTCGGTCGACTCCGTCTCACTGCTCGAGACGACGCCGCCTTCGCCGAACGACGTCTCCGCGTAATTCGAGAGCACCCAACGATTCTCGGCGTCGAGATCCGCGGATTCGGCTCGCGCCACTTGCTTCAGCGACTGACCCGGACCGAGCTCGAACAGCAGCACGCCTCCGCCGTAGCCGAGATCGCCGGCCGCGCGGCGCAGGCTGACGATCCGGTCGCCTTCCCGGAGCCACGTCGCCTGGCCATTGGCGACGGCGAGCTCCTCGTGCATCGCGCGGGTGCGGAGCTCGCTCGCATACGCGCCGAGCGACGGCGCCAGCGACTCGCCGAGCAGCACCATGAGGACGGCCAGCGCGAAGCCGGCGAGCCCGACGGCCGAGAGCATCTGCCACGAGGAGACGCCGCTCGCGCGCATGACGACGAGCTCGCGATGAACGGCAAGGTTGCCGAGGCTAAGCAGCGAGCCGATGAACGCCGCGATCGGCAGCGTCACGAAGATCGTTCGCGGCACGCGCAGGCCGACGAACGTCAATGCCGCCTCGAGCCCGTAGTCGCCGGTGCCGACGTCGTTCAGCTGCTGCACGAACTCGATCGCCGACGTCACCACGACGAGCACTGCCAGCACGGTCGCCACGCCGCGCAGCACGGCGAACGCGAGATAGCTTCTGAGCAGCGTCATGCCGGCACCGTTGCAGCAGGGGGCGCGCGGACGAACCAGCCGCTTGCCCTGGCCAACATCCAGAGGCCGAGCAACCCGACCACGGCGTGCACCCACCACAAGCCGAGGCGTTCGTCGACGAGGCCGCGCTCGATCCAGACGCGCGCGATCGATAGCGAGTCGATATAGATGATGTAGATGAACAGCGCGATGCCGAGACGCGCGTAACGGCCCTCTCTCGGCGACGTCCTCGAAAGCGGCACGGCGAGCACGGCCAAGACGAACAGCGATAGCGGGAACGATACCCGCCAGTGCAGCTCCGCTCGATCGGCGAGCGAAGTGGAGCCGAGCAGCTCGCGCGTCGACTTCGCGGCAGCCACCTCGACGAACTCCTCGTTGTCCTCGAGCCGCACCGGCACGAGCTGCTCGTCGAACTCGACGACGAGAAACTTGCCCTGGCCCGGCACGCCTTCGTAGAGCCGGCCGGAGTACAGCACGAACGACTGCTCGCCCGTCGCACTGTCGACGACGCGGCGCCCGCGCTCGGCGAGCACGACGCTGACGCGCTCGCCGCGCTGCGTCTGCAAGAACACGTTGTGCAGCTCGTCCCCGACCACCTCGCGCGCATGGATCACGGTCTCGCCGGAATCGGGTGACGTGAACGTGCCGGCCTGGATGGCGGAAAGCTCGACGTTCTGCCTGGCGCTGAAGCGAATCTCTTCGATGCGGCGGCTCGCCGCCGGCGTCGATACGAGCGCGAGCCACGTCAAACCCGCCGCCAGCAGCAGTGTGAAAGCGCCGATTGGTACGAGCAGGCGGCCCAAACCCACGCCGCAGGCCGCGAGCGCAGCCATCTCGCCGTCGCGGTTGAGCCGCGCGAGCGCGAGCGTCACGCCGAGGAACGACGCGATCGGCGTCAGCAGCATCAGGTAACGCAGCGCAGTGAGGCCGAAGATCGCCAGCACCGCATCGCGAGGCAGTCGGTCGGCGGCGGCGTCACCGAGAACTTCGGCGAGCTGGTTCGTCATGAAGATCGCGAACAGCACCGCCATCACCATCGACCATGAGCCGAGCGCTTCACGGAAGATGTAGCGGCCGATCAAGTTCACGGGTGCGGTCCGACGCCAGTACCTTCAGCGAAACGAATGCTCTACACTGCGATTTTCCGCAGCATTCCAGCACGATAGCACAGCGCGACGCCCGCTTCCGGCTCGCGCCCGTGCAGTGGCGCACGATCGCGGCGCTGCGAGCGAGGGAGAGCGAGGGATGGAGTTCCCGGTCAAAACGGGCGCACCGGCTCGGCAACGGACCGAGTGCGCGATCTTGCCCGTGTTCGACGGGCGCACATTGCACGGCGCAACGCAGGACTTCGACCGCGCTTCTCGCGGCGCGATCGCGAAGCTCGTGCGGTCGGGTGAAGCACCCTCACGGCTCGGCACGTGCACGCTCGTTCACCGCACGCAAGGCACCGCGGCCGCGCGCTGGCTGCTCGTCGGTTGCGGCAAGCGCGCGGATTTCTCGACGAAGCGCCTCACGACGGCGCTGGCCGCGGCCGTCAATCACCTGCGCACGGGCGGCATTAGGGAAGCCACGAGCTTTCTCGCCTACGATGCGCCCGCCGGCTTGGCGCCGGCCGCCGCAGCGCGGCACAGCGTCGAGACCGCGCGCGCGAGCCTCTATCGCTTCGACGAGCTGAAGAGCCACAGGGACCCGCCGTCGCGGCTCACGAGACTCGGGCTCGGCTTCCCAAGCGGCACTCAACTGAGCGACGTGCGCGCCGGCATCAAGGTCGGTAACGCGATCGCAGCGGGCACGAACCTCGCGCGCGACCTCGGCAACCGCCCCGCTAACATCTGCACGCCGTCGCACTTGGCCGACGTCGCGCGCACGATCGCGAAGCGATTCAAGCGGATGCAAGCGAAGGTGCTCGACGAGGCCGAGATACGCAAGCTCGGCATGGGCGCCCTGCTCTGCGTCACGCAAGGCGCGGACGAGCCGCCCCGGTTGATCGTGCTCGAGTACCGCGGCGGCGGCGCGCAGGATGCGCCGATCGCGCTCTGCGGGAAAGGCGTCACGTTCGACACGGGCGGCATCTCGATCAAGCCGGCCGCCAAAATGGACGAGATGAAGTTCGACATGTGCGGCGCCGCTTCCGTGCTCGGAGCGATGCACACGCTCGGCGAGCTGCAACCGGCCATCAACGTCGTGGCCGTGATTCCGGCGTGCGAGAACATGCCGAGCGGGCGCGCCACGCGCCCCGGCGACGTCGTCAAGAGCCTGTCGGGCCAGACGGTCGAGATCATCAACACGGACGCCGAAGGCCGACTGATCCTCTGCGACGCCATCACTTACGCCAGGCGCTTCAAGCCGCGCTGCATCATCGACGTCGCGACGCTGACCGGGGCCTGCGTCATCGCTCTCGGCCACGTCTACTCGGGCCTCTTCTGCAACGACGAGCCACTCGCGAAGGCGCTCCTCGAAGCCGCCGACCGCTCGCTCGATCTCGCATGGCGGTTGCCGCTGCACGAGGAGTACGGCGAATCGCTGCGCAGCAACTTCGCCGATTTCGCGAATTCCGGCACGCGCGACGGCGGCGCCAGCGTCGGCGCAAACTTTCTCTCGCGGTTCGTCGAAGGCGAGAAATGGGCACACCTCGACATCGCCGGCGTCGCGTGGCGTGCCAACGCCAACAAAGGCGCCACAGGAAGGCCCGTGCCACTCCTCGTCGATTATTTGCTGAGCTCTCAAGAGTCGAGCGCCGAGGAGCTCGATTCGCGCGCGCAGAACCCGGGCGGGCAGTGACGCAAGTCGACTTCTATATCACGAACAGCGACGCCGACGACGCTCGATTGCGCCTCGCGTGCAAGATCGTCGACAAGGCGATCCAGCGCGAGCTCCACGTATTCGTTAATGCGGGGTCAGACGAGGAGGCGCGTAAGCTCGACGAGCTACTCTGGACCTTCGAACAAGGCAGCTTCATTCCGCATCGCGTCGTGCACGGCGAGCACGAGGTCCTGCCGCTCGAGCCCGTGCTGATCGGCATGAGCCCGCCGCCCACGCCGGGCCGCTGGGACTTGCTCGTCAACCTCGCATCCGACGTGCCGGAATTCTTCAGCCGCTACGAGCGCGTGGCCGAAGTCGTCGACGCCGACTCCACGCGGCGAGAGCAGAGCCGCGCACGGTACCGCTTTTATCGCGATCGCGGCTATCCGCTCAACACTCACCAAGTCTGAATCGATGACGGAACGCACCCCCGCCGAGCCGAGCATCCCGATCCTCACCGACGTCATTCGCGCCACGGCGAGCGTCGACGGCCGCGAGCTCGAGACGCTGCTCGCCGAGATTCAGACGAAGCTCGCGTCGCGCACGTTCAAGCTCGCCGACGACCTGCTAAGGTCGGTTTTTGCCGAAATGGAAGCGATGCTGTTCGAGCAGATCTCGAGCAAGCTGCGCCGGCAGTTGCCGGAGCTCATTGACTGCACGCTGCGCGAGCACTTCGACACGCCCGCGCGCTTCGAGAACGACCGTGAACAAGGACTATAGACCTGCCGACATCGAGAGCCGCCACTACGCGCGCTGGGAGGCCGCTGGGTACTTCGCGCCCGCCGGCGACGGTGAGCCGTACTGCATCGTCATCCCGCCGCCGAACGTCACCGGCACGCTGCACATGGGGCATGCGCTGCAGGACACCATCATGGACGCCCTCACGCGCTATCACCGCATGCGCGGGCGGAAGACCTTGTGGCAACCGGGCACGGACCACGCGGGCATCGCCACGCAGATGGTCGTCGAGCGCTTGCTCGAGCGCGAGGGCACGAATCGGCACGCGCTCGGCCGCGAGCGATTCGTCGAGCGCGTGTGGCAATGGAAGGAACGCTCGGGCAACACGATCTCGCAGCAGCTGCGCCGGCTCGGCGCGTCCGTCGATTGGCGGCGCGACCGCTTCACGATGGACGAAGGCTTGTCGCGCGCCGTCACCGAGGTGTTCGTCAAGCTCCATGCGGAGGGCTTGATCTACCGCGGGAAACGCCTCGTCAATTGGGACCCGGTCCTACAGACGGCATTGTCCGACCTCGAGGTGTTGAGCACAGAGGAGCGCGGCAAGCTCTGGCACCTGCGCTATCCGGTGGCCGACGCGCCCGGCACGCATCTCGTCGTCGCCACCACGCGGCCCGAGACGATGCTCGGCGACACGGCCGTCGCTGTACACCCCAACGACGAGCGCTACCGTCACTTGATCGGCAAACAAGTCATGTTGCCGCTCACGAGCCGCACGATCCCGATCGTCGCCGACGAGTACGTCGATCCCGAGTTCGGCACGGGCTGCGTGAAGATCACGCCGGCGCACGACTTCAACGACTATGAGGTCGGCCAGCGCCATGGCCTACCGCAGATCAGCGTGCTCGACATGAACGCGAGGCTGAACGACAACGCGCCGCCAGGCTACCGCGGGCTCGACCGGTTCGAGGCGCGCAAGCGCATCGTCGCAGACTTGGAAGCACAGGGGCTGCTGGAGCGCATCACCGAGCACACCTCGATGATTCCACGCGGCGACCGTAGCGGGGTCATCGTCGAGCCGATGCTGACCGATCAGTGGTACGTGCGCGTCAAGCCGCTCGCCGAGCCGGCGATCGCGGCCGTCGAGGACGGCCGTGTGAAGTTCGTGCCCGAGAACTGGAGCAAGACGTACTTCGAATGGATGCACAACATTCAGGACTGGTGCATCTCGCGCCAGCTCTGGTGGGGGCATCGCATCCCGGCCTGGTACGACGACGCAGGCAATATCTACGTCGGCCGCAACGAGGCCGAGGCAAGGCGCAAGCACGGCCTTGCGCCGGACTTGCCGCTGCGGCAGGACGAGGACGTCCTCGATACGTGGTTCTCCTCCGCGCTCTGGCCGTTCTCGACGCTCGGCTGGCCGGACGAGACCGAGGAGCTGCGCACGTTCTATCCCACGAACGTGCTCGTCACGAGCTTCGACATCATCTTCTTCTGGGTCGCGCGCATGATGATGATGGGGCTCAAGTTCATGGGCGACGTGCCCTTCCGCGAGGTCTACATCCACGCTCTCGTGCGCGACCACGAGGGCAACAAGATGTCGAAGTCGAAGGGCAACATCTTGGACCCGCTCGACTTGATCGACGGCGTCGATTTGCCGACTCTGCTCAAGAAGCGCACCGACGGCCTCATGCAGACCCATCTTCAGGCCGGCATCGAGAAAGCGACGCGCAAGGAGTTTCCGAACGGCATCCAGGGCGTCGGCACCGACGCCCTGCGCTTCACGTTCGCGTCGCTCGCAACGACCGGCCGCGACGCGCGCTTCGACCTCGCGCGCGCCGAAGGCTACCACCGGTTCTGCAACAAGCTCTGGAATGCCTCGGCCTACGTGTTCAGCCAGCTCGAGGGCATGAACGACGGTCCGTTCGCGTTCGCCGAAGCCGATCGCTGGATCCGCTCCCGGCTGCGCGCCACGATCGCGGCGGTCCACGAGAACTTCGCGCTCTATCGCCTCGACCTGATCTCGCAGGCGCTCTACGACTTCGTCTGGCACGAGCTCTGCGACTGGTATCTCGAGCTCACGAAGGCCGTGCTGACCGACGCGGGCGCCGATGCGGCGCTGCGCCGCGGCGCGCAGCACACGCTCGTCGAGGTGCTGGGCGCGGTCCTCAAGCTCCTTCACCCCCTGATGCCGTTCGTGACGGAAGAGCTGTGGCTCGAGATCGTTCAACGCCGCGGGCTCCGCAGCGAGACGATCATGCTCGAGCGGTTCCCTGAGGTCGAAGACTTCGCTGCGGATGCGGAGGCCGAGGAGGAGATCGCGTGGATCAAGAGTTTCATCGGCGGCATTCGGCAAATCCGCGGCGAGGCGAATCTGTCGCGCTCGAGCCCCCTCACCGTGCGGCTCGCCGATGCCGCGGAGACCGACCGCGCGCGCGTGGTGCGCCACGCGGCGTATCTGCGCAAGCTCGCGGGGCTCGAGCGTATCGAGCTCGTGCCCCTCGGCGAAACGGTGAAGGGCGCCGCCACCGCGTTGCTCGGTGCGATGCGCATCCTCGTGCCGCTGGCGGGACTAATCGACGTCGCCGCGGAGCGCGAGCGGCTCGGGAAGCAGCTCGCGAAAGCGCACGAGGATCTCGGCAAGGTGCGGCGCAAGCTCGAGAACCAGAGCTTCGTCGCTAACGCTCCGCCCGAGATCGTCGCAAAAGAGCACGCGCGTATCGCCGAGCTCGAGCAACGCGCCACGCAGCTCGACCAGCAGCTCGCCCGCCTCGCCGAGCTCTCCTGATCCGCTCGCCGTGGCGCATGCGGCATCGCACGCATGCATTTGTACGTTCGGTCGCCGTGCGTCGAGGCGCCGCTCGCCGGCAACCGCCGGGAATCGGTCACAAATGGGAACGTTCGGGTTGTCGCGCGGGCGAAAATTAGGCGACGATGGCGCGATGGCTACACCGACGTTGGTTGCGAATCGAGGCGCCGATGCGCAGGCGCTCGTTAGGCCCGTGCTCGACGCGCTCGAGCGCATCGTCATCGGCAAGAGCCGCCAATTGCAGCTCGCCCTAGCCTGCCTGCTCGCGCGCGGGCACCTATTGATCGAGGACGTGCCCGGCGTCGGCAAGACCACGCTCGCCCACGCGCTCGCCAAGGCGCTCGGCTTGAGCTACCACCGCATTCAGTTCACGAGCGACCTGCTGCCCGCCGACGTGCTCGGCGTCTCGGTCTTCCACCGCGACAGCGGCCGGTTCGAGTTCCACAAGGGACCCGTCTTCTCCCAGCTCGTGCTCGCCGACGAAATCAATCGCGCGACTCCGAAGGCGCAGAGCGCGCTGCTCGAAGCGATGGAGGAGCGCCAGGTCACGGCCGACGGCACCACGTACGCGCTGCCGTCGCCGTTTTTCGTCGTCGCGACGCGCAATCCGGCGCACCAGATTGGCACGTTCCCGCTGCCCGAGTCGCAGCTCGACCGCTTCCTGATGCAGATCGAGCTCGGCTATCCCGCGCCGGCCGACGAGCGACGCCTCCTCGCGAACGGCGAGCGGCGCGCGCTCGTAGACCAGCAAACCGCGGTCCTATCGCTCGATGCGCTGCTGCGGCTACAGGAGCAGGTCGAGAAGGTGCACGTCTCCGAGCCCCTGCTCGACTACGTGCAAGCGCTGCTGAAGTACACGCGCGAATCGGGCGAGTTCGTATCGGGGCTGTCGCCGCGCGGGGGCCTCGCGCTGCTCCGAGCCGCGCAGGCCTGGGCCTTGGTCAAGGGCCACAACGGCGTGCATCCCGAGGATCTGCAAGCCGTGTTCGGCAGCGTCGTCGCGCATCGGCTACAGCTCGCGCACGGCAGCTCGATCGAGCGCGGCGCCGATCTCGGCGCGGCGATCCTCGCCGCCGTCGCCGTCCCGTGAGCAGCGGCGCGGGTCGCTAGCGTCATGCAGCTCGGCGTCGCTCGCCGCGTGGAACGCTGGGCCGCGTCCTGGGCGCGGCGGCGCCAAGGGGGCGACGCTCACGCCGTCCTGCTCAAGCGGCGGCGCCTCTATATCGTGCCGACGAAGTTCGGCCTCGTCTTCGGGCTCATGGTATTCGCGATGCTGCTCGGCTCGCTGAACTACAACGCAAGCTTGGGTTTCGTGCTGACGTTCCTGCTGACGGGCGTGGGCCTGGTCGCGATGCACCACTGCCACAACAACTTGCTGGGGGCGACGATCAAGTTCCTCGGCGCGGCGCCCGTCTTCGCCGGGCAGCGCGCCGAGTTTCGAATCGCCGTCGGCAACGATAGCGTCGCGCCGCGCTTCGAGATCGAGCTCGGCTTCCCTGAGCACACCGCGGCGCCCGTCGACGT
>JBBIJV010000064.1:0-16287 GCA_037445815.1 Rhodospirillaceae bacterium
GGCCGGCTGCGCGAGCGAGCGCGGCGCGACGACTCGCGACGCGATCGGCGCCGCGATGCAGGAGGCCTTACAGCCCGCGCAGGCCGCGGCGCCGTTCGCGGTGGCGCCCAAACCCGTGCCCCCGGCGCCGGCCGAGGAGCGCTTCGACGTCAACGTCGTGAACGCGGACGCGCGCGATTTCTTCATGGGTCTCGTCGCCGGAACGAACCGCAACCTCATCGTGCACCCCGAGGTTTCGGGCAGTGTGACGCTGACGCTGAAGCAGGTGACGCTCCCCGAGGTGCTCGACACCGTGCGGGACGTCTACGGCTACGACTACCGGCGGACTGGCGGTACCTACATCGTGCTGCCGGCGGCGCTCCAGTCGCGGGTGTTCGAGATCGACTACTTGAACCTGACGCGCGGCGGCATGTCGCGCACGCGCGTGAGCTCGGGCCAGGTCACGCAGTCGCGGTCCGACAGCGCGGCCAACGCCTTCGCCGACCCGAGCGGGGTCGTAAGCCCCGCCGGCGAGCAGCAAGGGCAAACGACGGGATCGATCATCGACACCGTCAACAACTCGGATTTCTGGGCCGAGCTCCAGGCGACGCTCCGCGCGATCTTGGGCGGCGGCGACGGACGGCAGATCGTCGTCAACGCGCAAGCCGGCGTGGTGTTCGCGCGCGGCATGCCCGAAGAGCTGCGCGCCGTCGGCGACTACCTCGAGCGGATTCACGGCGCGGCGAAGCGGCAAGTGGTGCTCGAGGCGAAGATCATCGAGGTCACGCTGAACGAGGGCTTTCAAGCCGGCGTCAACTGGGCCGCCGTGCAGCAGCAGGCCGACGGCGACGTGATCACGGGCGGCAATCTCTCGGGCGGCAGCCAGCTCGGCGGCACGCCGCCGCTCGAGCCGCCGCTCGCCGGCCGGCCGCTGACCGTTGCGCCCGGCAATCCGATCACGGGCTTCGCCGGCGAGACGCTCGGCGCCGCGTTCGCGCTGGCGCTCGACATCGGCGACTTCAACGCGTTCGTGGAGCTGCTCGAAACGCAGGGCGATACGCGCGTGCTCTCGAGCCCGCGCGTCGCGACGCTGAACAATCAGAAGGCCGTGATCAAAGCCGGCACGGACGAGTTCTTCGTGACCGAGGTGCGCAGCAACACCGTCACGGGCACCGCATCGACGACGAGCCGCGACGTGACGCTCACGCCGTTCTTCTCGGGCATCGCGCTCGACGTGACCCCGCAGATCAGCGCCGACGGCGAGGTCACGCTGCATATCCACCCGACGGTCAGCGAGGTCACGGATCAGACGAAGGTGCTCACGATCTCCGGGCAAACGGACACGCTGCCGCTCGCGTTCAGCGAGATTCGCGAGGCGGACAGCATCGTCAAGGCGAAGAGCGGCCAGATCATCGCGATCGGCGGTCTCATGCGGAACTCGTCGAAGCGCGTGGATTTCTCGACGCCGGTCCTGGGGCGGGTGCCGGGCCTGAAGAAACTGTTCGGCAGCACGCGCGACGTCGAGTCCGTGACGGAGCTCGTGATCCTGCTGCGGCCGATCGTCGTCGACGACGACGAGGACTGGCCCCGGCTCTTGGAGCCCGCCGCGGGCCGACTCTCGGCGCTTGGGAGCGACTGACGGCCGTGGCCGCCGAACCCCGCAAGCGCGTCCGGCTGGGCGACCTGCTGCTCGAGAAGAAGCTGATCTCGGTCGAGCAGCTCAGGGAGGCGCTCGACGAGCAGCGCAAGAGCGGCCGCAAGCTCGGCCGCGTGCTCGTCGACATCGGCGCCGTCTCCGAGGCCGACCTGCACAGCTGCCTGTCGGCGGCGCTGAACATTCCGTTCATCGATCTCGCGCACGTCGGGCTCGACGCGAAAATCGTCACCAAGCTGCCGGAGACGCACGCACGCCGCCACCGCGCGCTCGTCATCAAGGAGGACGCGCGCGGTTACCTCGTCGCGATGGCGGATCCGACCGACCTGTTCGCCTCGGACGAGCTCGCGCGCGTGCTCGGCAAGCCGATCCGCCTCGCGCTCGCGAAAGAGTCGACGCTGCTCAAGACCATCGATCTCGTCTACCGCCGCACGGACGAGATCGTGTCGCTGGCCGAGGAGCTCGCCGAGGAGCTGCGCGCCACCGACGTGGACTTGGGCGCGCTGACGGCCGACGAGGGCTCGCCCGACGCGCCCGTCATCAAGCTGATCCAGACGATGTTCCAGGACGCCGTGCACGTGAACGCGTCGGACATCCACATCGAGCCCGACGAGCGCTGCCTGCGCATCCGGCAGCGCGTCGACGGCCTGCTCCAAGAGCAGATCATCGACGGCAACCGCGTGGCGCCGGCGCTCGTGACGCGGCTCAAGCTCATGTGCGGGCTCGACATCGCCGAGAAGCGCAAGCCGCAGGACGGGCGGTTCAGCATCAAGGTCGAGGACAAATCGCTCGACGTGCGCTTGTCGACGATGCCGACGTACCACGGCGAGGCGATCGTGCTGCGTCTGCTCGATCAGTCGGCCAACCGCAAGTCGTTCGCCGAGCTCGGGATGCCGCCCGACATCGCGGAGCGGTTCACGGCGCTAATCGAGCGCGACTCCGGCATGATCCTCGTGACCGGGCCCACGGGCAGCGGCAAGACGACGACGCTCTATGCGGCGCTTCAGCACGTGAACTCGCCGGCGACGAAGATCATCACGGCCGAAGACCCCGTCGAGTACCGGCTCGAGCGCGTGAACCAGGTGCAGGTGAATCCGAAGATCGGGCTCACGTTCTCGGCCATTCTGCGCACGGCGCTGCGCCAAGACCCCGACATCGTCCTCGTAGGCGAGATGCGCGATCAGGAGACGGCCGAGATCGGCTTGCGCGCCGCGATGACGGGCCATCTCGTGTTCTCGACGCTGCACACGCAAAGCGCCGTGTCGACGGTGAGCCGCCTGCTCGACATGGGCGCGCAAGGCTACCTGATCGCATCGGCGCTCGACGGCGTGCTCGCGCAGCGGCTGGTGCGGCGCATCTGCGAGAACTGCGCGCAGCCGGCGGCGCCGACCGTGCAGCAGCAGAGCTGGCTGTTGCGCTACCTTGCGCCGCGCGAGATCGAGAACGCGAAGTTCGCCGACGGCGCCGGCTGCACGTACTGCAACATGACGGGCTACCGCGGCCGCATCGGCATCTACGAGCTGCTCGAGGTCGACGCCGCGGTCGCGGCCGCGATCCGCAGCGGCAACCTGACGGAGGTCGAGCGCCTGGCGGCCCGGGCGCCGGGCTTCGTGCCGCTCGTGCAGCGCGGCCTCGAGCACGCGCTCGCCGGCACGACGTCCGTGGCCGAGATCATGACGTCGCTGTCGAGCCTCGAGGAGCCGCTGCGGCGCGAAAGCTTGCTCGACGACGTTCTGTCGAGCGAGGCGGCGCCGCGCGAGCCCGCCGCGGCGGCGGGCGCGCGGCTGACGAGCTAGCCGCATGCCGCTCTTCCGCTACAACGGTCGAACGGCGCGCGGCGAAGCCGTGGCGGGCTCGGTCGAGTCGGAGTCGGCCGAGGCGCTCGCGAGCCACCTGTTCGCGCGCGGCATCACGCCGATCGACATCAAGGCGGCAGCCGCGTCGCACGACGCGGCGATCGATCTGTGGCGGCGCCTGGGCGGCGGTCGGCCCGACCTCACGGACCTGATTCTGTTCTCGCGGCAGATGTACTCGATCACGAAGGCCGGGCTGCCGCTGCTCAGGGGGCTACAGAGCATCGCGGCCTCGACGCCGAACGCGATCCTGCGCGAGACGCTCGGCAGCGTCATCGAGCATCTGCAAGGCGGGCGTGAGCTGTCGTTCGCGTTCGCGCGCTTCCCCGACATCTTCTCGAAGTTCTACGTGAGCGTGATCAAGGTCGGCGAGAGCTCGGGCACCCTCGAGACGGCGTTCAAGCGCATGTACGAGTACCTCGGCATGGAGAAGCGCATCCGCGACAAGGTGAAGGCGGCGCTGCGCTATCCGGCCACGGTCGTGGGCGCGATCGCGATTGCGAGCACGATCATCACGGTCTGGGTGCTGCCGAAGTTCGCGCCGATCTTCGCGGCGCTCGGCGACAACTTGCCGTGGGCGACGCGGGCGCTGATCGGCACGTCGACGTTCGTCTCGTCGTACTGGTACGTCGTGGCGGCTCTGCTCGTGGCGGCCGCCGTCGGCTTCAAGCTCTTCATCCGCGACCCGGCCGGCCGGTACGCTTTCGACAAGCTCAAGCTCCGCATGCCGGTCGTCGGCGGCATCGTGCGACGCGCCGGCTTGGCGCAAATCTGCCGTTCGTTCGCCCTGACGCTCGAGGCCGGCTTGCCCGTGATCCAGGCGCTGACGACGATCGCGCGCGCGACGGGCAACGAGCTCCTGACCGAGCGCGTGCTGGCGCTCCGCGACGGCGTCGAGCGCGGCGAGGGCCTCTACCGCACCGCGCAGACGGCCGACCTCTTCACGCCGCTCGCGCTGCAAATGCTCGCGATCGGCGAGGAAACAGGCGCGCTCGCCGAGATGCTCGACGAAGTCGCCGACTTCTACGAGCGCGAGGTGGACTACGACCTCGAGAACCTGAGCGCCGCGATCGAGCCGCTCTTGATCGTGGCCGTCGGCGCTATGGTCACCGTGCTCGCGCTCGGCGTGTTCCTCCCGCTCTGGGATCTCGCGGCCGGCGCGGGCGGCCTGGGCTAGCCGCGTGCGGCTTCGGCAGCAAGCGCTCGGCTTTTCGCTGCTCGAGCTCGTCGTGGTCGTGATTGCCGTCGCGATTTTGATGGGCGTGGCGCTCGATCGCTTGCCGCCGCTCGTCGGCCGCGCGCAGCGCGCGGCGTTCCTGCAAGTGCGCAGCGACCTTCAGAGCGCGCTCGTGCTGGAAGCGGCGGAGCGCATCACGCGCGGAGAAAGCGCGACGCTGCCCGAGCTCGCGGCCGCGAATCCGATGGCGCTGCTCTTGACGCCGCCCGCGAACTACGTCGGCGCGCTCGCAACGCCGCGGCCCGAAGACCTGCCTCCCGCGAGCTGGTATTTCGACGACGTCTCGAAAACGCTCGCGTATCGCGTCGGAAAGCACACGCGCTTCGCGGCGCAGGACGGACCCGAGCGGCTCATCGAGCTGCGCGTCGCGTTCGTGTTCGACGACCGGGACGCCGACGGCGTCTTCGACGCCGCCGGCGACGACTTCGGCGGGCTCAGGCTCGAGCCCGTCCACGCCTACGCCTGGCCGGACTGAAGCGGCGTCGCCTCGGCTGCGGCGCGCGACTCGCCCAATCGCCGACCTGCGACGGCCGTCACGTTTGTCCTGGGGCCCTTGTGCCCCCGATCACAGCCGCTTTTCCAAGGATTACGTAGAGTTGCGAGCCTAACGGAATGCGCCGCACGTACGGAGGAGCGCTGAAGTGAACAGAAAGATGCAAGGCGGTTTCACGCTGATCGAGCTCGTGGTCGTCATCACGATCCTCGGCATTCTCGCGGCGTTCGCCGTGCCGCGTTTTGCGTCGCTCGAGCGCGAAGCGCGCGAGGCGGCCACGCAGGCGCTCGCCGGCAGCATCCGCTCCGGAGCGTCGCTGGCGCATGCGTTGTGGCTGGCCGAGGGCAACCCGTCGAGCACGACCGTGACGATGGAAGGCGTAGCCATCACGATGGCCAACGGCTATCCGAACGCCGCGACGATCGACGACACGCTCGTCGACGCCGCCGGTTTCAGCGTAGCGGCCTCGGGTACGACTGCAACGTTCACGAAGCAGGCCCCCAACGGCACCGCGATCACGAATTGCACGGTGACTTACACGGAAGCCACGAGCGCGAGCGACGCGCCGGACGTTGTCACCAACACGGCGGGCTGCTGACGATCGAGGCACCAACCGAGAAGGGCTGTCACGAGGGCGCCTGCGGGCGCCCTCGTCATGTGGCGAATGCCGAAGTGCATCACTCGAACCTCAATCGCACCGCCGGCTTCACGCTCGTCGAGCTCGTCGTCGTCATCGTGATTCTCGGCATCGTTGCCGCGTTCGCCGTGCCGCGGTTCTTCGACGAACGCACGTTTCTCGAGCGCGGCTACTACGAGGAGCTCGTTGCGGGCCTCAAGTACGCGCAGAAGCTCGCCGTCGCGAGCGGGTGCCCCGTGCGCGTCGTCGTCGACGCGGCCGGCTACACGGCGCGTCAGCAGGCCGCGCAAGGCGGCACTTGCAACACGGCGGACACGACGTGGCCCACCGCCGTCGCGCTCGCCGACGGCCAAACCCTTGCGGGCAGCGCGCCGTTCGGCGTGACGGTAACCCCGGCCATGACGGTGACGTTCGATGCCCTCGGCCGGACGAGCTTGGGCGCGGATCAGACGATCAACGTGGGGCCGTTCGCGTTGACGGTCCGCGCCGACAGCGGGTTCATCCAGGCGCCGTGACCATGCGCGGCCGTGGCGAGCGGGGAGCCACGCTGATCGAGCTCGTGATCTCGATCGTCGTGATAGCGATCGCGGCTAGCGCCGTGCTCGGAGTCCTGTCCGGCACCGTCGGCCGCAGCGCCGACGCCATGGTGCTGGCGCAAGGCGTGGCCATCGCGGAGGCGTATCTCGAAGAGATCTCGCTGAAGCCCTTCGACGATCCCGACGCCGCCGACGGCGAGACCGCGCGGGCCGATTTCGACGACGTCGACGATTACGACGGTCTCGACGACGACGGCGCGAGGAATCAGTTCGGCGCGCCGCTCGGCGCGCTCTCCGAGTACCGCGTCACGGTCGCCGTGACGCCGAGCGCGGCGCTCGCGGGCGTGCCGGCCGCCGACGCGCGGCGCATCGACGTTCGCGTGCAGCATCCCGGCAACGTGACCGTCGCTCTGACGGGCTACAAGGCGCGGCTCTAGCTCATGCGCGGGCGCACGCCGGAGCTTGGCTTCACGCTGATCGAGCTCGTGATCACGCTCGCGATCGCCACGGTCGTGGTCTCGTTCGCATCGATGTTCATCAGCGGCCCCGTGCGAGGGTTCGCCGATCAGTCGCGCCGCGCCCGACTCGTCGACGCGGCGGACTCGGCGCTCGAGCGCATCGGCCGCGACGTGCGGCGCGCGCTGCCGAACAGCGTGCGCACGACGACGTCGGGCGGCGTTGCGGCGCTCGAGCTCCTGAGCACCGTCGATGGGGCGCGCTATCGCGCACAGCCGCCCGGCACCGGCGATCAGGTGCTCGAATTCACGGCCAGCGACGCGTCGTGGAACGCCCTCGGGCCGTTCACGCAGATCGTCAAGCCGTTCGGCTCGACGAGCCACTACCTCGCGATCTACAACGTCGGCGTGCCGGGCGCAGACGCGTACGCGCTCGCCGACGTCATCACGCCGCCGGGGAGCACCATCACGATCGCGGCCGACGGGGCCACCGGCGAGGATCGCGTCACGGTGACGCCGGCCTTCCGTTTTGCATACGCGTCGCCGACGCAGCGCGTGTTTCTCGTCGACGGCCCGGTCACGTACTTGTGCGACACCGTGCTCGGGACGCTGACGCGCTACAGCGGCTACGCGATCGCCGCGGACCAGACGAATCGCGACTCGCACGGCGAGCTCGTCGCGAGCGGCGCCACGGCGAGCCTGATGGCGAACCAGCTCGCGAGCTGCTCGTTCGTCTACACGCCGGGCACGGCCGAGCGCGCGGGGCTCGTGACGCTCGAGATCGCCGTGGGCGCGCAGGGCGAGACCATCTCGCTCCTGTCGCAGGCCCACGTGGACAACGTGCCATGACGCTCGCGCGGCACCGAGAGCAGGGGTTCTCGCTCGTGTCGGCGGTGTTCTTGCTCGTCGTGCTCGCCGGGCTCGGCGTCTACGCCGTGCGGCTCAACACCCTTGAGCAGCAAACGGTGACGGCCGCGCTCCGCGGCGCGCAAGCGTACGAGGCCGCGCGTACCGGAGTGTCGTGGGCCGCGTACCGGGCGTTGAACGGCGGCGTCTGCGGCTCCGCGACGCTGACCCTCACGGAAGGCGCGACGGCCGGCTTCCGCGTGTCCGTGCAGTGCACGCAGCGTACTTACACCGAAGGCACGGCGCTCGTCGACGTGTACGTCTTCGACGTGCGCGCCGAGGCCGGCGCCTACGGCGGGGCAGACTACGTCTCGCGGCGCCTCCAGACGAAGGTTACGAACGCGGTGGGCTCATGAGCGCCGTCCGCCGCCGACGATCGAGCTCTTGGCACCGCGCGGCGCTGCTGCGGCAGGCGTGGCTCGCCGCTGTCACTTGCGTCGTGTCGCTGAGCGCCACGGCGCAGATTGCCTTTGTCGGGGCGAGCCCGCAAGTTGCGCAGACGTCGGGATCGATCTCGCCCGCGCTGCCGGCGGGAACGGCGGCGGGCGACCTCGCCGTGTTGATCGTCGCGGGTCGGCCCAGCGGCTCGGCGCAGCCAAGCGCTCCGGCCGGGTGGACGCTGCGCAGCTCGGTCATTCAGAACGGCGGGCCCGTGGGTATCATGACTTTTTATCGTGTTCTCACCGGCGGCGATGCGAGCCCGAGCGTGACGCTTCCCCCGGGCTGGACCGGTAATGCCGCCGGAATGTCGGGACAAATCGCGGTCTGGCGTGGTGTCGACCCCGTAACGCCGTTCGACGTCGACGACGCCACGGACCAGTCGATCTCGAGCGAGCTCTTCAGAGCTCCGTCGATTACGACCTCGACGGCCGGCGCCTTGGTCGCATCCGCTGTAGCCACGAGCGACGACAATGCGCTGGCGCTCAACGACGCCGCTGGTTTCGCCGCCCGAATGTCCGGCGGCAGCTACGATACGACGACGGGCGGCGACCACTCCGTAGGACTGGCCGACAAGGTGCAAGCGTCGCCCGCCGCGGTGGCAGCGCCGGAGTGGCGGCAAACCGTGAGACAACCGGACTATTGGGTTGCGATCACGTTTGCTCTGCGGCGATTCGTCCCTCCGCCCGCCGAGCGCATATCGTTCAGCTTCGAAGAGTCGGCATGGAACGGAACGGCCGGCGAGGTCGTCGACGACAGCACCTACGGCCTCCACGGCACGGCCGTCGGCGGCGCCACGACGGCGAACGCGACGCCGGCGAAGCTCGGCAACCCGGGCAGCTGCCGCTACGGCGTCTTCAACGGCCCAAGCTCCGGCACGTACGTGCAAGTCGCCGACAACGCGGCGCTCGACATCACGGACGAGCTCACGGTCGCGGCCTGGGTGTACCTGCGCTCGACGCCGTCGGAGCTCTATACGATCGTCTCGAAGGACACGAACTACGAGTACCACATCGACAACCAGCGCCGAGTGTATTGGTGGTGGAACGAGAACGACGCCGGCAACACGGTCCGGACACTCACGACGGCGACGAGGCTCGATCCGGATCGCTGGTACCACGTCGCCATCACGTACGCGCCCGGCGAGCAGCGCATCTACATCGACGGGAGCTCGGCAGCATCCGCAACCCACAACGACGATCTCGCGACCAATTCGCTGCCGCTCTACGTCGGGCGAGACTTCAATTTCGATTCGCGCATCTTCGACGGCTACATCGACGAAGTCCGCGTGATCGCCGACGCGCTGACACAGGCGGAAGTGCAGGCGCTGCGCGACGAGACGCACCCGTGCGCGGACCAGGCGACCTTCACGATCACGCACAACGCGTTCGGCATCAACTGCGTCGCGGAGACGATCACGGTCGATGTCGTCGATGCAATCGGCGGCACGCCGCTCGTCAACTACAACGCGCAGGTGCAGCTCGACACGCAAAGCGGCTTCGGCACCTGGACGCACGTTGCGGGATCCGGCACGTTCAGCGACGCAACGCCGAACGACGGCATCGCGACGTACACGTGGCCGCTCGGCCAGTCGCAGGCGACATTCACGCTTTCGTACCCGCAGGGGCCGCCGTCGCTCGACGTCGACGTGTTTCAGGTGAGCAATACGGCGATCCGCGACAACGACGCCGAAGGGCCGCTCGTGTTCTCGCCGAGCGGCTTCACGGCGACGGCCGCCCCGCTCGCGAACCCGCCGGGCGCGGTCACGCCGTTCGCGTCCAATCAAACGGCCGGCACGAATTTCACGCTGCACCTCGCGGCGTACGGTCAGACGCCGAGCGACCCGGTGTGCGGCATCATCGAAGCGTACACGGGCGCGAAGAGCCTCAAGTTCTGGTCGCAGTACCTGAACCCCGGCACGGGCACGCGTAACGTCACGATCGACGGCGTGAGCGCGGCCGCGACCGAAGCCGCCGCCGCGGCGCAGACCGTGACCTTCGCGAACGGCCAGGCCGCCGTCACGGCGAAGTACAAGGACGTGGGCCAGATCCGCATCCACATGAAGGACGACACGACCGTGAACGCCGAGTTGCCGGCCGGGATCACGGGCGCAACGGCCAGCTTCGTGGTGCGGCCGCACTCGTTCGCGCTGAGCGGCATCGCGAACCCGGCCGGCACGCTCGCGAATCCGCAGGCCGCGAACGAGAACGGGCCCGTGTTCTTGGCTGCCGGCGCGCCCTTCCGCATGACGGTGACCGTGCGCGACGCCGAGGGCGACGCAACGCCGAATTACGGGCGCGAGACGCCGGCCGAAGGCGTGCGCTTGCCCGTGCAGGTGGTGGCGCCGGCCGGCGGGGCTGCGCCTTCGATCGGCGCGTCGGTCGGCTTCGGCGCGTTCGCGAACGGGACGGCGACGGGCACCGACTTCGTTTGGAACGAGGTCGGGATCATGCGGGCCGTGCCCGGCGTTGCCGACGGCGACTATCTCGGCGCCGGCGACGTCACGGGGCCCGTCAGCGAGCGCATCGGCCGCTTCATCCCGGCGCGGTTCGACGTCACGCTCAATTCGCCGCTGTTCGCGACGGCGTGCGCGGCCGGCGGGTTCACGTATCAGGGGGAGCCGTTCAGCTATGTCGCGGCGCCCGTGATCACGGCAACGGCCGTGAGCTCGAGCGGCGGCACGACCGCGAATTATCGCGACGCGTTCTTCAAGCTCACGAACGCGACGCTCTCGGGGCGCACGTATCAGAGCCCGGCGGCCGCGCTCGACACGACGGGGCTGCCGTCGACGGCCGTCGACCCCGCCATCGCGAGCCCGTCCGGCGGCGTCGCCACGCTGACGTTCGGCAGCGGCAGCGGCCTCAAGTTCGTCAAGGCCGTGCCGCAAGCGCCGTTCCAGGCGCAGATCGCGCTGTCGATCGATGTGCAGGACTCGGACGGCGTGGCCGCGGTCGGCGGAGGGCCGCTCGGTCGCACCGTGACGTTCGGCGCCATTCCGTTCAGTTTTGGCGAGGAGATCCGTTACGGCCGCGTGCGGATCGGCACCGCCGTCGGCTCGGATCTCGTCGACTTGGCCGTGCCGATGCGCTCCGAGTACTTCGCCGGCTCGAGCTCGGGCTTCGTCACCAACTTGGCGGACGTGTGCACGACCGGCGTCACGCTCGCGTTCCCGGCCTATACGGGGAGCCTCGACCCCGGCGAGACGTGCGTGCGCGACAGCGGCACCCCCGGAGCGAGCGGCGTCGGTTGTGCGGCGCCGGCCGCTGCGCCGTACCGCGAGCCGCCCGCGAACGGCGATTTCGCGTTGCGGCTCGCCGCGCCGGGCGCCGGCAACAAAGGCGGCGTCCGCATCGTCGCCGACGTGCCGGCGTGGCTGCGCTTCGACTGGGATCCGGGCGCGGCCGGCGACGAGAATCCGTCCGGGCAGGCGACGTTCGGCCTGCATAGCGGCGACGGCCGCGTAATCTATACGCGCGAGATCTACTAGCTAGTGTTGCGTTCGAAAAATGCGTTGACTTATGCTTCTAGGGGCATGCCGGTGTAGGTCCACTCGAAGGGCCGTGCTTCCAGGTTGTAGTGTTTGATGAACTCAAGCAGCTTGTGCACGAGCTCGGTTCGTGAGCGGAAAATGCCGCGGCGCACCACTTTGCGGGTGAGGATCCCAAACCAGATTTCGATTTGGTTGAGCCAACTGGCATGCGTTGGCGTGAAATGCAGGTGCAGCCGCTTTTGCTTGCTCGCCCAGGCGAGGGTCTTCTTGCTGCGATGCGAGGACCCATTGTCGAGCACTACGTGCAACTCCTGGCCGGGATAGGCCTGCAGTAGTCGGCGCAAAAACCGAATGAAAGTATCGCTATCGTTGCGGCGAATCGTCTGGCCCTGGACGCGGCCGCTGTGTACCTCCAGGGCGGCGAGCAGCGAGGCCGTGCCATGGCGCTTGTACTCGTGGCTAAGCCGCTCGATCTTGTGCGGCTTCATCGGTAAGCGCGGCTGCGTTCGATCCAGCGCCTGGATGGAGGTCTTCTCGTCCACCGACAAGACCAGGGCGTTCTCGGGTGGATTCAGGTACAGCCCCACCACATCGAGCATCTTCGCCTCAAACTCCGGATCGTTTGACATCTTCCAGTAGCGGAAGCGGTGTGGCTTGATGCACTCCGCAGAGAGCACATCATGGACCACCGCTTCGCCGACTCCCAACTGCTTGGCCAGCGTACGGATGCTCCAATGCGTCCCCACCGACGCCGGTGGCTCGCTGCACGCCGTCGCCGCGATCCGGTGGCGAATCTCGGCATCATATTTGCGCGGCCGCCCCCGGCCCGCCTCATCCGCCAAGCCCGCCAGTCGCGACGCGGCAAAACGACGCCGCCATTTGATCACCACGGGCTTGGAAACACGGAGCGCCGCTTGAATCTCTTCGTTGCGTTGGCCTTGTGCCGCGAGCAGCACGATGCGCGCTCTTGTCACATCACGCTGCGCCGAAGTAGGCGACCGAACGATAGCCTCCAGTCTCTTCTGCTCCTCGGGCCTGAGGTCGATCTGCGGCGCTCGCCTGGACATGCCAGGCATGCTACCATCGGACCACAATAAGTCAACTTATTTAAGAAACACAACACTAGGTACGCTGCCCGGCGATCGCGGCTCGAGCGGCCGGCGCCGGTTCGGCGGCCTCGGCCTTTTCGCTGCGCTGGAAGATGCGGCCGGCATAGACCGCGGAGGCCACCCAGACGCCGGCGAACGCCGCGCCGACGAGCGACATCGCCGCGAAGCCGAGCCCGACGAAATCGTGCAGGTACGCGAACACGTTGCCCCACCACGCGTCGCCGCCGCGGTAGATGACGACGTCGACCACGGGTTTCGTCTTGAAGCGCGTCTCGCGGTCGACGCTCGTGAACAACATTTCGCGCGCCGGCCGCGTGATGCCGTATTCCCCGGCTCGCCGCGCGATGTCGACGGCGAGCAGCACGGACAAGAGCGGCGCCATGGCGAGAATCAGAAAGGCGAGCGCGCAAAAGACCGGCAGCAGCGCGAGCGTCGAAACCATGCCGAGCCGTTTGACGAGCCGGCCCGTGATGAAGAGGCCGAGGCCGAAAACCAGGATGTTCGCGACGGCATCCCGCAGAGCCAGAATCGTCGTGCGTTGCTCGCGCGCCTCGTAGATCCGCAGCAGGTCCGCCGTCTCGAGATAGATGATGGCCTGAATGGCCGTGTAGATCAGGATGAAAATGCCGATGGCGAGCAGGTACGGGTTGGTCGCGAAGTCCCGGAAACCTTGCCACCACCTGCCGCCCATCTTCGCGGCCGCGAGATTGGCATGCACGGATTCATTGTGCAGGTCCACGATCTTCAAGCGCTGGAGGCGCAGCACCATCGGAATCGAGAGCAGCAAGATGAGGGCGGCCGCGAGCATCAACGTCTCGTTGCCGACGTCGTTGGCAAGCACCGCGACGACGAGCGGTGCCGCCGCAGCGCCCGTGCTGACGCCGGCGCCGATGAACGGGAACAAGCGCTTCGCCTGGTCGGAGTTGTAGACGTCGGCCATGAAGCTCCAGAACACCGACAGGTGAAACAGACTGAACAGGCTCACCCACACATAGAAGCTCTTGTCGAGCAAAACGCCGTCGTCGACGAACCGCGAGCCGGCGAAGAACAGTGCGAACGTCACCGCGTAAAAGGTATAGACGGCCGGCACGAGAAACTTGAAGCGGATCTTCGAGCACGCCGCGCCGTAGACGACGACGAGCGCGAGGCTCAGGAAAAACTGGATGGTCCAAAGTTGCGAGATCTCCGACTGCGACCAATCGCTGGCCATCGAATCCCGGACGGGCCGCAGGATCAAATAGGCCGACATCACCGTGAAGCCGGTCAGGAACGACAACGACACGGCGCGCGTCTCGTTGGGCTCGATCAGCATCGCGGCGCGGCGCAGCTTCGGTGCCCGCAAAATGAGGCCGACGGCGCACGCGCCGAACATGAGCCCCCACAACGACGGATTGCCGAAGTCGAAGGCTTCGCCCAAGGTTGCGCCTTGACGCAGGAGCAGTGCCTTCTTGACGACGTAGGCAATGATGCCGCCCCAGCAGGCGAGCTTGAGCGGATCGAGCTTCGAGCTCGGTAGCGTAGCCATCGAGCGAGAATACACCGCGCATCGCGGCCTCTGGAACCGCGCAAAGGCGGTCACAAGTCTCGGTTTTTCCTAAGTGCGGGTGCTATGTTCCGCCGGTCACCGCACGTCGAGGGATTCGGCGATGGCAGCGAAGACGGGAGTTTTGATCGCGACAATCGTGCTCGCCGGCTGCGGCGGGTCCCAAGCGGACGAGCGCGCGAGCGAGCCCCCGGAGGCTCCCGCCCGGCGCGAAACCGTGTTCGATCCCCTGGCGGGCACGATCGGGCGCGCGCAAGGCGTCCAGCAAACCGTCGACGAGCAAGCGGCCGAGCAGCGCCGCCGTCTCGAGGAAGCCGAGCGCTAGCGCGAAAGAGGCGGCCCGGCCGCTAGCGGTAGCCGAGCAGGTATTTGAGGCCGCGGAACGCGGGCGTCGGCGCCGTGATGACGTGCGTCGGTATGGCCGCGAGGTACGTTCGATAGCGGCCCTTGTTCTCGAAGCGCGCGCGAAACCCCGACTTGCGCAGCGGCTCGACGAGCCGCGGCACGATGCCTCCCGCGATGTAGACGCCGCCGCGAGCGCCGGTGGTCACGGCCAAATTTGCCGCGACGGTGCCGAGCATCGCGAAGAACATGGCGAGTGTCTTGCGCGCGAGCGGCTCGCCTTGTTTCGCGAGATTCGTGACGTCCTCGGGCGTAGCGGTCGGCCGACCGCGGCCGGCAATCTCGGCGAGCGTGACGTACAAGTTCACGAGCCCCGGCCCGGACAGCACGCGCTCGGCCGAGCAGTGGCCGTCGTAACGCTCGCGCAAGCGCGCGATGACCTCGTCTTCTTCGGGTGTCGTGCCCGCCATCGCAACGTGCCCGCCTTCGCCCGTCATCGCCGTCCAGCCGTCCGCGGCGGGCACGAGCGCCGACACGCCGAGCCCCGATCCCGGACCGAGTGCCGCGAGCGTCGAGCGCGGCGTGCTTTCGCCGCCGCCGATCTTGACGACGTCGGCGGGCGTCAGGAGCGGCAGCGCCCACGCGATCGCCGCGAAGTCGTTGACGACCGTGAGACGCTTCAAGCCCAGCGTCTCCTTGAGCTCTCGCTGCGAAAAACGCCAGCCGATGTTGATCATCTGCACTTCGTCGCCCGTGATCGGCGCCGCGACGGCCAACACCGCGCGCGTCGGCCGGTCGCTCGCGCGGCGGTGCTCGAGATAGACGCGTAGCAGCTCCGGCAGGCCCGTGAAGTCCGCGTTCTCGAAGACCTCGGGCGCGAGCTCCTGCCCTTTGTCGCCGACGAGCGCGCAGCGGCTGTTCGTGGCGCCGATGTCGGCCATCAGGTCCACCGGCGCACCGTCAGGCGTTCAAGTCGGGGATTCGCGCGCTCTCGAGCTGAGTGATCATGTCCTTGAGCATCAGCTTGCGCTTCTTGAGCCGCTTCAGCATCAGCTGATCCACGTTCGGATCCAGGACGAGGCGGGCGATCACCTGATCGAGGTCTCGGTGCTCCACGCGCAATTGCTTGAGCCGCTCCACGTTCCTGAAGGTCTCGGTTTCTACTTTGTCGGTCACGAGTGCTTACGGATGGGTGCCAACCAATCCCGCTGCTGATCGCCAAAAGCCACGAAGTGCGGGTTCAACAAGTCGACTTTGGAGTTGTACCGCAACGGCCGACCGGCCAGATCGATCATACGCCCGCCCGCACTTTCGAGGATAGCCTGTGCGGCCGCGGTGTCCCATTCGGACGTGGGGCCGAGCCGCGGGTACAGGTCGGCGGCGCCTTCGGCCACCAAGCAGATCTTCAGGGAGCTGCCCATGTCGGTGATCTCGTACGGCGGCAGCCCGGCGAGGTACGCGGCGAGCTCCGGCGACGGGTGGCTGCGGCTGCCGACGACGCGCAGCGGCGTTGCGGCGGGGCGCACGGCGATCGGCCTGGACCGCTATCCCGAGGTCGTGCAGCGTGCGCGCAGCCTCGGCGTCGACGTGCGCGAAGGCGACATCACGGACCTGC
>JBBIJV010000065.1:0-16250 GCA_037445815.1 Rhodospirillaceae bacterium
GGCGGCAACGCCAAGCTCGTGACCTTGCTCGTCGAGCGCGGCGCGCGGCTCGACGCCGAGGACCGGGAAGGGCGCACGCCCTACGAGCTCGTCGCCGCGCCGGGTCGCACGAACAATCCCGAGATCGCCGCGCTGCTCGAGCGCTTGGCGGGGGGATAGCGCGTGATCGTCGACGTCGGCTCAAAGGCCGGAGTCATCGGCCAGGCGTCTCATCAGTGCGGCCCCTCGACCGTCGACAGCGGCCGCGCGACCGTTTCGAGCGGCTTACGCTCGGCATCGACGCCGAGCCACGCGGCCACGATCGCTGCGCCCGCCATCAGCACGCCGGCCACGGCGTAGCCGAGGAACACCGCGTCGCGGCTGCCGGTCTCGATCAGCGTTCCGTACAGCGCGGGGCCGCCGAAGCCGCCGACGCCCGTCCCGATCGCGTAGAAGATCGAGATCGCGACGGCGCGCATCTCGAGCGGAAAGGTTTCGCTCACCGTGAGATAAGCCGAGCTTGCCGCGGCCGAAGCGAAGAAGAACAGCACGGACCAGGACCACGTCATCGTCACGGCGTCGAGCCAGTCGACCGAGAACGCATAGCCCGAAGCGAGGAGGCCGATGCCGGCAATGCCGTAAGTGGCCGCGATCATGGTGCGCCGGCCTGCGGAGTCGAACAGGCCGCCGAGCAGCAAAGGTCCCAGGAAGTTGCCGAGCGCGAACGGAAAGATATAGAAACCGACGTCGCTCGTCGGAACGCCGTAAAAGCTCGCGAGCACGAGCGCATAGGTGAAGAAGATCGCGTTGTAGAAAAACGCCTGCGAGCCCATTAGCACGAGCCCGAGCGCGGCGCGGCGGCGGTAGCGCGTGACGAGCAGCGTGAAGATTTCGCGCCACGATACGTGCGAGCGCAGCCGCAGCGCGAAAGCGCTCTCGCATTCTGCGCAAGGGCCGTGCTCGCGCTCGACTTCCTGCTCGATGCGCGCTACGACGGCTTCCGCCTCCGCGAGGCGGCCGCGCGTCATCAGCCATCGAGGGCTCTCGGGCAGGTGCCGGCGCACGAGCAGAATCGCGACGGTCAGCACGGCGCCGAATGCGAACGCGAGACGCCACCCGACGTCCTCGTCGAAGCGCCCGGGCTCGAGCAGCACGATGCTGAGTCCGGCGCCGGCCGCGGCGCCGAGCCAGAAGCTGCCGTTGATCGCGAGATCGACGAGGCCGCGCACACGCGCCGGAATCAGCTCGTCGATCGCGGAGTTGATTGCCGCGTACTCGCCGCCGATGCCGAATCCCGTGAGGAGCCGACAGAACGCGAACGACCAGAAGTCCCACGTGCCCGCAGTCAGCAGTGTCGCGGCGAGATACACGGATAGCGTCGCGAGAAACAGCGGCTTACGCCCGAGCGTGTCGGCGAGACGGCCGAAGAACAGCGCGCCGAGGACGGCTCCGGCCACGTACGCCGAACCGGCCCAACCGACCTCGGCCGCGGTGAGCCCCAGCGTGCCGTCCCGCTCGAGCGTCGGCCCCAGCGAGCCGACGACCGTGACCTCGAGGCCGTCCAAGATCCAGGTGATGCCGAGCGCTGCGACGACGCGCCAGTGCCAGCGCGACCACGGCAGCCGGTCGAGCCGCGCGGGGAGCGCGCTCGTCAACGTGTCATCGGCTGTCCGGTGCATCGCTTGCGCGCTGCAAGCTCCGCGCCAAGCACCGCTCCGCGCGGGCCTATTCCGGGCTCGCGCACTCAGGGGAACCGTCAGTCGTGGTCGAGCGAGCGGCCGCGATCGGGGAGCAGCCACACGCAGATCAAGCTGATCAGCCCCGTCACGGCGACGTACGCCGCTACGGCCATCGACGTGCCGAACGTGCGATAGAGATAGAGCGCGATGATCGGCGCAGGACCCCCGGCCGTGATCGACGCGAGTTGGTAGCCGAGCGACGCGCCGCTGTACCGCAGCCGGCCCGGGAAGCGCTCCGCGATGAACGCGGCTTGCGGGCCGTACTGCAAGTCCTGCGACGGCAGCCCCAGGACGATCGCGATCGCGATCAACCAAAAGATGCCGCTGTCGAGCATGCCGAAATAGACGAACGGGAAGATCATCATCACGATGCAGCCGATGGCCGTGATGCGGCGCCGGCCGAACACGTCGGACAGATGGCCGAAGTACGGAATCGCGAGCATCGAGACGAGCGCCTGCACCATGACGAGGTTCAGTACCGTCGCCCGCTCGAGGCCGAGCTGGGTGGTGCCGTAGGTGAGCACGTAGGTGGTGAAGATATAGAACGGCGTCTGCTGGCCCGTGCGCAGCAGCGCCGTGAGCACGACCTCTTTCCAGTGATGGCGCAGCACCTTCGCCACGGGCATGCGCTCGACGCGATTTTGCGTTTTCAGCTTCGCGAAGATCGGCGTTTCGAGCACGCCCAACCGAATGTAGAGCCCGAGGACGAGCAGCAGCACGCTGCCCAAGAACGGCACGCGCCAGCCCCATTCGAGGAAGGCCGCGTCGCTCGTCGCGACGGCCATGATGCCGAGCGCGCCGTTCGCGAGCAGCATGCCGGCCGGCGCGCCGAACTGGGCGAAGCTCGTCGTGAAACCGCGCCGCTTCGGGTCCGTCCACTCGCCCGCCATCAGCACCGCGCCGCCCCATTCTCCGCCGACGCCGATGCCTTGCAGCACGCGGAACAGCGTCAGCAGCACGGCGCCCCAGATGCCGATCTGCTCGTAGCTCGGCACGAGGCCGATGGCGATCGTCGCGAGGCCCATCAGCATCAGCGTCGCGACGAGCGAGGCCTTGCGACCCATCCGGTCGCCGAAGTGGCCGAACAGCGCCGCGCCGAACGGCCGGGCCACGAAGCCGACGAAATACGTCGAGAACGCGAGCAGCGTGCCGACGTAAGGGTTCGACTCGGGGAAGAACTTCTCCGGAAAGACCAGCGCGGCCGCGACGCCGTAGAGAAAGAAGTCGTACCACTCGATCGTCGTGCCGGCCGCCGAGGCGGCGACGGCGCGGAGGTTCATGCGCCGGTGCGTCTCGGCGTCGAGCGCGTGCGGGGAACCGTTCGCGACTGCGCTGGCTTCGGGCATGGGAACGCTCCACGTTGCCTAGAACGAGGGGGAATCTTAGCCGATGCGAGCGCGTTGCTCGGCGAGCGTGGGTTGATCGGGCTCGCGGCGCTTGCACGGCCGCAATTCGGCGCGTCAATCCGCCGCCTTCCTCGCCAAGCGGGCGCTCCGCCGTCGCGCGCCTGCGCAACCCGGCCGCACGGGTTTGGTATTCTCGGCGCTCGCGGCGCCGCTGGAGGGAACGGCAATGGCCATCGAAGCACGCGATGTCGATCTCGCGCGGAATCGTGCCGGCGTCACGATTCATACGGTCACGGTCGCGTTGTTCGTCGCGACGGCCGTCGTCGGCTTTGCGCCGCGCTCGGCCGGCATCCTGTCGGGGGCCATGCCGATGCCGCCCCTCGCCGTGCACGTGCATGCGTTCTTGATGACGGCGTGGATCGGGCTGCTGGCGACGCAAGCCGGCCTCGTCGCGGCCGGCCGAATCGAACGGCATCGAACGCTCGGCGTGGCGTCGTTCCTGCTCGCGCCCGCGCTGTTGGTCGGTCTGATCGCGGTGGCCGTCGTGCGTTATCACGACCTGACGGAGGCCGGCGTCGGCCTGATCGCGTCGAACATCCTGTTTCTGCAAATCCGCTCTATCCTTTTGTTTCCGTTGTTTTTCGGGTGGGCAATGGCGGTTCGCAGAACGGATCCCGAGATGCACAAGCGCATGCTGATTCTCGCGACGTTCGTGCTGCTCGATGCCGCCGTCGCGCGCCACGTCTGGCTGCCCGGCAACGATATTACGGTGGGCTACGATGCGACTCATATCTATTGGCTGCTGCTGCTCGCGCCGGCTCTCGTCCACGACACGATTCGTCTCGGCCGGCCGCACCGTGCATACCTCGTGGGCCTCGCCTTGATCCTGCCTTGCGTCGTGGCGACGCACTTCGTTTGGAACACGCCGGGCTGGCATGCGATCGCGGCCGCCATGATGGGCGTGCCGGCCCCGTAGCCGGCGCCTTCGGCCGCGCGTTGACGCTCGGCGGCCGCCTTCGATGATCGCGGCGTCGGCGAGCCCCGCGTATGCTTTTCGACGACGGCCGGCTGGTTGCCGGCGCGCCGCGCCGCGGCGCTCGATCCGCCGAAAGCGCTGCGGCACGAATAGCGCCGCTTGCGCTCGAGGGAGGGGTTAGAGCGCCCGCCAGCGCCGCGACAGCACGAGCTTGAGCTTGCGCTGCTCGCTCTCGGAAAGCGCGCCGCGGCTCGCCTCGAGCTCCCGCTCGAGCGCCTCGAGCTCGGCGGCCGCGGCGGCCGCGTACAGGCGCCCTTTCAGATCGTAGAACAGCGTCGAGTACTCGCCGCGCAGCTCGCGAATGAACGTGAACGACTTGCGGTGAATCGCGCACGGGCCGAGTCGGCGGATCGCGTCCTGGTGCTCCGGCGTGCAATAGCCCTTGTGGCGCTCGAAGCCGTATCCGGGATGCTCTCGCGCGAGCTCGTCCATGAGGCGGTCGCGGCACACCTTCGCGACGATCGACGCGGCCGCGATCGAGAAGTTGAGCCCGTCGCCTTTGTCGAAGCAGTTCTGCGGAACGTCGACGCCCGGGATGCTGCGCGCGTCGACGAGGACATGCTGCGGCCGCATCGGCAACGCTTCGACCGCGCGCCGCATCGCGAGCAGCCCGGCGTGATAGATATTGAGCGAGTCGATCTCGGCCACCTCGGCGCAGCCGATCGCGATGCCGCTCGCGGCCGCGCGGATGCGGCGGTCGGCCTCCGCGCGCTGCTCGGCGTCGAGCTTCTTCGAATCGTCGATGCCGGCGATCTCCGTGTGCGGCGGGAAGACGACGGCCGCGGCGATCACGGGCCCGGCCAAAGGCCCCATGCCTACCTCGTCGACGCCGGCGATGTGCTGCACGCCGGCGCGCCACAACACACGCTCGAAGTTGAGCATGGCGTCGAGCCGCGTGCGCTCGGCGCTGTCGCGCTCGTAGCGCTTCTTCAACGATTCGTAGATCACGCGCACGCCGTGGCGCGGGTCGCGTTTCAGCTTGTTCAGCGTCTGCGGGCTCACGGGCGCGTCAGCGCGCGCGTAGCGCTGGCGGATTTCGTCGATCGACAATTTCGACAGCCTCGACGGCACCGAAAGACCCGAACAATGTCCCGAGCCGCAACTTAGCCAACGCTGCGGTCCGCGACAAGACGGTTAGAGGGCGAGCTCTTTCCTTCCGAGCGTGGGACTGCTCGGCGCACGCGCGAAGCTGCGGGTTAAACTTCGCTGCGGCGCCAATGCCGTCATGTAGAATCCCAGCGCAATTATGAGCGTAGAACCCGTGTCCCTTTCGTCCCCACCCGCCGATCGGCTCGATCTCCACGACTTGAAGCAGCTCGAGGACGTCGGCTTCATGACCTGCATGACGCTGGTGCTGCTCGGCAACTATGCGCAGACCGGGCACTTCGGCGGGCCGCTGGCCTACACCCCGTTCAACGTCGTCACCCACCTCGCGGGCCGCGAGCGCGGCGGACTGCACTTCGACTACCGGCGCCCGAAGCATCCGTACGCCGACAAGTTCATGCTGGCCGCGGGCCACTGCGCGCCGACGTGCTACGCGCTCTGGATGATCATGGGCGAGGCGCTCGCACGCAAGTACGCGGCCACGGGCGATCGCCGCTATTACGTCGATCCCGAGCTCGCGATACTGTCCATCGACGCCCTCGGGTTCCGCCGCGGCGCCGGCGCGCTCGAGACGCTGCTCGACGACGTCGGCCTCGCCGATCATCCCAAATTCGCGCAGGCGAAACAGCGCGGCATCCGCGCGCTTTCGGGGCACATCGAATCGACGGACGTCACGAACGACGTCAACGGCGGCCCGTCGGGCGTCGGCATCGCGACGGCCGCGGGCAAAGCCGCGTTCTGGGACTTCATGGGCGCTCAAATCGACTCGCCGAAGATCGTGGCATTCGAAGGCGAGTTCGCGATGTGCGCCGGGCACGCGCAGGAGCTCAAGACGCAGGCGATGGCCGTGCAGGCCGGCAAACGCCTGCGCATCTTCTTCTCGGACAACAACGCCGGCATCGACGACGCCCTGATCGGCGGCGTGATCCCGAGCAAGTTCGCCGACGGCTACGTGCTGCGCGATCAGTGGACGTCGTACGGCTGGAACGTGTTCACGCTCGCGGACGGCCACGACTACAAGCAAATCCTCGACGTGCTGAAGACGATGGAGCACTGGGATCCGGCCGATCGCCGGCCGATGATCGTCATCGGCAAGACGACGAAAGGGTACTGGCCGGCTCCGGTCGCGAAGCAGATCGTCGGCTACCAAAGCCATCCGTACGGCTTCAAGATGAACGCCGACTACATCGTCGGCCTCGCGAAGACGTACGAGGCGCGCTTCGGCGTCAAGTTCGAAGGCATGGAAGCCGGTCCCGTCACCGACCAGCGCGAGCGGCTGCTCCAGTTCAAGACGAACATCGATGTCGCACTGTCCGTGCTCGACAAGAACGGCCTGGGCGACTGGCTTGCGGATCGCCTCGTCGAGATCGGCGAGCGCGTCGTGGACAAGGTGAAGCTCCGCGTCGACGTCGCGCGCGATCCGTTCTTGGACGATCGGCTCAAGGTTGCGAATTTGCCCGTCGAGCCGCAGGAGTTGTCCGTCCGGAACGCCGTGTCCGGCGCCACGAAGACCGTCAAGGTCGCGCTGTTCCGCAAGGCCGGCGAGGCCGCGGGTGCGCGGCGCGCGATCTCCGAGATCGTGAAGTGGCTCAACTACGTCACGGACAACCGCGTGCTGACGGCGGCTGCGGACCTCTCCGAGTCGATCAACTTGGAGCACGGCAGCCTCTGGGGCCACTACGACCCGGAGATGAATCCGCTCGGCACACGGCTCAAGGCCGCGATCCAAGAGGCCGGCAACGTCTCGACGGCGATCGGGCTCGTCAGCCAGAACGCCTCCGTCGACCCCGACAGGTTCGCGGGCGTCTGGGCGTTCAGCGGCACCTACGGCGCCTTCACGCCGCTCATGTATCTTCCGGCGCGCGTCTGGAGCCAGCAGAACCAGGACAGCAAGTTCAAAATGGGCGTGCTGAACATCCTCGCCGCGCACTCGGGCCCCGAGACCGCCGCGGACGCGCGTACGCACTTCGGCATCTTCTCGCCGCAGGTGTGGAAGCTGTTTCCGCGCGGCCAGATCATCAACCTGAGCTTCTGGGACTACAACGACGTGGCGCCCGGCTACTTCGCGGCGGCCGAAATCGCGGCGCGCGAGAAGAAGGTGGGCATCATCGCAATCGAGGTGGCGCGGCCCGACCTGCCCGTGGCGGATCGCAGCACGTTCGCGGACAAGGATTTGAAGGCGGCCGCCAAGGGCTTGTACGTGATCCGCGACTTCGGGCCCGGCCCCCGTCACGGGTACGTCGTCTGCCAGGGCGCCTTCGCCACGTTCAACACCGTCAAGGTGCTGCCGAGGCTCGCCGAAGCCGGAGTCAACGTCAAAGTCATCGCGGCCGTGAGCGAGGAGCTGTTCGATCGGCAGCCGGAGGCCTATAGGCGGTTTGTGCTGCCTGCGGGCGCGAAGCAGGACATGATGTTCGTCACGGGCGGCACGCGGCGCGTCTGGCCGCTGCGTAACGTCGGCGCGCAGGCCGACGACTACTCGCTGACGGCGGACTGGGACAACCAGTGGCTCACGGGCGGGCTCGAGGCGGACGTCATCGCCGAGGCGCATCTCGATCCGGATTCGGTGTTCGCGGGCGTCAAGCGCTTCGCCGACGACCGCGCCGCGCGGCTGCGGGTGCAGCGCGCGGCCCTCGACTCGCTCGATTGAGCCCGCAGACCCAAGGGTCCTCCACGGCCCGCCATCAGAAACGGTAGATGGCTGCGACGCCGGTCGTGCTCGGCATGCGCTCAGTCGGAACGACGATCGCTTCGCCTTTCATGCGGAGGACGGTCTCGGCGAGATCGTCGAGCACGTCGTCCGCGTGCGGATCTCCGAGCCGGCGCCGTTCGAGCGTGCCGGTCGCCGCGTCGACCTTGCCGGGCACGAGGCGCTCGGCGTCGACCAGCAAGGTGCCGACGCGGCCGGCGGCTGCCGCTTCCGCGATCGCGGCCGGGTGCTCGTCGCCCAAGCCGCGCGAGCGGCTCGAACGGTAGAGTTCCGTGAGCTCGGCCAGGCGGCCGAGGTAGGTCGGCTCGACGGCACGCCAGGCGTGGTCCTTGAGCTCGTCCAGCGTCAGGGAGTCGGGGTCGATCTCGATTGCGGCGTCGAGGACAAACGGGTTGCACGTCACGGCACGAAAGCCGGCCACGTTCTGCGGCAAGCCGGCGGGCAACAGCCGCAGCCCAGCCGGCCGCGAATGGCGCTCGAGGACGGTACGGTCGACGGCACGCAAGAACCGCTCCAGGTCGATGTCGACGTCGTCCTTTTTCTGACCGCGGCCGTGGCGGATTCCGGAGCTGCCGCGCGACGCGTGATACGGCCCGACGCCGTGGAAGCCTCGGTACGGCTCCGTCAGCTCCTCGCCGAGCGCGGCCGTGATCGTGCTCGGCACGTCGGCGAGCTCGACGGGAGCGAGCGCGTCTCGGTTCCCCTCGTAGAGCTTCACTTCCTTTCTGTTCAGCGCGAGAACGTGATAGCGGTCGGCCGACTGTACGATGCGCAGCAACGGCTTCACGTGGAAGCTGCTCGCGACGATGACGAGCTCTCGGACGCTGCGCAGCAATTCGAATACTTCGAACCGGTCCGCGCACGCGAGCACCGCGAGACCGTCCGCCTGCTCGAGTCAGAACGCCTCGTCACGGCCGAGCGCTTCGAATCGCTCGACGATGGGTTGCACGTCGCGCGCCGCGTATTTTTCCGCGAGCGAGGCTCGCATCTTGCGCATGAGGTTTCGGTAGCGGATCCGATTTTGCTGCTTTTCCGGAAAGCTGCGATTCGTGGGCTGGTACAACGAGATGCACGGCGGATGCTCGTGGGCCAGCAAGCCGCGTAAGATGTCGATCGTCGGAGCGGAGCCGGAAGATTCCGCTCCTCGCCGAGCGTGCGGAGGCGGACGGACGCGAGGCGTCGTCGGACGAGATGCACCGACGGGCGCGAGCGCTCGGCGGTCGCGGGCCGGCGTTGCGCCGCGGAATCAGGCCCGTATCGCGCCGTATCGCGAGAATCCTGAATCTCACTCGCGAGCGCCGTTCCCGGCCGTTACCATGCGCCGCCAGGAAGATGGTGCTCGTGATGCGAATTGCATGCTTGTTCGCGCTCTGGTTCGGCCTCGCTACGTCGGCCGCGGCACAGGACGCGCCGCCCGCCGCCGAGCCGCGTTCCGGCGCCGACGTCGAAGAGCTGATCGTGCCGGGTCGCGCGCCTGCGAATCTGCGCCTCGAGATCCAGCGTCTCGAAACCGCCGTCTATGATCGCTTCAATGCATTGAACGGCAACGACGACTTCGACATTCACTGCTTCGAGCGCGCGCCGACGGGCTCGAACATTCCGCTGCGCACCTGCGCGCCGAATTTCGTGATCGAGGCCGAGGCGCGCGCGGCCCGCAACATGTTGAAGGACGGGCGGGGTAGCAACGCCAACAATTTCAATCGCGCCGAGCTCAACCTCAGCATGGAGCAGAAGAGCCGGGAACTGACGGAGGAGATGCAGCGCGTCGCGCGCGAGGACGAGCAGCTGCTGCGCGATCTCGCGCGTCTCGCCGAGCTGCGGCAGCTGCAGCTGGGTGACGCCGAGCAGCCCCCCGGGCGGTGAGCAATCCCGACTACTCCGGCAATCCCGGCGACCCCGGCAATCCCGCCAACAGGACGATTGCATCCGAATTGGGTGTGCGGTAAAACGGCCCTTCGCGGCAGCGCCGTCGGGGGAAGCCCGCGCGCAATCGGAGCAGCCCGCCGAGGCCGCCGGAGAGATCACCGTGCGCGGGCCAAGACGCTCGCGCAGTATCGCGAGCAGCTCGCCCTGGTGGGTAAGACATGACACGCGGCTCCGCGGGATTCAGAAGCGCGACGGGTGCGGCGGGCGGGCCGCAAGCGAGCTCGTCGAGCGGTGCGGCCACGGACATGGGCGGCGCCGAGCGGCTGAGAGGAGTAGCGGGCGAGGTGCGGGAGCGGCGTCATCGCCTTAGCGACAAGAAAGGGGAGGGCTGTCTCATGCGACTAACCGGAGCTTCCGCGGCACTCGCGCTACTGGGTCTCGCCGGAATATCGATTTCGAGCCCGGCTCTCGCTCAAAGCGCCGCGACTGCGGCCGAGCCGCCCGAGGAGATCACGGTCCGCGGCGCGAAGCCGCTCGAGGAATATCGCCTCGAGCTCGAGGCCGCCCGGCTCGATCTCGTGGCCGCCTACAACGAGGCGAACAGCTCGGACCAGAACGACATCGTCTGCCGCAACGAGCGCGTGACGGGCACGCGGATGCCGCAGCGCGTCTGCCGCTCGAGGGCGCAGAGCGAGGCGGAAGCGAGCGCGTCGATGAGTTGGCTGCGCTCCATGACGCATGGCGCCGGTCGCTATGCAAGCGCACCGGTCGCGGGAGCGGCTGGGCCTCCGGAAGTGCTGCCGGCGGTCAACGCGTCGATCGGTGCGGCCGCTGCGCAAAGCGGAGCGGAGATGCTGAGCGCCGAGTCGCGGGCCGCGATCGAAGCCGAGCTCGAACAGCTGAAGCGCGAGAATCGCCAGGTCTACCGCGCCATCGTCAAGTACCTCGAGGCGCTCGACGAATACAACCGGGCGCGCGGAGCAACGGCCGAGGAGTAGCGGAGCAAGGCCGCGTCGACCGTCGGCCATGGCGGTCCACGCCGCCAAAGCCAAGCGCCGAAGTGACGCCGGCTCGGCCGGGCGCAAGCTTTTCGCGCCTTTGCATTCTCGGGTTCTGCGCCTACGATGACCCGTTTCTCGGGCTCGGGACCTGATCGTGGCCGCAACGCACGAATCCGTAACCTCGCCGGCGGCTGCCGCTGCGGCACCCACCTTCAGCACGCGGCTGTCCGCGCGCGAGGCCTTTTTCATCAATGGCGCGTTCGTGGCCGGCCTACTGCTGCTCAGCCAGCTGCCGCTGCTCGAGTCGCGTCCCGTCGTGCGTGCCTCGATGTTCGGCGCCGCGCTCGTGCTGCTCGGCTGGAGCGTGCTCGTCTTCGGCGTGCTGCGGCGCGGGCAGACGGTCGCTTTCGAAGTTGCATTGCGGCCGCAGCACTACCTGCAAGCGTGTTTACAGGGCGCGTTGATCCTCTATTGGGGTTGGCACTGGCGCGAGGTCTACAACGCCGCGCCGTTGATCGTGGCACAGCTCCTCTTCGCGTACGGCTTCGACAGCTTGCTGTCGTGGACGCACCGGCGCACGTTCTCGCTCGGCTTCGGGCCGTTCCCGATCATCTTCAGCCTCACGTTGTTCCTCTGGTTCAAGGACTCGTGGTTTTACTGGCAGTTCGTCATGGTGGCCATCGGCTTCACGGCCAAGGAGTTCCTGCGCTGGAACCGCGACGGGCGCAACACACACATCTTCAATCCCTCGTCGTTCCCCCTCGCGGTCGTCTCGATTTTCCTGCTGTTCTTCGACGCCACGGATCTGACCTGGGGCTTCGACGTTGCGCAAACGGAGTTCTATCCGCCGTACGTCTACCTCGCGATCTTCCTGATCGGAATGCCGGGGCAGTACTTGTTCGGCGTCGCGCCGATGACGATGGCGGCCGTGACGACGACGTTCGGCTTCAGCGCCGTCTACCATGCCGTGACGGGCAGCTTTTACTTCGTCGACTCGCACGTGCCGATCGCGGTGTTCATCGGCATGACGTTGCTGTTCACGGATCCCGCCACGTCGCCACGTACGCTGGTCGGGCGTCTCATGTACGGCGTGCTGTACGGGCTCACGACGGTGTGGCTGTACGACTTGCTGCTCGATGCGAATACGCCGGGGTTTTACGACAAGCTGCTGCAAGTGCCGCTTCTGAACCTGTCGGTGAAGGTACTCGACCGGATCGCGGCGTCGCCGAAGCTCGAGGCGCTCGACCCCTCCGTCTGGGCCCGCAACTGGGCGCCGCGGCGCCGGCACCTCGCGTACATGAGCGTCTGGGGCGCCGCGTTCGCCGCGATGAGCGGGTCGGGGTATCTCGGCGACCAGCACCCGGGACAATGGACGCCGTACTGGGAGCAGGCGTGCGCCGAGAATCGCCGCGACGCCTGCTTGAACCTGTACCTGCTGCACGACGGCTACTGCGCGGAGGGCTCCGCGTGGTCGTGCAACGAGGTCGGGATCATGCTCGCGGAGCGGTACGCCAACCCGAGGGTGGCGAAGGCGGCCTTCGAGCGCGCCTGCGGGCTCGAGCTCGCCGCGGCCTGTGACAACGCCGCCGCCATCTTGAACGGCCGCGCGCTGCGCCACGACGCTCCGGGGGCCGCGGACTATCGCGTGATCTTGCGCGGCAGCAAGGGCCCGCTCGCGGAGACCGACCCCGCGCGTCTGTACGCTCGCGCGTGCGAGCTCGGTTGGCCCGGTGCTTGCGAGCCGAGCTGACGTCGCGGCCTCGCGGCGCACGCGTTCATCGGCCGCGCTCGAGACGCGAGATTGAGCGGCCTCGGTCGGGCTCGTCGTGCTTTTTTTTGCGCTCATGCGTTGCTCGAACGCTACAACGCCGAAACGCGCGCGAAGCTGTAGTCACGCGCCTAGATTTTCTCGAATCCACGAACGGTTGCGTTGACGCTGCGACGGTGCTAGCCTCCGAATCGCTGGGGCTCGGGGTCAATAAGAGGATGCGCGAGCGTCTCGACCGGTCCCGGGCGTTAACCATCATCGCTTTGGGGGGAACTATGAAGGTTGCTTCGAACAATGCGGGCGCTCGTCCGCGTTTCGGCGCGCTGTCGTCCGCCGTCGCCGTAGCGCTCGCCGGACTGTCGTCTGCGGGCTACGTGCAAGCTCAGGAACAGCAGGAAGAGCAACGGCCGCTCGAAGAAATCACCGTCACGGGCTCACGCATCGTGCGGCAAGATTTCACGGCGAACAGCCCGATCCAAACCGTGGATCAAGAGTTGTTCGAGCAGACGAGCGCCATCGGCGTCGAAACCATTCTGAACCGGTTGCCGCAGTTCGTGCCGGCCGTCACGCAGTTCACGACGGGCGACGTGCAGCAAACCGCCACCAACACCGTCGGCGCATCGACGGTCAGCCTCCGGGGCCTTGGCCCGAACCGCAACCTCGTCCTCATCAACGGCCGGCGCGCAATGCCGGTCGATCCGCGCATGGTCCCGGATACGAACTCGATTCCGGCGTCGGCCATCGCGCGCGTCGAGGTCATCTCGGGCGGCGCCTCGGCCGTGTACGGCGCGGACGCCGTCGGCGGCGTCGTCAACTTCATCTTGCGCGACGACTACGAGGGCGCGTCGATCGACGTGCGCTTCGGCGATACCCAGCACGGCGGCGACCAGACGGTCGACATCTCGGGCCTGTTCGGCGTGAACATGGCCGACGACCGCGGCAATGTGATGCTCGGCATCGAGCGCAACACGCGAACGAAGGCGTATGCGTGGCAGCGCGACTGGCGCGTCGCTGATTATGCGAATCCCCGAACCGCGGGCGGTTTCTTCGCATTCGGCAGCGCGGCATGGTTCCACAACGAGCCGGGCACGCCGCCGAACAACGCCAGCCAGGCCGTCGTCAACAGCATTTTCAGCGAGCTTCCGCCCGGCACGATTCCCGCGACGCTCGGCTCGGGGGGCGGCGGCACGCAGTTCCGTGTGAACAGCAGCGACGGGACGCTGTTCACGGGCTTGCAGGGCAATAACACGGTCGCGCGCGGCTCGTACCGCTTCACGGGCCCGGTGTTCAACGGCCAAGAGTTCTGTACGGCGCGTGATCCGAACGTCACTTGCCGCAACATCAACGGCAGCGGCGATCTCGACGGCGCTTACCCGGGTCTGCCGATCTTCGTCCGGCAGCCGAACGGCAACATCAAGGAAAACAACCTTTATAGCTGGACGTCCACGCCGCTCGAGCGGCTCTCCGCGTTCGCCGACGGCCACTTCGACGTGTCGGACAACATCCGCGTCACGGGGCAGGCGATGGTCTCGCGCACCAAGACGGAGTCGCAGCTCGGTCTCGCCGCGGCCAACATCAACCAGTGGGGCGCCGCGATTCCGTTCGGCAACGACATGTACCTCGGCAACTCGAACCCGTACTTCGACATTCCGAGCTCGTGGATCGACGCCAACAACAACGGTATCGTGGACGCCGGCGACCGAACGCACCCGGACTACACGATCAACGGCCGCTACGGCGTCGAGTGCGATGCGCCGGCGACGGCCGCCATGCCGTGGCTCGACGGTCTGCCCGGCTGCACGCAGTCCGAGGCTTGGCCCACGTCTCCCGAGGTTTGGCGGTTGATGAGCAGCCGGGCCAGACCCAACGAGGACGCTTGGGTGAGCTACGAGCCCGATTGGCTCAGAAACACCATCGGCGCCGGGCGCTCGACGACGAACGTCACGACGACGATGAGTTTCACGCTCGGCCTCGAGGGCGACTTCCCGAGCGGTGCCCACTCGTGGGACGTCTCGCTGTACACGGGCCGTTCCGACAACACCGTCAACCAGCTCGGTTCGATGAGCTTGGTCGCTTACAGAAACGTGCTGTCCTCGCCCAACTTCGGCCGCAACTTCAGCTTCGACCAGAACCCGTGGGAGTTCGGCGGCTTTGCCGAGAGCACACCGTCTTGCCCCACGGGTCTGCCGATCATGCGGCGGTTCCAGCCGGCGCCCGGCTGCGTCGCGATGGTATCGCCGTCTCTCAAGAATCAGCGCGAGATGACGCAGACGATTCTCGAGGGCAACCTCGTCGGCGACCTCGCCGAGATGCGTGCAGGTCCGTTGCAGTACGCCCTCGGCGTCTCGTATCGCGAAAACGCCTTCAACTTCACGCCGGATAACCTGAGCGACGTCGAGAACGTCGTCAGCTCCATCGCGGGCCTGTTCCCGAACGAGGCGAGCCGCGGCGAGTTCGACGTCAGCGAGATCTACGGCGAGCTGTTGGTGCCGATCATCTCGGACGGTCCGACGGGCGTCGAGCACTTCAACCTCGAGCTCGGCGGGCGCATTTCCGATTGGAGCATGGAGCAGATGCCCAATCTCGAGACCTACAAGGCGTTGATCGACTGGGCCATCACGCCGCGCTACCGCATCCGCGGCGGGTTCAACCGCGCGTTCCGCGCGCCGAACTTGGGCGAGCTGTTCCTGAAGCGCACGCAGGTCTTCGGCACCGGCGGCGCGACGCGCGACTGGTGCTCGCAGAATCTCGCCGCTCCGGGCGCGTTCAGCGCGACCGTGGGCGCCACGAACGGACCAGCGCAGGTTGCGCAAACGCTCGCGATGTGCCGGGCGCTGATGGGCTCCGGTGCGACGGCTTACTACGATGACCGGCTCATCACCGAGCAGCCGACGGCGGGCGGCCTGGGCGTGCCGAACAGCTTCGGCAATCCGAACTTGCGTGAAGAGCAAGCCGACACGTGGACTCTCGGCGTCGCCATGGATGTGCTCCAGGACTGGACGCTGACGGTCGACTGGTACCAGATCGAGATCGAGAACATGATCGCTCTCGAGGGTGCCGACTCGACGTATCAGCGCTGCCTCGACATCAACTTCAACCCCACCGGCGACCTGAACACCGTCGCTTGCCGGAACATCCAGCGTAACCCGTCCACGGGTAATGCCGGTTTCGTGAACCGCGCGTTCACGAACGAAGGTCTCGCGAAGTTCTCGGGCGTCGACGTGCAGCTCAACTGGTCGAAGCAGCTCGCGAACGGCGGCGGGCTCAACTTGAACCTGGTGGCGAACGCGCCGGTGCACGAGATTACGCAGGACCGCGCGAACCTCGCGCCGATCGACCACGCCGGCTACGACAGCTGCGGACTACAGATGCAGTGCCAGAACTACGACTTCCGGATGTTCACGACGATCGGCTACAGCCGCGGCAACTGGGGCTTCAACGTGAGGCACCAGTACTGGCCGGAGCTTGAGCACAACGATTGCCGCACGAACCCGTTGTCGAACAACTGCATCAACAACACCTCGCCGAACTACGACCTCTTCTCGGCAGCTGCCAACATGCGGTTCGATCGGTACCGCCTCCAATTCGGTATCGAGAACTTGCTCGACGAGGATCCGCCGTGCCTCGGCGCGAACCCGGCGAACGTCGGCTTTCCGCTCGAGTGCACGCACTCGGGCAACGGCGCCACGTTCGATCCGCTC
>JBBIJV010000066.1:0-16148 GCA_037445815.1 Rhodospirillaceae bacterium
GCGGAACACGGAGCTCTTCATGCCGAGTGCCTCGGCCGCGGCGTTCATCTCCTCGACGAAGGCATCGACGGTGCCCGAAACGTGCTCGGCCAACGCCACGGCGGCATCGTTGCCCGACTGGATCAGCAAGCCGCGCAGCAGGTCCTCCACGATGACTTCGCTGTTCACCTCGATGAACATGCGCGTGCCGCCCGTGCGCCACGCCTTCTCGCTGACGCGCACGCGGTCGTCGAGACGGATGCGCGCTTTCTTCAGCGCATCGAACACCACGTATGCCGTCATCAGCTTCGTCAAGCTCGCGGGCGGAAGCTGCTCGTCGGCCGCGTTCGCGGCGAGCACCTTGTTCGTGTTGAAGTCGACGAGGTAGTGGCTCTTGAAGGCGACCTTCGGCGGCGCGGGCAACAGCTCGGCGGCGGCCTCCTCCGCGACGGCGTGCGCCGCAGCGACGAGCGCGAGCGCGAGGCAGAGGTCGTGCACGAAGGAGCTGACCCTTCTCATTGCATGCGGTCCACGACGAGCCGGGAGCCCGATACGCCGATGGCGCGCAGCCTGGCGTCGAGCCGGTCGTACTCGGCGGAATCGCGGATGGGCCCGAGCCACACGCGATGCAGGCGGCGCGTGTCGGCCGACGCACTGACGACCGTGGAGTTCGGGAAGCCGCTCGCGCGCAGGCGGGCGACGAGGCGTTCGGCGTTCTCGACGTCCGCAAACGCCCCGATCTGGAGGAACATACGCTCCGCGGGCGCAGCTGCCGACCGCGAGGCCTGCGGAGGCGCGGCGGCGGCGACCGTGGCGGCGCCCCGGAACGCGCCGGCCGGCGGCCCCACGGCGCGCACCTCGACGCGCGTCGTGCCCGTGCGCACCATGTCGAGCGCCGTCGCGGCCGCGTACGAGAGATCGATGAGCCGATTGTCGACGAACGGCCCGCGGTCATTGACCTTCACGACCACCTTCTTGCCGTTCACCAGATTCTTGACCTCGACCCAGGTGGGCAGCGGCAGCGTCGGGTGCGCTGCCGTCATCGCGTGCATGTCGTAGACCTCGCCGCTCGAGGTGGCGAGGCCGTGGAAGTCGCGGCCGTACCAGGACGCGATGCCGCGCTGCACGTAGCCCGCGCTCGTCGGCAACACGTGATAGCGCTTGCCGAGCACGTCGTAGAACGGCGGGTTGCCGCGATCGGCGCGCACCGGCGGCGCCGGGCTCACGGCGCCGCCCGGCAAGACGGCCACGTCGCGCGGCGGCGGCGCCGACGACACCCGCCTGGGACCGTTACCGGAGCATGCCGCCAAAAAGCCGAACAAGAGCAATGCCGCGCACGTCCGCCATGGGCGAGTCGCGGCAGCCATCATCGCGCCGCGCCCCCGACGTTGGACGCGACGACTTCGTTGTAGCGTCCCCGAATCGCCTGGCTCAGCTGGTGCGCCGCGAGCGCGTACTTCGTGCTGCGGTTGTAGCGCGTGACGACGTAGAAATTGTGATACCCGATCCAGTACTCGGACCCGCCGCCGGCCGCCTCGAACGAGTACGCCGCGGCCTTCGCGTCGGCCGGCAGCGTCGTATCGAACACGTAGCCCTGCGCGAGCAACGAGCCGACCGTGGCGTCGAGGTCGAGCGCATTGCGCGGCTCGGGGCCCGCGAACGACGGCGGGCGCACGGCTTGCTCGGTCACGGGCTCGCCCGTGCGCCAGCCGTGCCGGCTGAAGTAGTTCGCGACGCTGCCGAGCACGTCGCTCCAGTTGTTCCAGAGGTCGCGCTTGCCGTCGTCGTCGCCATCGACGGCGTAGGCGCGATAGCTCGATGGGATGAACTGCCCCGCCCCCATCGCACCGGCGTACGACCCAAGCGCCGTCTTCGGATCCACCTGCTCCTCGCGCGCGAGCAGCAGGAACGACTCGAGCTCCGATGTGAAGAACGAGGCGCGCGGGGGGTACGCGAACGCGAGCGTGGCCAGCGAATCGAGCACGCGATAACGGCCCATGCGCGTGCCGAAGAACGTCTCGATGCCGACGATCGCGACCAGCATCTCGGGCGCAACACCGTAGCGCTCGGCGACGGCGCCGATGGTGTCCGCGTGCTCTGTCCAGAAGCGCGCACCGGCCGAGATGCGCTCCTCGGTAAGGAAGATGTTGCGGTACTCGAACCACGGCACGACGCGCTCGGCCGGCCGCGACATCGTCTCGATGATCTTCGGATCGATGACGGCCGCGTCGAGCAGCCCCATGAGCTCGGCGCGATCGAAGCCGTGCCGCTCGACCATCTTGTCGATGAACGCGCCGCGCGCCGCACGGTTCACTTCTTGACCGGCAGCGGCGAGCGACAACGCGAACGAAAGGACGCCAACGATTCCACGAGCTACGCTCAATCCCTGTGTCATGTCGGCAACAACTTCCTGTGTCCGTGGATCGACGCGAGAATACCGAAACCGCCGAGCAGGGTCACGATCGAAGTGCCGCCTGCGCTCACGAGCGGCAACGGGACGCCGACGACCGGCAGCAAGCCCGAGACCATGCCCGCGTTCACGAACACGTAGACGAAGAACGTGAGGCTCAAGGCACCCGCCAGCAATCGGCTGAACGTATCCTGCGCTTGCGCCGCGATGTAGAGGCCGCGCCCGACGAGCGACAAATAGAGTACGAGCAGCACACACAAGCCGATCAAGCCGAACTCTTCGGCCATGACGGCGAAGATGAAGTCCGTGGAGCGCTCGGGCAGGAATTCGAGGTACGACTGCGAGCCGTTCAGCCAGCCCTTGCCGAACAGGCCGCCCGAGCCGATCGCGATTTTCGATTGAATGATGTTGTAGCCGGTGCCGAGGGGGTCGGACTCGGGATTCAAGAACGTGAACACCCGCGCCTTCTGGTAGTCGCGCATGTAGGCCCAAAGCACGGGCAACGCCGCAATGCCGAGCACGCCGAACGTCAGCATCAATCGAACGCTGATGCCGGCGAGGAGAATCGTGAGGCCTCCGGCAGCAATGACGAGCAGCGCCGTGCCGAGGTCGGGCTGCTCGATGATGAGGAGCGCCGGCGTGAACACGATGAGCACCATCACTGCGAGCTGCGCGAACGTCGGCGGCAAGCGCCGCTCGTGCATGAACCACGCGCACATCATCGGCACGGCGAGCTTCAGGAGCTCGGACGGTTGGAACCTCACTACGCCTAAGTCGAGCCAACGCTGCGCGCCCTTGCCGATCTGCCCCTCGACGGCCACGACGAGCAACAAGCCGATCCCGAGCAAGTACGCCCACGGCGTGAAGATGCGGAGGTAATGCGGCGGAATCTGCGCGAGCACGAAGAACGCCGCGAGACCCACCATGAAGCGCACGCCCTGGCGCAGCACGGCGTCGCGCGCTTCCGTGTCGAACACGAACGTGCCGTCGACGCCGCGGTTGCCGATCGCCGCGCTGTACAGCACGACGAGGCCGAGACAGACGATCGCGATAACGATCAGCAGCAAGGGCATGTCGATGACGAAGCCCTTGAGCCCGCGCTTGCGGCCGCCGGCCGCTCCTCTCCATTCAAGGGTCGCGAGCGACATAGTCTTCAACGTCGATCGCCGCGGCGACGTAGTCGTCCGCCGCGAAGAACGCGTCCAGTACCTTGCGCGCGACAGGAGCCGCCGCGCGGCTGCCGCCGCCGCCGTTCTCGACGACGACGCCGAGCGCGATGCGCGGCGCATCCGCCGGCGCGAACGCGACGAACAAGCCGTGGTCGCGCAAGCGCTCGTCGATCTCTTCCTCGCGATAGCGCGCGTCTTGCGCAATGCCGATCACCTGCGCGGTGCCCGTCTTGCCGGCCACTTCGTACTTCGTGCCTTGCATCGGAGCGCGCGCCGAGCCGCGCGGCTCGGAGGTGACCCCCACCATCGCGTCGATGACGATCCGCCAATGCTCGGGCTCGTAATCGGGCACGCTCGGCAGCGCCTGCGGATCCAGGTGAACGGCCTCGCGCGTCAGCGGATCCTCGGTGCCGATCACGAGACGCGGCGTGAACCGCTGGCCGCGCGCTGCGAGCGTGGCGCCGGCATGCGCGAGCTGCACCGGCGTCACGGTGGTGTAACCCTGACCGATGCCCGTGATGACGGTCTCGCCGGGGAACCAGACCTGATCTTCGCGCCGCCGATAGGCCTTCTGCTTCCACTCGCGCGAGGGCACGACCCCCGAAGCCTCGCCGGCGATGTCGAGGCCCACGGGGGCGCCGAAGCCGAACTGCTTGAGCCCCTCCGACATCGCGTCGATGCCCATCGCGACGGCCAGGTGATAGAAGTAGACGTCGCACGACTGGACGATCGCTTCGTGCATGTTCACGTTGCCGTGACCCTGCGGGCGCCAGTCGCGATAACGGTGCGTCTGACCCGGCAAGCGATAGTGGCCGGGACAATAGCGCTCCTCGTCGGGCGTCATCGCCTCGTTCTCGAGCGCGGCGAGCGCGAGGAACGGCTTCACCGTGGAGCCCGGCGGGTACGTGCCGGCCAAGGCGCGGTTGTAGAGCGGCTTGTCGGGATCCGTCATCAAGGCGTTGTAGTCGGTGCGGCTCAAGCCTGCGGCGAACCGATTCGGGTCGAACGAAGGCGTGCTCACGAGCGCCAGCACGTCGCCGTTGCGCGGGTCGATCGCGACGACAGCGCCGCGGGTGTCTTGCAGCGCGGCCCAGGCGGCGAGCTGAAGCGTCCTGTCGACCGACAGCACGATGTTCTGCCCCGGGACCGGCTGCTTCGTCGCCACACCGCTCGAGTCCGAAAGGCCGCTGCCGGCGCCGATGACGTCGATGACGCGGCCTTGCGCGTTCACGACGAGCTGGCGATAACCGACTTCACCGTGCAATTGATCCTCGTAGGCGCGCTCGACGCCCGTCTTGCCGATGTGCGACGTGCCCGCGTAGTTGCTGCGGTCGATGCGCTCGAGATCCGCCGCGCTGATGCTGCCTACATAGCCGATTGCGTGCGCCAGCGCCTCGCCGTCGGGATAGAAGCGCGACAGGGCCTCCTGGATGTCCACGCCCGAGAAGAGATGGCGGCGCACCGCGAACGTGGCGGCCTGCTCCTCCGTGAGGCTCGAGAGCTTCACGCGCTCGAAGCCGCGATGCGAGCGAATCAGCCTGCGCAGCTCGTCGTGCTCGCTGGGGTCGACGAGGCCGAGCTCTTCGAGCGAGCGCAGCGTGCGATCGAGGTTTTCGATCTGCTCGGCCGTAGCGACGAGCTCCCAGCTCGGACGGTTCTCGGCGATGACGTTGCCGTGCCGGTCGTAGATGATGCCGCGCGTCGGCGGCAGCGGGTCGATGCGGTAGCGATTGCCCTGCGACAGCTCGACGAACCGCTCGTTTTCGAGGATCTGGAGCTGCACGAGGCGCGCGACGAGCAAGCCGGCCAGCAGCAGCACGACGACGCCGGCCGCGATGATGCGCGACAGGAACAGCCGCTGCTCCTGCCAGTGGTCTTTCAGGTGTAGCGACGGCTGCGCCATCGTCAGAGCCTCGCCGGCGCTTCACGCTCGCGCCGGTCGAAGAGCACGTACAACAACGCCCACACGAGCGTGCCCGTCAATGGCGGCACCCAGCGCTCGACGAGCGGTACCGTGCGGCCCGCCATGCCGTCGACCCAGAACAAGATGAACTCGTACAGGCCGAGCAGCACCAGCACGGTCAGCGCGAGCTGCGACAGCGGGAAGACGCGCAAGCGCAAATGGAACTTTTCGGCCAAGTAGACGACGACGAGCAATGCGAGCGCGTTCTGGCCGAGCAGCGCGCCCGTCAGCGTGTCGAGCGCAATGCCCATCCAGAACGCCGTCATGAGGCTGAAGTGCCGCGGCGCCCTCAGCGACCAGTAAAGCAGCACGACGGCCACCCAGTCGGGGCGCAGCGGCGCCACGCTATCGGGCAGCGGCACGGACGCGAGCGCCAGAGTGGCCGCGAGGCTCGCGATCGATGCCATCCAGTTGCGGCGGTGAGCGGCCATCAGTGCGACCCCGCCCCGTTCGTACCGACCGCGGCCACCTCGGCGGCGCGCGGCGCTTCCTCGGGCGCGTTCCAGACGAGCAGCACCTCGCGATCGCGGTCGAGCGACGACGCCGGCTCGGCGATGACCTCGGCGAACGGCTGATCCGGCCGCCGCGTGACCTCGACGACGCGCGCCACGGGATAGCCGGCCGGAAAGACTCCGCCCAGGCCCGACGACACCAGGACGTCGCCGACGACGATGTCGGCGTTGTTCGTGAGGTTGCGCAGCCGCAACCGGCCGCGGTCCCCGGTGCCGACGGCGATCGTGCGCACGCCGTTGCGGTTGACGCTGACGGGCACGGCGTGGTCCGGATCCGTGATCAGCACGGCCTCCGACGTGAGCGGGCCGACGCGCACGACTTGGCCGATGACGCCCTCGGCGTCGATCAACGCTTGGCCTACGTAGACGCCGTCCACGAGGCCGCGATTCAAATCGAAGCGTTGGTGATAGGGATCGAGGTCCACGGCCAGAATCTCGGCGACGAGCGCGCGGTTGCCGATGCGGGCCGTCGAGTCGAGCAGCTCGCGCAAGCGAGCGTTCTCGCTCTCGAGCGCCTCGAGCCGCAAGAGGCGCGCCTCGGTCTCGAGACGCGCGCGGCGGAACTGCCGGTTCTCCTCGATCAACCTCTGGCGCGCGGCGAACGTGTCGCGCACGGAATTCCAGGCGTTGAACGGCAGATCCACGGCCACCCGAACGGGGTAGACGACAACCTGCAAGGCCTGCCGGACTCGGACGAGATGCTGCTCGCGGCGATCGAGCAGCATCAGCGCGACGCAGACGATCGCGAGCAACAGGAAGCGCGCGCCCATGGAGAACCCGCTTCTGCCGAAGCCAGAACCGGTTCTACCTTGAGCACTCATGCGTTCCGCCTCCTACGCGCCGGCGCGGAAGTGGTTGCTGCTATTCCACCGAGAAAGCCGATGGCCCGTATTCGTCGAGAAGCTCGAGCACGCGGCCGCCGCCGCGGGCCACGCACGTCAGCGGTTCGTCGGCGATGACGACCGGCAAGCCGGTTTCCTCGGTGAGTAACTTGTCGATGTCGGTGAGAAGCGCGCCGCCGCCCGTCAGCACGATGCCGCGTTCCGCGACGTCGGCGCCGAGCTCCGGCGGCGTCTGCTCGAGCGCCACCTTCACGGCGCCGACGATGCCTTGCAGCGGCTCCTGGAGCGCCTCGAGGATCTCGTTGCTGTTCAGCGTGAAGCTGCGCGGCACGCCTTCGGAGAGGTTGCGCCCCTTCACGGAAATCTCGCGCACGTCCTGTCCCGGATACGCAGAGCCGATCTCGTGCTTGATGCGCTCGGCCGTCGCCTCGCCGATCAAGATTCCATAGTTGCGGCGCACGTAGTTCGTGATGGCATCGTCGAAGCGGTCGCCGCCGATCCGCACCGACGACGCGTAGACGATGCCGTTCAATGAAATGACGGCCACCTCTGAGGTTCCGCCGCCGATGTCGAGCACCATCGAGCCGCGCGCCTCGTGCACCGGCATGCCGGCGCCGATCGCGGCGGCCATCGGTTCCTCGACGAGATAGACCTTGCGGGCGCCGGCGCCTTCCGCCGACTCGCGAATGGCTCGACGCTCCACCTGCGTCGAGCCGTACGGAACGCAGACGAGCACGCGCGGGCTCGGCCGGAAGTAGCGTGACCCGTGCGCCTTCTTGATGAAGTGCTGGAGCATCTTCTCGGTGACGCTGAAGTCGGCGATGACGCCGTCCTTCATCGGCCGGATGGCCGTGATGTGACCGGGGGTGCGGCCGAGCATGTTCTTCGCCTCGATACCGACCGCCTCGAGCACCTTGCCGCCCCGCCCCGGCTCTTCCCGGATGGCAACGACGGATGGCTCGTTCAACACGATGCCGCGCCCGCGGACGTAAATCAGGGTATTCGCCGTGCCGAGATCGATGGATAAATCGTTGGAGAAATATCCGAGAAAGCTCTTTAACATTGAGGCCCAAGGCCGCTAGGGGGAAATGTGGCGCGACTTTAACAACGGGTAGGCCAATCCACAAGCGACGTGTATTATCTAATGAGAAGTCGATCAACTTCCGTTTCGAGCTCGTCGTCCCGCTGAGAATCCCCGTGCTTCGACCCGAAGACATCGAACGGCTTTGCCGGCTCGCCCGGCTCGAGATCACGCCCGCCGAGATACCCGACGTCTCGGCCAAGCTGTCGAGCATCTTGGGTATGGTCGACCAGCTCCAAGCCGTCGACACCTCGGGCGTCGCGCCGATGGCCCATCCGCTGGAGCGGCCCCAGCGGTTGCGGCCGGATACCGTGACGGAGGTCGACCGGCACGAGCTATACCAACGCAATGCGCCGCTCGTGGAACGTGATCTATATCTCGTTCCGAAAGTCATCGAGTAAGGCGCCGAGCTCCCGCCCCGGCGCGCTTTGGGCGTGCCGCGGAAGCGATCGGCAACGATCAAGAATGCACACACGGACTCTCGCACAGTTGGCCGCGGACCTCCGGGCGCGGCGCGTGTCGGCCACCGAGCTCGCGCGCCACTTCCTGGACCGCATCGAGCGGTTCGACCGCGACCTGAACGCCTTCATCACGGTCACGGCGGAGCAAGCGCTCGCCCAGGCGGCGGCCGCCGACCGGCGCCTCGCCAAGGGTGAAGCCACGCTGCTCACGGGGCTGCCGATCGCCCACAAGGACATCTTCTGCACGGCCGGCGTGAAGACGACGTGCGCGTCGCGCATGCTCGACAACTTCGTGTCGCCGTACGACGCGACGGTGGTCGAGCGCCTCGCCGACGCCGGCGCCGTCATGCTCGGCAAGACGAACATGGACGAGTTCGCAATGGGCTCGTCGAACGAGACGAGCTTCTACGGCCCCGTGAAGAACCCATGGAACCGCGCGCTCGTGCCCGGCGGCTCGTCGGGCGGCTCCGCCGCCGCCGTCGCGGCGCGCATCGCGCCGGCCGCAACTGGCACGGACACGGGCGGATCGATTCGCCAGCCGGCGGCGCTGTCGGGCGTCACGGGGCTCAAGCCTACGTACGGCCGCGTGTCGCGCTACGGCATGATCGCGTTCGCGTCGAGCCTCGATCAGGCCGGCGTGCTCACGCAGACGGCCGAGGACGCGGCGCTCCTGCTCGAGGCGATGGCCGGCTTCGACGCACGCGACTCCACGTCGCTCGAAGATCCGGTGCCGCGCTACTCGCAGCTCCTCGGAGACCCGTGGGAGGACGTCACGATCGGCGTGCCGGAGAAATTCTTCGACGGCCTCGACGCAGACAACGCCGCGGCCGTGCGCGCGGCGCTCGCGGAGCTCGAGAAGCTCGGCGCCAAGCTAAAGAGCGTCGAGCTCGAGTACATCGGCCTGTCCGTGCCGGCGTACTACGTCGTCGCGCCGGCCGAAGCGTCGTCGAACCTGTCGCGCTTCGACGGCGTACGCTTCGGGCATCGCGCCGAAGGCGCCGCCGGCTTGGATCTGACCACGTTCTACATGCGCAATCGCGGCGAAGGTTTCGGCGCCGAGGTCAAGCGCCGGATATTGACGGGCACGTACGTGCTCTCGGCCGGCTACTTCGACGCCTACTACTTGCAGGCACAGAAGGCGCGCAAGCTCATCAGCGACGACTTCGCGCGAGCGTTCCGCGACGTCGACTTCGTGGCGGGCCCCACCACGCCGACGCCCGCGTTCGGCATCGGCCAGAAGACGAGCGATCCGATCGAAATGTACCTGAACGACATCTACACGATCGGCGCCAACCTCGCGGGCCTGCCCGCGATCTCCGTGCCGTGCGGGTTCGTGCGCAACTTGCCCGTCGGCTTGCAGCTCGTCGCGCCGCCGCTCCACGAGGCGCGCCTCTTGAAGGTGGCGCATCATTTTCAGCGCGCGACGGACTGGCACCGCCGCACACCGGACGGCTACGCGTGACCGCCATGGAATGGGAAACCGTCATCGGCCTAGAGATTCACGCGCAGCTTGCGACGGCGAGCAAGATCTTCTCGGGCGCCTCGACGAAATACGGCGCGTCGCCGAACAGCCAGGCGAGCCTCGTCGACCTGGGCTACCCCGGCGTGCTGCCCGTGCTGAACGGCGCCTGCGTGCAGATGGCCATCAAGTTCGGGCTCGCGACCAATTGCCAAATCGCGCGGCGTTCCGTGTTCGCGCGGAAGAATTACTTCTATCCCGACCTGCCGAAAGGCTACCAGATCAGCCAGTACGAGCTGCCGATCGTGCACGGCGGCAAGCTCGATATCGAGCTCGAGGACGGCAGCACGCGCACCATCGGCATCGTTCGGGCGCACCTCGAGGAGGACGCCGGCAAGTCGCTGCACGAGGACTTCGCGGGCATGTCGGGCATCGACTTGAACCGCGCCGGCACCGGGCTGCTCGAGATCGTGTCGGCGCCCGATCTGCGCTCTGCCAAGGAAGCCGGCGCCTACATGCGCAAGATCCACGCGCTCGTGCGCTACCTCGAGATCTGCGACGGCAACATGCAGGAAGGCTCGTTCCGCTGCGACGCGAACGTCTCGGTGCGGCGCCGCGGCGACTCGAAGCTCGGCACACGCACGGAGCTCAAGAACTTGAACTCCTTCCGCTTCGTCGAGCAGGCCATCGAGATCGAGGCCGAGCGGCAGATCGAGGTTCTCGAAGGCGGCGGCACCGTGGTGCAGGAGACGCGCCTCTACGATCCCGACCGCGGCGAGACGCGCCCGATGCGCAGCAAGGAAGAAGCCAACGACTACCGCTACTTCCCGGACCCGGATCTGCTTCCCGTCGCGATCGACGAACAGCTGATCGCGCAGGTGCGCGCGTCGTTGCCCGAGCTGCCCGACGCGAAGCGCGAGCGGTTCGTGCGCGACTACGCCCTGCCCGCTTACGACGCCGGCGTGCTGACGGCCGAGCGCGCGCTCGCGGACTATTTCGAAACCGTGGCGCAGGCCACGAAAGCCGTGCCGAAGATCGCCGCGAACTGGGTCATGGGCGAGCTATCGGGCGCGTTGAACCGGGAAGGGATCGAGATCGGCGCTTCGCGCGTAACGGCCGAGACGCTCGCGGCGCTGCTCGACAAGATCACGGCCGGCACGATCTCCGGCAAGATCGCGAAGGAAGTGTTCGAGGCGGCCTGGAACGGCGAAGGCACGATCGACGAGATCATCGAGAAGCGCGGTCTCGTGCAGATCTCGGACTCCGGCGCTATCGAGAAGCTCGTCGCGGACGTCATCGCCGCGAACCCGGCGCAGGTGGAGCAGTTCCGCGCCGGCAAGCAGCAGGTGCTCGGATTCCTCGTGGGCCAGGTCATGAAGGCCTCGCACGGCAAGGCGAATCCGCAACAGGTCAACGAAGCGCTGCGCAAGCAGCTCGGCTCGACTTGAGCCGATGCGTTCTCACGGAAGAGGTGTCATGAACGAGGTGCAAACTTTCGTCCTCGAGGACAGCGGCATCCGCGGTGCGCTCGTGCGGCTCGAGGAGACGTGGCAGCGCGTCGTCGCCGCGCACGATTACCCGGCGGACGTGCGCACGTTGCTCGGCGAAGGCGTCGTGTCGGCCGTGCTGCTCGCGAGCGGGCTCAAATCCACGCCGAGCGTGTCGTTGCAGCTTCAAGGCGAAGGGCCGCTGAAGCTGCTGCTCGTGCAGTGCACGGACGGAAGGCGCGTGCGCGGCATGGCCACGTTCAACACGCCCCAGTCCGACGCGCCGTTGCTCGGCGAGGGAAGGCTCGTCGTGAACCTGGACACGGGCAAGCCGAACGGCTTCTTCCAAGGCGTGGTGCCGCTCACGAGCGCGAAGCTCGACGAATGCCTCGAGTCGTACTTCGCGCGCTCGGAGCAGCTCGAGACGCGCCTCGTGCTGCGCAGCGACGGCAAACGCGTCGCGGGGCTGTTGCTGCAGGTGCTACCGGGGCACGGCGAGGAGCGCGCCGTCGGCGCCTTCGAAGCGGCCGCGGCCTGCGCCGCAACCGTGTCGGCCGAGGAGCTCACGCGGCTGCCGGCCGAGGATCTCCTGCCGAAGCTGTTCGCGGGGCAATCGATTCGCCTCTTCACGGCACACTCCGTCGCGCACGATTGCCGCTGCACGCCGGAGCGCCTCGCCGGCGTCGTGCGCATGCTCGGCGCCGACGAGGTGAAGAACCTGCTCGGCGAGCAGGGGCACGTCGAGCTCAAGTGCGAGTTCTGCAACCGCTCGTTCCGCTACGACGATCGCGACGTCGCCCGCATCATGCAAGGGGCCGAGGCGGAATCGCGCTCCCTGCACTAGGGTATCCTGCGCTCCTCGGCCGGCAGCGGAGGCGCGCTTCGATGAGCGGGACGGTGTTGCTGTGGTGCTTGGCGCTCGTCAGCGGCGCCCTCATTCCCGTGCAAGCGGCGTCGAATGCGGCATTGAGCCGCGCCGTCGGCGACAACGTGCCGATCGCGGCATTGACGCTGTTCGTGCTCGCTGCAACGGCGGCGGCGGCCGTGCTCGTCGTGTCCGGCAAAGGTGTTGCCACCGCCGCGGCGCTCAGAGAAGCGCCCTGGTGGAGCTTCAGCGGCGGGCCGATCGTCGCTTTTTACGTCTTCACGATCACGTTCTTGAGTCCGCGACTCGGCATCGGCACGTCCATCGCGCTCGTCGTGGCGGGCCAGGTGCTGTCTGCGCTCGTGATCGACCATTTCGCGCTGCTGCGCTCGCTACAGTTCGCGCTGACGCCGGCACGAGCGGCGGGTGCCGCGTTGATGATCGTCGGCGCCTTTCTGGCGCTTCGGAGGTGATGGCGATGAAAGCGGAACAGGCTCGCCTACTGGCGCGCTACAACGCGTGGATGAACGAGAAGCTGTACGCGGCGTGCGCGACGCTCTCCGACGAGGAGCGCAAGCGCAACCGCAGCGCGTTCTTCGGCTCGATCCACGGCACGCTGAACCACCTGCTGCTCGCGGACTCGGTGTGGATGGGCCGTTTCGAAGGCAAGCCGTTCGCGTTCAAGAGCCTCGACCAAGAGCTCTATGCGAGCTTCGACGAGCTCGAGAGCCAGCGAAGGATCCTCGACGAGCGGATTCAGCGCTGGGCGGACGGCCTCACGGACGCGGCGCTCGAGGCGAAGCTGCCGTTCGCGAGCGCGATCACGAAGCAGAGCTATACGCCGGCGCTCTGGAAGATCGTCGCGCATTTTTTCAACCATCAAACGCATCATCGCGGCCAGTTGACGACGCTGCTCTCCCAGGCGCGCGTCGACTACGGAATCACGGATCTCTTCCTGCTGCCCGGTCTGCTCGAAGATTGATGAGTCGTCACGTGCGCCTGCGGCGTCACGGGATCGATCTCCAAGGCAGGCACCTCGACGTCGTACAGCTTGCGAGCCGCTGCACGATCCGTGGCACAATCGCAGTATGCGAACGAAACGCTGGGCACATGCGCTGTCGTTGTCGCTAGCGCTCACCGCGGCCGGCGCCGCCGTGGCCCAAGACGCGCGCGGGCCGGCGAACGCCGTCGTCGCAGGCGAGCTCGTCGTCGAGCCCCCCACGCTGATCAACTTGGGCTTCGAGTGGTGGATCGAAGGCGACGACAACAGGAACGCGGCCGTCGCCGTGTCGTTTCGCGAGCGCGGCGGCTCCGAGTGGCGGCCCGGCCTGCCGCTGCTGCGGCTGCACGGCGAGCGGATCTACAGCGAATCTCGCGTCGACGTCGTGGCGCCGAACATGTTCGCGGGCAGTCTGCTCGATCTCAGGCCCGACACCGAGTACGAGGCGCGCTTCGTGCTGACGGATCCCGACGGCGTGCGCGGCGAAGCCGAGCGCACCGTCGTCGTGCGCACGCGCGCGGAGCCGCAGCGCTACCGCGGCGGGCGCACGTTTCACGTCTATCCGCACGGCTTCATGGGACGAAAGATCGAGCCCGCGTTCGAAGGGCTGATGTGCGCGTACAACGAGTGGTGCGCCGGAACCGACTGGGCCACGTCGGGCCGGCCGCGGGTGCGGCCCGGCGACACGATCCTCGTTCACACCGGGGTCTATCAATACAACCGCTACGAGTACACGAACGACCCGGCCGTCAACCGCACCACGCCGCTCGACGGAACGTACTACTTGACGGCGGACGGCACCGAAGAGCGGCCGATCTCCATCGTCGCGGCCGGCGACGGCGAAGTCGTGTTCGACGGCAACGGCAACTATGCGCTGTTCGACGTGCGCGCGGCCGACTACACGTATTTCGAAGGCATCACGTTCCGCAACAGCGAAATCGCGATTCTCGCCGGCACGCAGTTCATTGCGGGCTCGAAGGGGCTCACGGTGAAGCGCAGCCGCTTCGAGCGCGTCGGCGCCGGAGTCTTCACGAACTGGTCCGGCTCGAGCGGCTTCTACATCGCCGACAACGTGTTCTTGGGAAGGAACGATCCGGAGCATCTGATCGGCTGGGCCGGCGACATGTGGATTCAGTTCCGCGGCGTCGACGGCCAGATCTTCCCGCCCGTCATGGCGTCGTACGTGGCCGTGAAGCTCTACGGGCCCGGGCACGTCGTAGCGCACAACTACATCGCCGATTTCCACGACGGCATCAACGTGGAGACCTACGGGAATCCCGACGGCTCCGTCGCCTCGGGGCCGGGCATCGCGGACGGGCCCAAGTATCCGCCGCGCGAGTATTGGGACCGCCGGCCCGTCGCGATCGACTTCTACAACAACCACATCACGAACAGTCACGACAACCCGATCGAGACGGACGGCAGCATGCACAACGTCCGCGTGCTGCGGAACCTGTTCATCAACCACGCCTCGCACGCGTTCTGCAACCAGCCGACGCTCGGCGGGCCCATCTACTGGATCCGCAATATCGCTTATCACTTGCCGGCCGGATCGACGCGGCTCACGAACGGCGCCGCGGGCGTGCTGTTCTACAACAACACGATCTTGTCCGAGACGGCCGCCGCCGGCACGTCGAACACGCACTGGCGCAATAACCTGATTCTCGGCGAGAACGCGTTGCCCGCCATCTTCAACGTCACCACGTTCACGCAGTACACGTCGTCCGACTACAACGGCTTCCGGCCGAATCCCGGCGTCGAGGCGTCGTTTCGCTGGAGCGCGCCGCCGCGCGGAGTGGTCGCCGACTACAACCGCCTCGGCCACATGGCCGAGCTCGAGGCGCGTGAGTTCGCAACGCTCGAAGAGTACGCGGCCGCGACGGGCCAGGATCGCAACAGCGTGCTCGTCGACTACGACGTGTTCGTGAACGTTCCGATGTTGAACGCCAAAGACGCCGCGAGCGTGCAGAACATTTACGACGCCGCCGACTTCGACTTCCGTCTGCGGCCGGGCTCGGCCGCCGTCGACCGCGGCACGCCGCTCGCGCAAGTCACGGACGGCTTCCAAGGCCGTGCGCCGGACTTGGGCGCACTCGAGCTCGGCGCGCCGCTGCCCGTCTACGGCCCGCGCAATTGACGCCTCTCGGGCCGGACGGCGCGACGACCGTCACTTCGCCAGCATGTCGTCGGCGTCGCTCAACCGGCGCAAGTGCACCGTGGTCAGCTCTCTCGCCGGCTCGCCCGTGATCAGCGCGTTCGTGTTCTGCAGCGTCACGACGAGCTCGTCGCCGGTGATGGCGGCGGCGCGGCGCAAGATTGCGCCGGGCCCCGGCGACGCACCGCCCAAGATGTTGTGCGCCACTTCGCCGGGATAGACGCCGAGCGCGCCGAAGTAGCCGATGTAGCCGCGCAGCGCCGCTTGCGCTTCCTCGGGCGAGGGCACGTCGCCCGCGAACGGCGCGCGGTCGAGACGCGGGAAATGCACGCCGACGAAACCGCCCGGCGTGTAGACGATCACGCTCGGCGCGCGGCGCGTCGCGTTCAACACTTTGCCCGTCGCAGCTTCGATGCGGCGCTCCTCGACGTGCTCCCAGAATCCCATGACTTGCCGGTACTCCGGCGTCAGGTGGGCCACCGTCGGCACGCGCTGCCAATAGAACCGCACGTTGCGCTGAGCCTGGGGCTCGTCGCCCGAGATGACGACGAGCCGATCGCCGTCGAGCTCGTAGCGGCGTGAGAAGCGGAGCCCCTCGAGGTTCGGGCTCACGCCCGCGCGCGACTCGAAGGAGATGCGCCCCACGGCGGCGTCGGCCTCGTAGCGTCCCCAGAAACCGCCGTGCTCGGCGAAGATGCGCTGGGCGTCGGTGAGCGCCGCGCCGGAGGCGTCCGCGCGCTGCGCGCTGAAATAAGATCGGAAGAG
>JBBIJV010000067.1:0-16132 GCA_037445815.1 Rhodospirillaceae bacterium
AAGCCGCGACCGTTGCTGCCCGTGAACCCACGGCCGTTGCTACCCGTGAAGCCGCGACCGTTGCTCCCGGTAAATCCCTGGAGCACCCCGTCCGAGCTCGAAGCAGCAACAGCGGAAGTGCCGAGGGCAATGCCGAGTAGGAGGCCAGTCAGGAGCGCCAGTCGCCGAGAAGCTGAGCGGTACAGCATCGGACCCTCATTAAGTAGCATGCGGGCACTTGTATTTCGTTGTTGTAGTGCGGACAGCGATTGAGCGGTGTCCTCTCGCTAAATCAAACACTTAAATCTCTTTGTTGGTTGCCTAACCCAATCGTACGCGGACCGAATTCAACAGAACCTATTTTTGCGCAACATAATTTGGACTTTTGGGGATTTTGTTCCCAAAAATGTATCCAGTCAAGGAGTTGGGCTGTTTAGCCAATACAAGCAACTTTGGTGAGGTCCGAGCAGCCAACAGGTATAGCGAGATGGCTGCACATCAGGCGGCAGCAAGGGACGGCAAGACTCCTAACCACCGGGGGATCGTGCAAATGTCGCTGAGATAGAGAGGGGGGCTTCTCTCGCTGATCTACCGTAGCGTCCGAACCGCGTTTCGCGGTCTTATCAGCGCCTCGTGACTGCCCTGACGGCAGACATGTGCTCAGTCTTCCTCAAAGTAGTAAACACCAACACCTAGGGCGCGAGGTCGCATGTTAGTCCAATCGTTCTTGTGTAGTTCTTTTTCGCCAATTACACGTTGAGCGTCACTGATAAATTTCAGAGCAGCCCCATCAACCCAGTCCTTTAGCTCCGCAGCTTGTTTGTCGCTCATATGCTCGCTGAACGCCACGCGCTCGAAGCGACCGAGCTGTCGTTTCTTTTCGTTCGAAATGTCCGCGCGTTGGTGCACGGTCGCGTTATGGAGCAGTGTCGAACCTAGGCTACTTAGAGAGAAACCAAGTCCGCGAATGAAATCTTCGTCGACCTTTCTCGAGTAGAAGAACGGCTGCGTAACCGCAAGCAAACCGTCCTCCTTCTGGAACACCACACCGGCCTTCTGGAGCGTCGCGCGCATCGCTCCCGCGGGAATGTCGCCGCCGTACTTCTGTACGAGCGCGGTGAAGCTCACGGGTCCTTCGAATGGGAGCAGCTTGGCGGTGCCGGCGCCATCCGAGAAGGTCGGATCGAAATGCCATTCGTGGAGGATGGTGTTCACTGGGCTCGCTTCCATATTTGGCGTCCAACGCTGGCCGGACTTGTCTTTGCGCATCCGGCTCACTTCCTTGCGCGAGATGCCTGTCATCGCAGAAACCTGCGAGAAGTTCGCGGGCCGGCCGCGCTTCGTGTAGTCCTCGGTCGCCACTTGAACGAAGACCGATTTCGCCACCGAAGCGAATTCGGAATAGCTGACGCCAGATTGAAGCAACAGCTTCACGATTGGTCGTAGGATGGCTTCCAGCGCCGACAGCAGGGCCTCCTGAATTCGTGACTGCACCTAAGCTTCTCCTAGCGCAGAGCGCAACTGCGCCTCCGACCAAATCTCTACGTTCAGTTCCTGCGCGGCTTGCAGCTTCGACCCGGGGTCGTTGCCAACGATCAACGCCGTCGTCCTCTTGGAAACGCTGCTGGCAACCTTTGCGCCGAGCGCCTGCAAACGAGCCTTGGCTGCATCGCGCGTCATCGTTTCCAACGTGCCCGTTATCACGAACGTCTTCCCGAGCAGCGGCTGATCTCCCGACTTGCGACGCACCGCAGGCCAACGAATGCCCGCCGCGCGCAGAGCTTTGATCACTTCGACGTTGTGGGGTTCGTGAAAAAAAGCGTGGATGGCCGCAGCGACGACCGGGCCGACATCGGCCACCTGCTTCAGTCGTTCCTCGTCCGCGGTCATGAGATCATCGAGGTCCCCGAATTCGTTCGCGAGCGCCATAGCAGTGGCCTCGCCGACGTTCGCGATGCCTAAGCCATGGAGAAATCTCCCGAAATTCGTTTCCTTGCTCTTCGCTATCGCCGCTACGAGCTTGGCCGCCGACTTCTCGCCGAGCCGGTCGAGCTTGGCCAGCTGCTCGGCGGTCAGGTGATAGAGATCGGCCGGCGTCCTGACGAGCCCCAAGTCGACGAGCTGATCGACGAGCTTCTCGCCCAACCCTTCGATGTTGAGCGCCCTGCGCGACGCAAAATGGCGAATCGCCTCTTTGCGTTGAGCGGGACATACGAGACCGCCAATGCAGCGCGCGATCGCTTCACCCTCGCTTCTTTCGACGTCGGAACCGCAGACGGGGCACTTCTTCGGCAGGCGCACGCGCCGCGCCTCCGCCGGCCGCCGGTCCTTTACGACGGCGACGATCTCGGGGATCACGTCTCCGGCGCGGCGAATGATGACGGTGTCGCCGATACGCACATCCTTGCGTTCGACTTCGTCCATGTTGTGCAGCGTCGCGTTGCTGACCGTCACGCCGCCGACGAAGACGGGCTCCAACCTCGCCACTGGCGTGAGCGCGCCGGTGCGGCCGACTTGGAACTCCACGCCGCGCACGATCGTGAGCTCCTCTTGTGCCGGGAACTTGTGGGCTACTGCCCACCGTGGTGCGCGCGACACGAATCCGAGCTCCCGCTGCCAATCGAGCCGATTCACCTTGTAAACGACGCCGTCGATGTCGTACGGCAGCGAAGCGCGCTGCGTGCCGATCCGCCTGTAATACTCTAGACAACCGGCCACGCCTTCCACGATGGCACCTTCGGGGCACGTGCGGAGCCCGAACGCTTTCAGCATCTCGACGATTGCGCTCTGCGTCTTGAGCCCGCGCAGCAGCTCGTCGCTAACCTCGCCGAGCGCATAGAAAAATGCATCGAGCGGGCGAGAGGCCGTGAGCCGCGGATCGAGCTGGCGTAAGCTGCCGGCGGCCGCGTTGCGCGGGTTGACGAATGTCTTCTCGCCGCGCTCCTGCGCGGCCTTGTTGAACTCCAAGAACCCCGCGCGCGGCATGAAAACCTCGCCACGCACCTCGAGCACGGCCGGTGGCCTAGATGTGCGCAGGCGCAACGGGATCGAGCGAATCGTGCGCACGTTGTGCGTAACGTCCTCGCCTGTCGTACCGTCACCGCGCGTGGCGCCGAACACGAGCTCGCCGTTCTCGTAGCGCAAGCTGACTGCGGCGCCGTCGAGCTTCGGCTCGGCCCAGTACGTTACGCGTTCGGCAGAGATGTCGGCGTCCGCGAGCCGGTCCCGCACGCGCTTGTCGAACGCCTCGAGCTCCGCATCGCTGAACGCGTTCTCGAGCGACAGCATCGGCCGCGCGTGACGCACCTCGCGAAACGCCTCGAGCTTCGTCCCGCCGACGCGCTGGGTCGGCGAATCGGGCGTCACGAGCTCGGGATGCGCTGCCTCGATCTCTTGCAACCGCCGCATGAGGCGGTCGTACTCGGCGTCGGGAACCGTGGGATTATCGAGGGCGTAGTAGGCGTAGTTGTGCGCCTCGATCGTTTTGCGGAGCTCGTCGAGCTCTGCTTGCAGTTTCGACCGCTTCGACGCACGTTCCATGAAAGCGCCTCAGCGCCGCTCGATCTGATGGCGATACTCTATTAGCTCTTCTCTCAGGTAGCGCTCGCGCTGGCTGCTCCATGAGCTGCCACGCTCGTCGAACAGGTCCGCCTTCAGCTCTACCGATAGTCTCCGCGCGGTTTCCACCATCGCATCGAAGCGCGCGACGGGATCGCCTTGGCCGGGCAGCACGACGAAGAAGCTGAGGCCGGCGATCGTGCCGTCGGCCACGTGATCGAGGTCGAACGAGCCCGGCTCGGTGAGGCTCGCCACGCTGAAGCCCTCGCGATTCGTGCCGAGCTGCCGGTGGAAGATCGAATAGCGGCCGTGTTCGAGACCCGCGCTGCGCAGCGCGGCTATCGCGCGCTCGGTGGGTAGCTCGTCGGCGCGAGGAACAAGGCGTAGTGCGACGATTCGCTCCGGCGCTTTTTTCTCTTCTTCGGAAGCGGTCTCGACGAGCGAAGGCGGCGCGTCGGCAGCGGCTGCCGTTTCGGGCTCGTCGAGCGTGGGCTCCGTGCGCCGCTTACGCCGCGGCAGCGCGGGGAGCATGTCGCGGCGGACGATCCCCCGGCTCCAGAGGTACACCCCGACAAGTACGAGGGCACCCAGCCCCATCAGTACCCAGCGCAAGTCCCACATGACGAACCGCGACTACATCGCTGCCAGCTTGACCGCTTCGTCGATGTCCACAGCCACCATTCGCGACACGCCGGGCTCCTGCATCGTGACGCCGGAGAGCTGGTGCATGGCCTCCATCGTCGTCTTGTTGTGCGTGATGATCACGAACTGCACGCGCTCGGACATCTCCTTCACGATTTCCGAGAACCGCCCGACGTTCGCATCGTCGAGCGGAGCGTCGACCTCGTCGAGCAGGCAGAACGGTGCCGGATTGAGCTCGAAGATCGAGAAAACCAGCGCGACGGCCGTGAGTGCCTTTTCCCCGCCCGACAGGAGGTGAATGGTGCTGATCTTCTTGCCCGGCGGCCGGGCCATGATCGTGACTCCGGCGGCCAAAATATCTTCGCCGTCGAGCTCGAGATACGCGTGCCCGCCACCGAAAAGGCGCGGGAACAGACGGCCCAAGCCCTGGTTCGCCTTGTCGAACGTCTCCTTGAAGCGCGTGCGCGTCTCGCGATCGATCTTACGGATGGCGTTCTCGAGCGTCTCGAGCGCCTCCGTGAGATCCGCGAACTGCGCGTCGAGGTACGTCTTGCGCTCGGACTGCTCCTTGAACTCGTCGATCGCGGCGAGATTGATGTTCCCCAAGCGCTGAATCTTGCGCTCGAGCGACTCGAACGTCTCCGTCCAAACCTGCGCCGTCGCGTCGGCCGGCAGACCGAGCACGATCTCGTCGAGGACGAAACCCGTGGCCGCGAACTGCTCGGCGACGGTCTCGGCGCGGACCTGCGCCTCGCGCACGGCAAGGCGGGCGTTGCCCGCGAGGTCGCGGATCTCGTTGACGGCGCGTTGCCTGTCATTGCGCTGCGCTTCGGTTTCCCGAAGCTGCGTGTCGATCTCGTCGAGCGCAGTGCGCGCCTTGCCGAGCTCGGCTTCGATGGCAAGCCGCTCATCGAGCTTCGCGGTGAGCAGCTCTTGGTCGTGCTTGAGCGGCTCGGCCGCGGCTTCTATCTCGGCGCGGAGCTCCTGCTGCCGCTTCGTCAGGTGCGCGAGCTGACCCTGGACGCGCACGAGCGCCGCATTGGCCGACTCTTTGGAGCTGCGCCGCGACTCCACCTTGATCGCGATGGCTTGCGCCTCCTCTCGATGCCGCTCCGCCATTGCGCGCGCGGCCGCGACACGCTCGTGATGCTCGCGTCGCTCGTGCTCGAAGCGCTCGCGCGTTTGCGCGAGCTCGGCCTGGCGTGCCACCGCGGCCGCGCGCCGCGCACGGCTTTCCTCGACGGCGGTGACGAGCGCCTGTTCTTCGGCGGCGAGATCCGCGATCGTTCTATCGAGCGCGGCGGCCCGCTGCCGGGCCTGGTCGAGCTCCGCGCGGCTCGCGCCGAGCTTGGCCTTGGTGTCGGCGAGCAACTCCTGACGGCGCGTGGCCTCGGCTTGAGCCTGCGCGCGCGCTTCCTCGAGCCGCTCGAGCTGACGGCGCGTATCGGCCAGAGCCTTCGCCACCTCTTCAGTGCGGCGGGCGCCGGCCTGCACACTTTCGCGCAGGCGGTTGATCTCGTCGCCGCGGGCGATAACGCCCATTTGCGGGTCGTCGCTGCGGTGGAGACGCAACCACTGCCGGCCCACCCAAGCGCCTTCGCGCGTGACGAACGACTCGCCGTCGGCGAGCTCGTGGCGCCTCGCAACGGCTTCTTGCATCGACCTCGCCACGCGAACGCCGGCCAGCAGGGAGGCCACGGCCGCCGGCGCGCGCATGTGGTTCACGAGCGCGTCGGCGCGCGTCGAGGGCGCGGCCTGGCCCTCAGTCTCGATGAGCGTGAGCCCGCCTTCCGTGAGCTCGCCGAGCGAGCCCGCGACAGTATCGATGCTCGTGATGCCGACCGCCTGAAGATAAGGCCCGAGCACCGTCTCCACGGCGCGTTCCCAGCCGTTCTCGACGACGAGCTCCTGGGCCAGGCGACGCCGTTCGGCGAGCGTCTGCCGCTCGAGCCAGCGGTTCACCTGTTCGGTCGACTTGCCGAGCGCGGCGTCCTGCAACGCCTCGAGCGAAGCGAGGCGGCCGCGGTCGTTTTGCAATGTCTCGCGCAGCTGATCGAGATGCTCGGAGACGCGCGTCTCCTGCTCGCGGAGCTGCTGGATCTGCGCCCAGACCGTCTCGAGCGCGCGGCTCGCGTTCTCGCACGCCGCGCTCAATCGCTCCTCTTGTGCAACGAGCGTCTCGAGCCGCTGCTCGACATCGGCGAAGCTGAGGGCCTCGCGCTCCGCCTTGTTGCGCTCCAGCTCCTTGGCAAGCCGCTGCCCCTGCGCGGCGAGCTGCTCGAGGCGCGTGTCCTCGCCGTGAATGGAGCGTTCGGCGGCAGCGAGCTCCTCGCCGCTCCTCTCCCACTGCACGCGCGCCTGCTCCATCGCCTGCTCGGCGCGCTCGAGCGCTTGCTGCGACGTTCGCTGGACGGCGTACGCCTCCTCGAGCCCCGGGCCGAGCTCGCCGAGCACGCGATCGAGCTCCTCGAGCTGCACCTTGTCGTTGGCAATGTGTGCGTTGATCTCGGCGACCTGCTGATCGGCGCTCTGCAAGTCCTCCGTCTGCCGCTGGATGATGTCCTTGCGGTGCTGGAGCGATTGTTCGAGGCGGGCAATCTCGGATCCCACCTTGTAATAGCTGCCTTGCACGGCGCTGAAACGCTCGTTGCGGTCGGCGAGCTCCACGCGCAGCTTCTCGATCGAGGTCTCGGCGGAACGCTGCGCCGCGATGGCCGCCTCGAGGGCGACCTCTTTCTCGCGCAGCTCGTGCTCGTGCCCCGCCACCTCGGCGCGCAGCGCGTTCAGCCGCAACGCCAAGAGCTCGGCGTTCACCTTGCGCTGCTCGGCTTTGAGGTTCTTGTATCGCTCCGCGTCCTTGGCCTGCTTTTGCAGGTGCGTGAGCTGTTTGTCGATTTCCTCGCGCAGATCCTTCAGGCGCTCGAGGTTCTCGCGCGTGTGGTGAATGCGGTGCTCGGTCTCCCGGCGCCTCTCCTTATATTTGGAGATGCCGGCCGCTTCCTCGAGGAACGCGCGAAGCTCCTCGGGCTTGGCTTCCACGAGGCGCGAGATCATCCCCTGCTCGATGATCGAGTACCCGTGCGAGCCGACGCCCGTGCCGAGCAGGATGTGCGTGATGTCCTTCCGGCGGCAACGCGTGTTGTTGAGGTAGTACTGCGAGGTGCCGTCGCGCGACACGACGCGACGCACGGCCACCTCGTTGTAGCCCGCAAACGCGCCCGTGATGGTGCCGTCGGAGTTATCGAACGTGAGCTCGATGCTGGCGAGCCCCACGGGCTTGCGGTTCGCCGAGCCATTGAAGATCACGTCCACCATCGAGTCGCCGCGCAGCGTTTTCGCCGAAGCCTCGCCGAGCACCCAGCGGATGGCGTCGATGATGTTCGACTTGCCGCAACCGTTGGGACCGACGATGCCCATGAGGTTGCTCGGGAATTTGATCGTGGTCGGATCGACGAAAGACTTGAAGCCCGCAAGCTTGATCTTACTCAGGCGCAATGGATGACCCCGTGATGGTCGAGCTTACTTGAGGCGCGCATGGCCGCATCGACGGCGGGTAGTGTAGAGTAAAAAGCAATCCAAAAGCGACGGCCGCGCCCGCTCGCTTCCACCGCGCAACTGGACGAAAGAACGTGGCGAGTAAGCCCGCTGCACGACCGTCGAAAAAGGTTCTCGACACGTTTCCGAACCCGAGCGCGGATCGCGACTACACGATCCGCATGCGCATTCCGGAGTTCACCTGTCTCTGTCCGAAGACAGGTCAACCGGATTTCGCGACGCTCCACCTCGAGTACGTTCCGGACGCGACGTGCGTCGAGCTCAAGTCGCTGAAGCTGTACATTTGGTCATACCGCAACGAGGGCGCGTTCCACGAGGCCGTGACGAATCGGATACTCGATGACCTCGTCGCGCTGCTGAAGCCCCGCTTCGCCCGGCTGACCGCCGAGTTCAACGTGCGCGGCGGCATCTATACGACGGTCGTGGCCGAGCACCGGAAGCCGGGCTGGAAACCGGCCGCCGCGGTCGCTTTGCCCCCTGAAATCGGGTGACCCCAACCTCTTCCGCTGCTTGAAGGCGTCTGTATAATCGCCGGCTCCTTACGAACGGTCTTGGAGGCCAAGGCCATGTCTGCGAAAAAAGCAGCCGCCAAGAAAAAGGCCGCCGGCAAGAAAAAGCCGGCCAAGAAGCCGTCGGCTACTCGCTCCGCGAGCAAGGCCAAGCTCAAGTCCACCCACAAGCCGTCGAAAAAGGGAGGGCAGTCAGCGAAGCGCACGAGCACCAAGAAGGTCTCGAGCAAGCCCACCGCTCCCACGGCTCAACCCAAACCATCAGGGAAGAAGATCATCGCAACCGTACCGAAGAAGCCGGGCTCAGGCCCGCCGGCGCCCGTTCGAGTGGCGTCGAGACCGGTTCCCCCCGCCCCTTCGAAACGGCGCAGCAGCGGCGCCATCCTGAGCGGCCCGGTGAAAGGCTTCACGCCTTATCAGCCGAAGAAGGGCGAGCAGTACATGAACAAGGATCAGCTCGAGCATTTCCGCCAGCTGCTCCTCGCCTGGAAGCGCGAGCTCATGGAGGAAGTCGACCGCACGATGCTGCACATGAAAGACGAGGCGGCGAACTTTCCGGATCCGAACGATCGCGCAACTCAGGAGTCGGAGTTCGGTCTCGAGCTTCGCACTCGAGATAGGGAGCGCAAGCTCTTGAAAAAGATCGATGCGGCGTTGGCTCGCATCGACGACGGCACCTACGGGTATTGCGAAGAGACGGGCGAAGAGATCGGCTTGCGCCGCCTCGAGGCCCGGCCCGTCGCAACACTCTGCGTCGAGGCGCAAGAGCGGCGCGAGCTTGCCGAGCGGCAGTTCCGCGATCGCGAGGACCAGTACCGCTGACCACAGGCAGCCGGCCGTGACCTACGTCGGCCGCTTCGCTCCCTCCCCCACGGGGCCCCTTCACTTGGGGTCGCTCGTGACGGCCGTCGCGAGCTTTCTGCACGCGCGCGCTCATGGTGGCGAGTGGCTCGTGCGCATCGAGGACATCGATCCGCCGCGCGAGGTGCCGGGTGCCGCCGACGAAATTCTGCGCACGCTCGAGGCCTTCGATCTCGAGTGGGACCGCCCCGTGCTCTACCAGAGCTCGCGGCTCGCAGCCTACGCTCGAGCCGCAGACGAGCTGCTGGCCTCCGGGCGCGCATTTCGTTGTCGCTGCTCGCGCAGCGAGGTTCGGGCGGCCAACGAAGGCGAGTCCGGCCATTACCCGGGCACGTGCCGCGACCGGCACCTGCCCCCCGGCGACGCAGCGGTGCGGGTGCGCGTCGATGGCGGCCTCGTGCGCGTCGTCGACGGGCTGCAAGGGACGAGCGACGTCGATCTCGCGGCATCGCTCGGCGACTACGTCGTCGTGCGGCGCGACGGCCTGCCCGCTTACCACCTCGCCGTCGTGCTCGACGACGCCGAGCAAGGCGTTACGACCGTCGTGCGCGGCGTGGACTTGCTCGATTCGACGGCCGCTCACATCCATCTGCAACGCACACTCGGGCTGCCGACGCCGGAGTATCACCACCTGCCCGTTCTCGTGAATCAGGCGGGACAAAAGCTCTCGAAGCAAACGGGCGCGACGCCAGTCGACACTCGCAATCGATCGACGACTGCCAGGGCGCTCGAGCTGCTGGGGCTTGCCGTACCGCCGGAGATCGCCGGCGAGCGACCCGGCGTGCTCCTGAAATGGGCCAGCGAGCGGTGGCAGATCGAGGCGCTGCGGGGACGGCGCGCAATCGAAGCGGCATAAGGACCCTGTTCAGCCATAAGTAGCGGTTACGCGGGGCCCTCGTCGCCCCCGGGGTCGCGAAGGTACGATCCGGATGGCTCCCACCTCAGAAGCTCGGCCCTCCGCCGAATTGCTCCACATCGCCATTCGGGAACCGGATCTCGCCGACCCCTGCCTCGAGCGTTCCCGCAAAACGGGACAGAAAGCCGCGAGCGACGATGCGCACGCCCGGTTGCAGCCGCTCCTTGAGCTCGAGGGCGCCAGGCCCGGTGAAATTCGAAGAGCCCCGTAGAACCCATGTTTGGCGCCGGCCCGCGTCGTCCGTCGACTCGATTTGCAATCGCCGGTGCGGATTGACCCACTCCACGCGCACGATCTCCCCTTCGACAGTGATCGTCTTGCTCGTGTCGAAAAAAGTACGCCGTGCCGTGATGAGCGTGCACCTTGCCGACGCAGACCGCTGCAGCTACTGCCGCAACGCATAGTGCGATCCGTTTCACCATCGGGCCCCTCCTCTCTACGCGACTACCCCAACGAGCCACTCCAATAAGGCGGACGGAAGAAGGTGATCATCCGGCCGCACAGCACCACGGCGACGAGAAAAACGAGCGATGCCGCTGCGACGAGCTTTGCGCTGCGCGGCGCGTCGTCATGCGGGCCGAGCGTCTTGATGCCGGCGAACTCGCGCCGGTAGAACAACGCCGCGTTGCCGCCCATCAACAGCAGAAACACGACCTTGAGCTGGAAGGCGCTGTTGTAGATGTACTGTTCCGGTGCACCGAACATGAACTGCACGCCTGTGATGACGATGACCAAGAACCCGGCTAGTCCCCACGGCAAGGTGGCGTGCAAGGAGCTCGGAGCGATTCCCTTCGCGAAACCGAGCACCCGCAGGTCGAATAGCCCGACGGTGCCGCCCAACAGCGTGAGCCCGCAGAAGTGCAGCGTCTCGTTGATCGGCCACAGCCAGCCGTTGTCCGTCACGAACCCCGAGAAGGCGGATGCGTACATCCATTCGATGACCGCGTCCATCACAGCGCGTCGCTCGCGAGCAGGATGTGATGCGTATAGGCGAGGTATCGGCCGGCGAGAATCGTGCCGGCCCACACGAAGAGCGACAGCATCGCCAATGCGCGCGCGGGCGCGCCGACTTCTCTCGTGTGCCCGTCCACGACGGCGAGCTCTCCTTTCAGACGCTCGAGCACCCACATCGCGAGCACGACGAGCCCCATCTTCGCGAAGAACACCCAGTTCGTCAGCGCATTGGCCGGATAGGCGGCCAGCAGCATCAACCCGGACACAAAGTTGATCCCGAAGCCGAGCCACATGCTCCGATAGACGTTCGCGAGCCGAATCGACGGCACCGTGCGTCGAGCAGCCAGCAGTCGAGCCCCACGTTAATCCCGGCAAGCAGCGCGAGCCCGAACGTGTGCAAGAACAAAATGAACGGGAACGCGAGCACCGAAGTCGACTCGCGCATCCACACGCTGAAAGCGGTCTGCTCGAGGTCTGCGAGCACGGACATCATGGCGTAAGGGGCTTCCGGCGTGTTTTATCTCTACAAGTGTCAATATGGGTCCCGATGCGCCCTGTTGTCAATGCGACGTTGCCTTTGCTCGTGCTACGATCGCGGCGGGCCGAGCGGCGGCCCACGGTCCGCGTAAAGGGTCGAACCCACCGACACTCGCTTTGAAATCGTCAGTGACCCTGACTTCCAGCCCGAGACGCGGACAGCGGGCACATACAGGAAGGAAGGTGTCGAATGTCGAAATCCGCACTGCCCGAGCGGGCTTCTCGAATACCTCAAGAAGCTCGCCAAAGAGCGGCTCGCAGCGATGCGCCGCACCGATGCGGGCGCGAAGCTTGCGGCCGCGCTGCTCGAGGTTGCGCGCGAGCACGGCTTCTCGAGCTGGCGCGCGCTGAAGGAAGAAGTCGACCGGCGGCGCGAGCGCACCGTCGAGCGCTTCTTCGGAGCCTGCCGCGCGGGAGATCTCGACGGCGTGCGTCGGCTGCTCGCAGCGGAGCCGGCGCTCGCACGCCTCGTCGACGCGAAGAATCAATACGGCGGCTGGACCGGCCTGCACTACGCTGCGCACGAAGGCCGGCTCGACGTCGTGCGCGTGCTGCTCGAGCACGGCGCCGATCCCAACGCCCGCGAAGCGGGCGACAACACGACCCCGCTCCACTGGGCCGCGGCGCACCGGTCGCTCGAAGTCGTGCGCGCGCTGCTCGACGCGGGCGCCGACCCTCAGGGCGCCGGCGACCTACACGAGCTCGACGCCATCGGCTGGGCGACGTACTTCCATCCGGCCGACGGGCGGCGCGGCGAGCGCCCGGAAGTCGCGCGGCTGCTCGTCGAGCGCGGTGCGCGACATCACGTGTTCTCCGCCATGAGCCTCGGCGACCTCGATTTGCTGCGGACCGTAGCCGAGCAGGACCCGGGCGCGCTCGACCGCCGCATGTCACGCTTCGAGAACCGGCTGTCGGCCCTGCACTTCGCCATCCCGCTCAAGCGCCACGACATGCTGGAGCTGCTCATCGACCTCGGCGCGGACCTCGAGGCCGTCGACGGCGCCGGGCACACGGCGCTCGAAGCCGCGATGCTGGCAGCCGATCAGAAGTCCGCCCGCCTCTTGCAAGCGGCCGGCGCTCGACCCCCACGGCCGCCGAAGCCGGCGCCTGCGAGCTTGGCCGAATACGCGAGCGAGGTCAGGCTGCTCACTCCGATGCTGCGCGTTCCCGACGTCGGTCGCGCGCTCGCGTGGTACGTCTCGCTCGGGTTCACGGAAACCGGCCGATACGAGGAATCGGGCGTCTTCTATTGGGCCATGCTCGAGCTCGGCAACGCGGACATCATGCTGAACCTAGGCAGCCTCGAGGCAGAGCCGCCCGTGACGCTCTGGTTCAGGGTCGATCGCCCATCCGGCATTTATGAAGCGCTGAAGGCGCGTCAGCTCGAAGCGGCTCGGTCGGGCACGGCAACGCCGTCGAGTTCGTGAGCCATCTCCACGAGCCGCCCTACGGCGGCCGCGAGTTCACGATTCGCGACGTGAACGGTTATCCGTTGACGTTTCTCGGGCCGGAGTGAGCCACTGCCGGTCAGCCGGCTTCGATCGTGCAGCCGGCTTGGATCGTGCAGCCGGCTTCGATCGTGCAGCCGGCGTCGACGCTGCGTTACGCCGCGTCGACGTCGCGCATGCTCAAGCGAATGCGGCCCTGCCGATCCACCTCGAGCACCTTGACGCGGACGACGTCGCCTTCCTTGAGCTTGTCGCTGACGCGCTCCACGCGCTCGTTCGAGATCTGCGAGATGTGCACGAGCCCGTCGCGGCCCGGCAGGATCGTGACGAACGCGCCGAAATCCATGAGCCGCACGACCTTGCCCTGATAGATGCGCCCGACCTCGACCTCGGCCGTGATGAGCTCGATGCGCTCGCGCGCGGCGCGCCCCGCCTTGCCGTCGACGGAGGCGATCTTCACGGTGCCGTCGTTCTCGATATCGATCGTCGTGCCGGTCTCTTCCGTGATGGCGCGGATGACGGCGCCGCCCTTGCCGATGACGTCGCGAATCTTCTCCGGATCGATCTTCATCGTGATGATCGTGGGAGCCCAGTCCGACATCTTCTCGCGAGGTGCGCTCAGCACCTTGTTCATTTCACCGAGGATGTGCATGCGGCCTTCGCGAGCCTGCGCCAGCGCCGTGGACATGATCTCTCGCGTGATGCCGAAGATCTTGATGTCCATCTGCAAGGCCGTCACGCCTTCGGCGGTGCCTGCCACCTTGAAGTCCATGTCGCCCAAGTGGTCTTCGTCGCCGAGGATGTCCGTGAGAACCACGAAAGAGCTGTCTTCTTTGATGAGGCCCATCGCGACGCCGGCGACGGGAGCTTTGATGGGTACTCCGGCGTCCATGAGCGACAAGCTGGTTCCGCAAACGGTTGCCATTGAGCTCGAGCCGTTCGACTCGGTGATCTCCGAAACCACGCGAATGACATAGGGGAACGTCTCCATGTTCGGCATCACGGCTTCCACGCCGCGACGAGCCAGTCTGCCGTGGCCGATTTCTCGGCGCTTCGGCGATCCAATAAATCCTGTCTCACCAACGCTATACGGTGGGAAGTTATAGTGGAGCATGAAGGGCTCGCGCCGCTCGCCCTCGAGCGCGTCGATGATCTGCGCATCGCGGCCCGTGCCGAGCGTCGTGACGACGAGCGCCTGCGTCTCGCCGCGCGTGAACACGGCCGAGCCGTGCGTGCGAGGCAGCACCCCGACCTGGATGTCGATCTTGCGAACCGTCTTCGTATCCCGGCCGTCGATGCGCGGCTTCCCGGCGATGATGCGGCTGCGCACGACCTTCTTCTCGGCGTCGTGGAACTCGGCCTCGATCTGCGCCGGCGTCCACGTGTTGCCCTCGCGCGCCGTGAGCTCGGCGACGCACTGCTTCTTGAGCTCGGCGATCTTCGCGTAGCGAACCTGCTTCTCCGCGATGCCGTAAGCCTCGGTGATCTGCGGCACGTACTTCGCGACGCCTTCGGCGAGCGCCTTGTCCTCGGCGGGCGGCGTCCACGCGATGGGCGGGCGGCCCGCCTCTTTCGCGAGCGAGCGGATCGCCTCGATCGCAACCTGCATTTGCTTGTGGCCGAACATCACGGCGCCGAGCATGACGTCTTCGGGCAGCTGGTCGGCTTCGGACTCGACCATCAGCACGGCATCCTGCGTACCGGCCACGACGAGGTCGAGCTTCGACTCCTGAAGCTCCGAGGCCGTCGGGTTCAACAGGTACTGGCCGTCCTTGTAGCCGACGCGCGCGGCACCGATCGGGCCCATGAACGGCAAGCCGGAGAGCGCCAACGCGGCAGACGCGCCGAGCATCGACGGGATGTCGGGATCCACCTCGGTGTTCATCGACAGTACCGTCGCAATGACTTGCACGTCGCGCCGGAAGCCCTCGGGGAAGAGCGGCCGGATCGGCCGATCGATGAGCCGCGACGTCAACGTCTCTTTTTCACTTGGGCGCCCTTCGCGCTTGAAAAAACCGCCCGGAATGCGGCCGGCTGCGTAGGTCTTCTCCTGGTAGTTGACGGTCAGCGGGAAGAAGTCCCGTCCTTCGACGTCCTTCTTGTCGCCGACGGCCGTCACGAGAACGACGGTCTCCGCCATGTTGACCAGTACGGCGCCGTCGGCCTGGCGCGCGATGACGCCCGTTTCGATCGTGACGTCGTGGGCCCCGTATTTGAAGGTTCTGCTAGCTTTCACGTTGTATTCCTTGACAATGCGGCAGGACGGCTCCGGCGAGCGGAATGCTGATCGACTGCGCGCTGATGGGTCGCTTCAAAAACGTTCAGAGCCGGTCGAGCCGGCTCTGACGGGAAACTTGGACTAGCGCCTCAAGCCTAGGCGGCCGATCAGCTCTTGATAGCGGCCCTGGTCCTTCTGCTTCAAATAGTCGAGCAGCTTGCGCCGTTGATTGACCATCTTGAGCAGACCGCGGCGGGAGTGATGATCCTTCTCGTGACCCGCGAAATGGTCGGAAAGCTGGTTGATCCGCGCGGACAGCAGGGCAACTTGCACTTCCGGCGAGCCGGTATCGGCCGGGCCGCGGCCGTACTGGCTGATGATCTCGGATTTCTGTGCCGATTTGAGCGTCATTCAACAGTCCTCTGCGGCCGCCCTATCCAGCGGCCAGTGCATTCACTATTCGTGGAAGGCGCGCATCATACCGAAACATTCGCCGCAGGACCAAGCCGTTAACGAAGAAAAACCCGTGTCGGCGCGAGGGTGCGCTCAGGCGTCACGCGGCCTATGGCGATGAGCTGGCCAGCCTCCGACAGCACTCGGACTTGTCCCGTCGGCAGGTCGGCACCGGCCGCGACGGCTTGGCCGCGGGCGAGGCGAGCCGCATCGGCCGCCGCGACGCGCACCGACGGCCAACCCGTCAATCCGGCATCGGCCGGCAGCAGCAGCCGGTCCAGTGCGGCCGGACCGTCGACGGCCGCGGCGTCGAGGCGCTCGAGGGTATGCATGCCCTCTTCGGCGAACGGTTCGACGGAAAGGCGGCGCAACGCCGCCACGTGGCCCAACGTCCCCGCGGCCCGCGCCATGTCCTCCACAAGCGTCCTGACATAAGTGCCCTTCGAGCAGCGGGCCGTAAACGTGAGCTCGGGCCACTCGTAGCGCTCGATCGTGAGGGTGT
>JBBIJV010000068.1:0-16031 GCA_037445815.1 Rhodospirillaceae bacterium
CGCGTCGGCCGCCGACACGACGCTCCGCGCCGACGTCGCCGCGGACTACCGCGAGCGGCTTTCCGCACTGTTCGACCATTTTCACCGCAATCCGGAGCTCTCGGGCCGGGAGATCGAGACGAGCAAGCGGCTCGCCGCGGAGCTGCGCGCGCTGGGGCTCGACGTGACGGAAAGGGTCGGCAAGACCGGCGTCGTCGCCGTGCTGCGCAACGGTGCGGGGCCGACGGTGCTGCTGCGCGCGGACATGGACGGCCTGCCCGTCGAGGAGAAGAGCGGTCTGCCGAACGCGTCGCAGGTGCGGCAAGTGGACTCGGACGGCATCGAGCAGCCCGTGATGCATGCCTGCGGCCACGACGTGCACATGACGGCGCTCGTCGGCGCGGCGCGACAACTCGCAGCGCGCAAGGACGCGTGGTCCGGCACGGTCGTCTTCATCGGCCAGCCGGCCGAAGAGCGCGCGAGCGGCGCGCGCGACATGATTGCCGACGGGCTCTTCACGCGTTTCCCGAAGCCCGACTACGCGCTCGGCTTCCACGTCTGGTCGCCGATGGCGGCGGGCACGGTCAGCGTGCCGCAGCGCGTCGCCTGGGCCGGCGCCGACACGGTCGACGTCGCCGTGCACGGCGTCGGCACGCACGGCGCGTCGCCGCATCGCGGCATCGATCCCGTGCTCGTCGCGTCGCAAATCGTCGTCTCGCTGCAATCGCTCGTGAGCCGCACGATCGACCCGCTCGAGGACGGCGTTGTGACCGTGGGGGCAATTCACGGCGGCACGAAGCACAACATCATCGGCGACCGCGTGGACCTGCAATTGACCGTGCGCGCCGATAACCTCGCTACGCGCGCGACACTGCTCGAAGGCATCCAGCGCATCGCGCACGGCGTGGCGCGCTCGTTCGGCGTGCCCGAGGACAAGCTGCCCGACGTCGTCGTATCCGAAAGCGAGACGACGCCGCCGACGCTGAACGACGAGGCGACGGCGATGATGATCGAGTCCGCGTTCCGCGCGCACTTCGGCGAGGCGCGCGTGCCCACGCACAAGCGCGAGGGCATGGGGGCCGAAGACTTTGCGTTCTACGGCGCGCCCGAGCACGGGGTGAAGGCGGTGTACTTCTTCGTCGGCGGCACCCCGGAGGCGGAGCTCGCGACGGTGGCCGCGCACCATTCGCCGCTCTTCAAGATCGCTGCGGAGTCGTCCGTGACGATGGGTATCGAGGCGATGGTCGTCGGCGCGATGTCGCTGCTTTCGAAGCGCTAGAGCCGAGGTTCCAATGTCTCGCACGTTGCACGCATTGCTCGCCGTCGCTGTGGCCGGCCCCGTCGCCGCGCAATCGATTCCACGGACGACGGACGGCAGACCGGACTTGCAGGGCATCTGGCAAGTGCGTAACCGCGCCGCGTACGGGCTCGAGCATCACGACGCGAAGTACCTGATGCCGGCCGGACCGAGCGTCGTCGACGGCGGCGAGATCCCGTATCTGCCGGCCGCTCGTGAACAGCAGCGGCGCAACTTCGCCGAGCGCGCGACGGCCGATCCTTTGAACAGCTGCTACCTGCCCGGCGTGCCGCGCATCATGTACCTGGAGCATCCATTCCAGATCTTCCAGACGCGGGACCACGTCGCGATCACGTTCGAGTGGTCGCAAGTCTTCAGACTCATCTACACGAACGGCCAGCCGACACTGCACGAAGGCATCGAGAGCTGGATGGGCAACTCGCGCGGCCGTTGGGAAGGCGACGTGCTCGTGGTCGAGGTAACGGATCACAACGACCGTACCTGGCTCGACGCAGCCGGAAACTGGCACACGAACGGACTGAAGGTCACGGAGCGCTACGCGCTGCGCGACGCGAGCACGATCGACTACTCGGCGACGATCGAGGACGCGAACGTCTTTGCGCGCCCCTGGACGATCCGCATGCCGCTGCACCGCCAGACCGAGCTGCCGCGGCTCTATGAGTATCACTGCCAGGCCGAGAAGTCCGAGGCGAACGGCGACTTCGAGCGCGACGAACGCACGTGGTATCCGGCGCCGATCCCGGCGGAGAACGTGCCGTTCGACGCGCGCGCCGGCGCGGCGCTGCCGCCGCCGGAGCGCACGGGCGAGATCCGCCGCTTGCCCGACGGCACGCCGGACATCTCGGGCTGGTACGAGCTCGACGCGGGCGGCGGCAATTACGGCCTCGAGTCGAGCCCGCAGAACTTTTTGACGCCGGCGAGCCGTGGGCTCGTTATCGATCCGCCGGACGGCCGCCTACCCTATCAAACCTGGGCGCGCGCCGAGCGCATCGCGCGCTATGAGCCGCACCGTGGCTACGACGATCCGACGGCGCACTGCTTCGTCGCAGGCATTCCGCGCTCGCACTACGTGCCGCAACCCGTGCAAATCCTGCAGCCGCCGGGTTACGTCGTGGTGCTATTCGAGCGCATGTCGTGGCGGCATATCGCGCTGAACCCGCGCCCGCCGTTACCCGATCACGTGCGCCTGTGGCAGGGCTCGTCGCAGGGCCGTTGGGAAGGCGACACGCTCGTCGTCGAGAGCACGAACTTCAACGGCAAGGCGTGGCTGAACGAGGTCGGCGACGTGATCAGTCATATGCAAACCGTCGTCGAGCGATTCACGCCCGTCGACGAGGCCACGGTCATCTATCGCGCGACCGTCAGCGATCCGATCCCGTACACTCGGCCGTGGACGATCGAAGTGCCGATGCATCGCCGAGCCGACGAGCTGCTCGAGGTCGCGTGCCACGAGGACAACGCGGACCTCGAGCACTTGAAGCAGATCCGCGACGAGTATCGCGCGAGACAAGCGACAGGAGAATTAGCACGATGACTTCTCGAGCCGCCGCATCCGCACGGAGGTTCGCAGCCGCGATCGCCCTCCTCGCGGGCGGAACGGCTGGCGCCCACCACTCGTTCTCGGCCGAGTTCGATCCCGATCGTCCCGTGAAGCTCACAGGCAAGGTCACGGAGGTCAAGTTCTCGAACCCGCACGCCTGGCTCTACATCGACGTCACGGACGAGAACGGCAACACCGTGAACTGGGCCCTCGAGATGGGCGGCGCAAACGGGCTGATCCGCCGCGGCTGGCGCCGCGAGGATCTTCCCGTCGGCACGGTGCTGCTCGTCGAGGGCTGGCAGGCGCGCAACGCGACGCCGACGGCCAACATCTCCACCGTCACGTTCGAGGACGGACGGCGGCTCTTCGCCGGCTCGTCGAACCCAGTCGCGCCGCAGCAATAGCCCGGCTAGCGCCGCTCAAGCGACAAAAGCGCTACTCCCCGAATTCAAGCGGTACGTGCCGCGCGGCTCACGCACCTCCGTTGAGGGCCGGTCCTCGGAAGTAGCGTCGCGCCCCGATCCCTCCGTGGAGGGATCCTCGGTCCCGTCATCGCCCGCGTAATCGTCCAAGCGGTAACCGCAGCGCGGGATCGCTCGGCCATCCGCACGCACGAAGCAGCGCTCGCCGGTGTGATCGCGGCGAATCTTGTAACCGCCTTCGTGCAGCAACCGATGATGGAACCCGCACAACAGGACGAGATTGTCGAAGCTCGTCTCCCCACCCTCTGCCCAATGTGCGACATGGTGTGCTTCGACAAACCGCGTGCGATGGCAACCGGGATACGTGCAGTGCCGATCGCGCGCCCAAAGCGCTCGCCGCAGCGGCGTAGAGACGAGCCGTTGCCTGCGTCCCACGTTGAGCGGCGTGCCGCGCTCGTCCTCCGTCACGACGACGATGCTCGCATCGCACGCCAGTCGCTTCACCGTTTCGAGCGGCGCATCGGATCGCCCCCTCCCTCCGCGGAGGGCGGCTTCGTCGACGTGCACGACGAGCTGATAACGATCCGCAGAAGACGACGAATCCGCACCCGACTTCGATTCACCGCCGTCGAGGTACGTTCTCGCGATCTCCACCAAAGCATCGGCCTGTTGGCTCAGGAAACCGGACGGCGGTCGTTCGGCTACGCCGTTCGGGACTTCTTCCTGCTCCATCGCCCGGTCGATCGCCCGCATCACCAGCTCGCCGACCTCGACCGGCAACTCGACGCGCAGACACAGCGTGCCGCGCGTTGCGTTGCGCCACGCCGATAGCGAGCGCGCCGCCCACGCGCGCTGTGCATCGAGCGCTGAATCCGGGTGGACGTTGCGAATCTGCCGGCAGCGCTCCTCGACATCGGGCGCCGTCGCTCGCAGCGCATAGCGGACGAGCGCCTCCTCATCGTGCGTCGCAGCCACGCGCGTCAGCGCGCGCGCCTTCGTGTACGAGAGACGGCCTTCACGAAACGCGAGCGAAACGGCGGGCAGATTGCGTAGCGCCTGAGCCGTCCGGACTTTTTCGCGCGCCGCCGACACCGAAATGCCGCAGCGCCACGACAGCCACTCGGCACAATTCGGATAGCCCCACCTCGCCCAACCCATGCGGTCGTCGAACTCGCGCACGAGCACGAGGAGCTCGTAGTTCACGGCGTTGATGCGGCTCGCGAGACGGCAGATCGCGGCATCGAGCTCGTCGATCGAGCGATCGGGTTCGGTCCGGGACAGAGAAGGCATCGCGTCGGTCACGGCGCTCATGGCAGCCTCCGAAGGTGGTGTGTGGTGGATTGACTGATATTTTGTACACCCCGTCAGACCATGCCCAGTAACGATTTTTGACCAGAGCGGCCAGATTTTCGGATGGCCATCGAGGGCGCTCGCTACGCACATCGACCCGGGCTTGCCCACCGAGTTGTGACCCCGTCGACGGGCCGCCCGCAAAGGGCCCTGCTAGCGTTTGCGCCATGAGCGCGCCCGACTACTACCGCATCCTGCACGTCCAGCCCGATGCGCCGGCCGCAATCATCCACGCGAGCTACCGGACGCTATTGCAGCGCGCGCTCGGCGGCAGTCGCGGCGCCGAAGAGATCGCGCTGCTCGACCAGGCGTACGCCGTGCTCGGCGATGCAAAGCGGCGCGCGACGTACGACCTCGAGCGCGCCGGCCACGCCGACACGGCGCAGCGCGACGTCGGCGACGAGACCGGCACGTTCCGCGCGCGCAGCTGCCTCTTCTGCGGCGCGCTGCATGCGCTCGAGCGCACGCTCGAGCGCGACGACGAGTGCGCGCAATGCTTGAGCCCGCTCTATCCCGCGGAGCGTCATCGCCTCGAATACTCGGGCCAGCGCATGCTGAACCGCATCCCGAAACGCCACGGCATCGACATCTGGGTCACCTGGCCACAGGGCGCGCCGATTCAGGCAGAGATGCGCAACTTGTCGCTGAACGGCATGTCGTTCGCGTCGGGCGTGCGGTTCGAGGCGAATCAAATCGTGCGCATCGAATGCACCGAGCTGCGCGCGCTCGCGCGCATCGCGCACGTCGAGTGCGACCCGAACGCCACCGACCGGTTCAGCGCCGGCGTCGAGTTCCTGACGCTGCGCTTCAGGCGACTCCGCGGCTCCTTCGTGTGCGACGAAGCGTAGCGCGCACACGCGACGTCGCCGCGCAAATGGCGCATCACACGGCGGTCGGCCTCGGCGAACGGCTCACTAACTTCTATCGCCGCGCTTCGGGCGTGCCACCCTGAGCAAGTCCGCACCCGCGGCTTCAATTTGCCGCGGACTGACGGAGAAATGAGCACCGAGCGCAAGCAAGTCACGCCACGCGCGCGCCAGATTGGAATCGCCATCGATCGCGGCCATCCCGGCGACGGCTGCGACCTCGGCTGCCGTCTCTCGAAGAGTCGCGAATCCGTGCGCGCAGCCAGCCGTGATCTCGGCACGCTGTTCCGCGCCGAGCTCGACGCGCGCCTCTGCACTTCGCCAAGCGCGCTCCGCGAGCTCCGCTAGTCCCGACTTCGCGAGTCGCCACGCCGCATGGGCGCGGGCGAACGCCGCTCGAGCGGTGGAATCGTCGGCGAGCAATCGGCCGTCCGCCCCGCTCGGCTTCGAAGCGGCAAGGTCCGCAAAGGCGGCGAGAAGGTGACGAGCGATCCCGAGCGCCACGGCGGTTACGGGGAGCTCCGTCAGCACTTGGAACGGCAGGCGGTAGAGCGGGCCCGTCTCGCGCGGTCGATCGGCGAATACGCTGAACGAGCGCCGCTCCGGCACGAAAACGTCCTCGACCGCGAAGTCGTGGCTCGCAGTGCCTTTGAGCCCCGATGCGCCCCAAGTCTCGAGGATGTTCACTTCCTCGCGCGCGAAGGCCATCGCGCGCACGAGAAACCGCCCGTCGGCGTCCGGCACCGGTGCGCCGCCGCGTGTCACGATGCAATTTGCCGTGAACGTGGTGGCGTAGGGCGCGCCGCTCGCGTAGCGCCAGCGGCCGGTCACTCGATAACCGCCTTCGACGCGCTCGGCGCGTCCGTGCGGCGCGCCCGAGCCTGCGATCACGGATAATGGAGAGCCGAAGATCTCACGAGCGCTGGTCGGCTCGAGGTAGGCGGCGAACAATCCGCCCGCTGCGCCGATCATGACGGACCAACCGAGTGAGCCGTCGACTCGAGCGGCGGCTTCGTAGATCTCGAGCGCCGCGGTAAGCGTGAGCTCGAGGCCGTCATAGCGGCGCGGAATCCAAAGACGAAAGAAGCGCCCGCGAATGAGCCGTTCGACAATTGCATCAGGCAGAGCGCACGAGCGCTCGATCGCGACGGCATTTTCGCGCACGAGCGGCGCAAGCTCTTCGAGCGCGAGCAGAAGCTGGTTCGGCGTCGTTTCGATCGACACGCTTCGTAGTATCGCGCAGTTGCCAGGGCCGTGAGCAGGCCGAGCGGCGCGCCGGCACGCGGGCGGCGAGCCGACGCGCGCGTGACGGCGCCGCGCAAATGGCGCATCATGCAGGCGTTCGCGGAAGTACCGGCGCATCGACGAAGAACACCGGGGGGACTGATGTTTCGTACCACCTTGCGGCACGCGCTCGCCGCGCTCCTAGCTCTCGCGGCCACGTGGAGCCTCGTCGCGCAAGATAAGGTCACCTCGCCCCGCCTCTACGTCTTCGACGGCGGCGTGCTGGCATCGGAGACGGCGCGCTATCGGCTCACGGACGCCGACGTCGAGGAAGTCTCGCTGTCGGTCGCGTCGTTCCTAATTGTGCACCCGCGCGGCGTCTTGATGTGGGACGCCGGCGCCGTCGCCGATCACGAGCGCGCCGGACCCGTCGGCTTCCGGCAGCGGCTACTGCGCCGCGACGGACAGGAGCGCTTCGTCACACTCGGCCCCACGTTGACTTCGCAGTTGAAGTCCGCCGGTTACGAGCCCGCCGACGTCACACACCTCGCGCTCTCGCACTACCACTGGGACCACACGGCCGACGCGAACCTGTTCGCGCACGCGCAGTGGCTGGTGCCGAAGCTCGAGCACGACGCGATGTTCCGCGCCGACCCGCCCGGCGGCACGCGGCCCGAGACCTACTCGGCGCTGAAGGACAGCCGCCGCGTGACGCTGCTGACGGCGCCGGAGCGCGACGTGTTCGGCGACGGCACGGTCGTCATCCGGCAGGCACACGGCCACACCGAGGGCCACACCGTGCTGTACGTGAAGCTCGCGAACACGGGCGGCGTCGTGCTGTCGGGCGACCTCTATCACTACCCGGCCGAGCGCACGCTGAACCGCGTGCCGACGTTCGAGGTCAGCGAGGCCGAGACGCAAGCCGCGCGCGACGAGCTCGAGGAGTTCCTGCGGCGCACGGGCGCGAAGCTCTGGATTCAGCACGACCTCGTCGCGCACCGCACGCTGAAGAAGGCGCCCGAGTACTACGACTGAAGCGACGCGTTCGGCGCCGCAGCACTGACTACACTGACTACGGCGAGCCGGCGGCTTCGAGCGCCGCTCGGCGCGCCGCTTCGAACTCGTTGCCGGCGTTCCACTGCGGCAGCGCATCGTCGTTCGCGACGATCAGCCCCGCCAGGAAGCCGAACCGCGCGTCCTGCACCATGCCGTCGAAATTCCATTCGGGAGTCAGCTCGTCGCTTTGCTGATGATAGTGCTCGGCCTCGTACCGCTCGGCCTGCTCCACCCCCCAACCCGCAGGGCGCCCGATGAAGTCCGTGCCGGGCTCCAGGTAGAACGCCGGCACGCCGACCTTCGCGAAATTGAACTGATCGGAGCGATAGTAGAAGCCGCGGTCGGGAAACTGGTCGCCGAGCAGCGTGCGGCCCTGATATGCAGCCACGCTCTGCGCGACGGCGTCGAGGCTCGACTTGCCGAGCCCGATGAACGTGATGTCGCGCGTCTCACCCCAGATGTTGCCGCTGTCGAAGTTGACGTTCGCGGCGATGCGCCCCGCCGGCATCGGCGGGTGCTCGGCGAAGTACTGCGAGCCGATGAGCCCCTGCTCTTCCGCGGCCGCGAAGAACAGCATCACGGAGCGGCGCGGCGGCTCCGGCAACGCCGCGAAGGCTTTGCCTATCGCGAGCAGCATGCCGACGCCGCTCGCGTTGTCGCGGGCGCCGTTGAAGATCGTGTCGCCGTCGTCGTCGGGCTCGCCGGTTCCCAAGTGATCGAAGTGCGCCGAGTAGATCACGTACTCGTCCGCGAGGGCCGGATCGTTGCCGCGCAAGGTCCCGAACACGTTCGCCGTCGGCGTGCGCGTCAGCGTGTTCGTGAGCCGCAACGACGTCGTGATCCCGAGCGGCACGGGGCGGAAGTCGCGGCTCTTGGCCTGCTCGATCAGCGCGTCGAGATCGTGCGCGCCGCCGAGCAAGCGGCGCGCCGCGTTCTCGGTGACCCAGGCCTCGACCTGGGTGCGCGGCTCGTCGCCGGCCGGAATCTCGTACTGCGGACCGCTCCACGACGTCTGCACGACCTGCCAGGGATAGCCCGCCGACGGCGTCGTGTGCACGATGATGACGCCGGCCGCACCCTGCCGCGCCGCGCTCTCGTACTTGTACGTCCAGCGGCCGTAATAAAGCCGCGTCGTGCCCTCGAACAACGCCGGGTCCCAGTCGGGATCGTTGTTGAGCACGAGCAGCACCTTGCCGCGCACGTCGACGTCCTTGAAATCGTCCCAGTCGAACTCGGGCGCTTGAATCGCATAGCCGGCGAACACGACCTCGGCTTCCGTGACCCCGGCCGTCTCCGCCTGCACGCCGCTGCTCGCGACGAAATCCGTGCTGCGCGCGAGCTCGACGACTTCGCCGCCGCGCGTGAAGCGCCACGTCTCGGGCGCCTCCGTGGTGACGCCGACGAGCTCGATCGGCTGCTCGTACCCGCCCGGCGTCGGCGAGAACCCGAGGCGCTCGAGCTCCGCGGCGAGATAGGCGCGCGCGAGCCGGTCGCCTTCGGTGCCCGGCAGGCGGCCGCCGTAGCGATCGTCGCCGAGCTCGGCGACGACGCGGCGGATGTCTTCACCCGTGATGGCCTGCGCGGCCGCTTCGGCTTCAGGCGTGACGAGCGCCGGCGCCTGCTGCACCGTCGTTCCGACGGGAGAGCCTTCGGGTCCGGGAGCGCCGGCGCGCTCGCAGGCCGCGAGACAGATCGCCGCGCACAGCGTCAGCGCGGCTCGGGTATACCAGGTTCGCTCAGTCGACCACATGCAAGCTCAACCATTCGGCGACGAGCGCCGGTTTATCCTCTCCCTCGATCTCGACCGTGACGTCGACTCGCATGATGACGTTGCCCGGTTTTCGCTCGGACACCTCGCCGAGCGTGCCCGCGGCGCGAATGCGCTTTCCGACCTTCACGGGCGCCGCGAAACGCACCTTGTCGAACCCATAGTTTACGACGAGCTTGCGCCGTTCGAGCGTCGGAATGAACGGCAGACACAGGTGCACGAGCAGCGCCAGCGTCAGGAAACCGTGCGCGATCGTGCCGCCGAACGGCGTCGACTTCGCGCGCACGGGATCGACATGGACGAACTGACGGTCGAGCGTGACGTCGGCGAACGCGTCGACGCGCTGCTGGTCGACGAGGAACCAGTCCGACGTGCCGAGCGGCCGGCCGACCATCGCCTCGAGCTGCTGTCGCGTCACCGTCTGCGCCATGCGGCCCTCGCCCGCCACTTCCACGCCCTCGTCGATTGTGGTCTCGCGGCCGGCCCGCGGTAAAGCCATCCGGCCAAAGCCGTTTGCGTTTTGCGGCCGTGCGTGGCGCAATAGCGCCCCCTGCGCAGCGCCGCAACGCTCCCGCTCGAGCCCGCACGTGCCGAAAGCCGCCAGCAAAAACCAAGCGCCGAAAGTCGGGTTCGTGAGCCTGGGCTGCCCGAAGGCGCTCGTCGACAGCGAGCGGATCCTGAGCCGGCTGCGCGCCGAGGGCTACGAGACGGCCGCCGACTATGCCGGCGCCGACGTCGTCGTCGTGAACACATGCGGGTTTCTCGACAGCGCGCGCGCCGAGTCGCTCGACGCGATCGGCGAGGCGCTCGCGGAAAACGGCCGCGTCATCGTCACCGGCTGCCTCGGTGCGGAAGCCAACGTGATCCGCGCCGCACATCCGAACGTGCTCGCCGTGACGGGCCCGCATCAATACGAAGCCGTCGTGACGGCCGTGCACGATGCCGTCCCGCCGCCACACGATCCGTTCGTCGATCTCGTGCCGGCGCAAGGCGTGAAGCTAACGCCGCGCCACTACGCGTATCTGAAGATCTCGGAAGGCTGCAATCACCGTTGCAGCTTCTGCATCATCCCGCGCTTGCGCGGCGACCTCGTGAGCCGCCCCGCCGCCGATGTGCTCGGCGAAGCGGAACGTCTGGTGCGCGCCGGCGTGCGCGAGCTGCTCGTGATCTCGCAGGACACGAGCGCGTACGGCGTCGACGTCAAATACGCTGCGTCGCAGTGGCGCGGCCGGTCCGTCGCGGCGCGCATCACCGAGCTCGCGGCCGCGCTCGGCGAGCTCGGCGCTTGGATACGCCTGCACTACGTCTATCCGTACCCGCACGTCGACGAGCTGATTCCGCTGATGGCGGACGGCAAAGTGCTGCCGTATCTCGACGTGCCGTTCCAGCACGCGAGCGCGAAGATATTGAAGGCGATGAAGCGGCCTGCGTCGGAAGCCAAGACACTCGAGCGCGTCCGCGCGTGGCGCGAGGCCGTGCCCGATCTCACGATCCGCTCGACGTTCATCGTCGGCTTCCCCGGCGAGACCGAGCAAGATTTCCAGACGCTGCTCGACTGGCTCGAGGAGGCCGAGCTCGACCGTGTCGGCTGCTTCCGCTACGAGCCCGTGCACGACGCCCCGGCGAACGCGCTGCCGAACGCCGTGCCGGAGGAAGTGAAGGAGGAACGCTGGCACCGCTTCATGGCCGCGCAGCAGGCGATCAGCGCGCGCCGGCTCGCGCGCCGTGTCGGAACCGACGTGACAGTCATCGTCGACGAGATCGACGGCGAGCAGGCCCTCGGCCGCTCGATGGCCGACGCGCCCGAGATCGACGGCCGCGTGTATCTGCCGGCCGGCACAGGCGCAAACAAGCTCAGGCCGGGCAGCATCGTCACGGCGCGCGTGACGAGCGCCGACGAGTACGACCTCTGGGCCGAGCCCGTCGCCGAGCCATGTCAGCGGCGGAGACATGGCTCGGCGCGCGGAGCCGGTCGTCGCCACCTGCCACTGCGGCGCCGTGCGCATCACCGTTCCGCGCGTCTCGCGCACGCTGACGAGCTGCAACTGCTCGATCTGCCGCCGCTACAACGGGCTCTGGGCGTACTACGCGGCGAGCGTCGTCACGATCGAGGCGCCGAAGGACGGCCTCTCGAAATACTCGTGGAAGCGTAAGATTCGCGCGTACCGCCGCTGCAAGAAGTGCGGCTGCGTGACGCACTACGAGTACCGCAAGAAGCGCCGCAACGCGATCGTCGCCGTGAACGCCGTGAACTTCGAGCCGGCGGCGCTCGAAGGCGCGCGCATCCGGCACCTCGACGGCGCGGCGTCTTGGAAGCTCTTGGACTGACACCGACCACCGGGAAAGATGAGCACGAAGCGCAACCGTCACCGGCGTAGCACACGGCGAGTTGCCCTCGACCTGCGCAGCCTGAGCGGCCGCGAGGAGCTCTGGCGATTCCCGTCCGCGCGCAAGCGCGATCCGGCGGTCGCGGCATGGTTCGCCGAAGGGCCGATCGAGCTCCGCGCGATCGCGCGCGAGTGGTTCGAAGAAATCCGGCGCGGCGGCGCCGATGTCGGCGAGCTGATTCACGACGGTTGCCCCGTCGCGTGCGCCGGAGACGCCGCGTTCGCGTACGTGAACACCTTCAAAGCCCACGTGAACGTCGGCTTCTTCTACGGCGCGTCGCTCGAGGACCCGGCCGGTCTGCTCGAAGGCAGCGGCAAGGGCATGCGACACGTGAAGCTCAAGCCGGACAGCGAGCCGAACGCCGAGGCACTGCGCGCGCTGATCCGAACGGCCTACGCCGACGTCCGAGCGCGCCTCGAGGAACGGGCATGAGCGGAATAGCCAATCGACCGGAGGAACGATGATCACGCATACGGGCGGGTGTCACTGCGGGCGCGTTCGGTTCGAGGTCGACGCACCGGCACGCATCGAGGTAACCGACTGCAACTGCTCGATGTGCAGCAAGGCCGGCTATCTGCATCTGATCGTCCCGAAGACGCGGTTCAGATTGCTGTCCGGCGCGGACGTGCTGACGACTTATCAGTTCAACACCGGCACCGCCAAGCATTTGTTCTGCTCCGTCTGCGGCGTCAAGTCGTTCTACGTGCCGCGGTCGCATCCGGACGGCTATAGCGTCAACGCGCGTTGCCTCGACGAAGGCACCGTCGAGCAAATGACCGTCATACCGTTGGACGGCAAGAACTGGGAGAAGACGCATGCAGGGCAAACCGGCGACCGATATCGGTGATTCGAGTATCCCTTTTCGGGCCATGACCGACCAATTCGTCGACGTCGTTCAGAACGAGATCGCCGAGGAGAAAGCCGGCGCGCTCGGGCGCTCGGGGCGGCGGCTCGAGGAGGCGCTCGAGCAGTTCCGGGAATACGAGCACGCGCGTGGCCACGCATCGCGAGCCGATGCGAAGCGAGAGACGTTGCTCTGGGGTCTCGCCGAGCGCGTCGAAGCATTCGTCGTGCATCGCGAGGCCTGCGGTCTCACGGATTCGCGCCACGTGCTGACGTTTTACGGAGTTCCTCGCGAGGCGCTCGCGAGAGTCGGCATCAGGCGCCCGCGGCACTGATCATTCGCGCTTCGGACTAAGAACGCGTCACGTGACGCGTCAACGCCCTTGCCCCGGGCGCCAACCGCCGCGCAACGAACGAGCTACTCGTACCGCAACGCCTCCGTCGGAGCGACGCGCGCCGCGCGCCACGCCGGCAGCCAGCTCGCCGCCAGCATCACGGCCGCGAGCAAACCCGTCGCCGCGCCGATCACCGTAGGGTCGCGGCCCGACAGGCCGAACAGCACGGCCTCGGCGACTCGGCCCAGCGAGACGGCAACGGCCAAACCGATTCCGAGCCCGATCAACGCCATCACGCCGACCTGCTTCAAGACGAGCACGCGCAGCTGCTTCGGCTCCGCCCCGAGCGCCTGCCGGAGGCCCAGCTCGCGCGTGCGCCGCTGCACGTTGTAGGCGAGCACGCCGTACAAGCCAATACCGGCGAGTAAAGTCGCGAGCGCGGCGAATCCCGTCGACAGCGTCGAGAGCAGACGATCGATGTAGACGTTGTCGTCGACGCGCTCGCGCATCGTCTGCACGATGACGAGCGGCACGTCCGGAGCGATCTCGGCCATCACGCGCGGGATCGTCGCCTTCAACGTGTCCGCAGGGATGCTGCCGCGTACGTAGACCCACAGCGACTGGAGCCAACCGGCCATCTGGCGGCGCGGAAAGTACACGAGCGGCGGAACGTGCCCTTTGACAGACGCGTGCTTCGCGTCCGCCACGAGGCCGACGATCTCGAGCCCGCGGTTGAGACGCGTGCCCACCACGTTCTCGCCGAGGTTGAACTTGCGCGCGAACGCCTCGTTCACGATGGCGACGGGCGGTCTGTCGCCCGTGTCGGCGTCCGTGAACACGCGCCCCGCGAGCAAGGGAACGTCGAGCGCCGCGAAGTAGCCGGAGCCGACGGCGGTTGCAGCCGAGTACGTGTCGGCGCCGGGCGCGGGCTCGGTGCCTTCGACTGCGAAGCTGCCGCCCAGCGAGAAGTCGTAGAACAGCGGTATCGCCGTGGTGCCGACGCCCGTCACGCCGGGCTGCGCGGCCAGCGTTTCCTCGATGCGGTCGTAGAGCACGAGGAGCTCTTGCTGGTCGTACGAGGAGAGCTGCGCCGTGATGCCGAAAGTCACGAGCGAGTCGACGTCGATGCCTAGATCCTCGCTGCCGATGTTCGAGAGGCTCTTCGTGAACAACCCCGCGAGCACGAGCAGCACCATCGAGAACGCGATCTGCGCGGTCGTCAACGTTGCGCGAACGCGCGCCGAGCCGCGGCCGCTGACGGCGCGCGTGCCCTGCATGTTCATGACCTGCCCCGGATTCGCGCCGCTGACGCGCCACGCAGGCGCGAGGCCGAACACAATCACCGTGAGCAGCGACGCGCCGGCCGCGAACATGAGCGCCGTGCCGTTCAGCGCCGAGAGCCCGAGCCCGAGGTTCGACGGCAGCATTCCGGAGATGAGCCGCACGATCAGCGCGGCCACGAGCAGGCTCAGCGCGCCGCCGATCGCGATCAGCACGAACGACTCGCAGAGCAACGCCCTCGCGAGCTGCAGGCGCCTTCCGCCGAGCGCTGCGCGAATCGCGATCTCGCCGCTGCGCGCCGCGCCGCGCGCGAGCAGCAGGTTCGCGATGTTGACGCAGACGATCAGCAGCACGAGCACCGTCACGCCGATCAGTAGCTCGAGCGGGCGCTCCGCGCGCGCACGCAGCGGTCCCCACCCGAGCTCGCCCGGCGAGAAAGCAATCCGGCGCTTGCGGAACTGATCCCTGACCTCCTGCGGTACCTGCGCCGGCAAGAGCGGCGCCTCGACCTCGTTCAGAAGGCCGCTGTAGAGCGTGTTGAGCTCCGCGCCCGCGCGCTCGAGCGTGACGCCGGGCGCGAGCCGGCCGAACACATACGCCCAGTAGTTGAAATACCGAAACGGGTTCGACTCGTCGTACGCGCCGAGCGTCGGCACCATGAGCCAGCGCAGCGACAGCGGCACGAAGACGTCGGCCCGCACGCCCAAGATCGTGCCCGTGAAGCCCTCGGGCGCCACGCCGACGATCTCGAGGTCCTGGCCGTTGACCGTCAGCAGCTCGCCGATGATGTTCGGGTCGCCGGAGAAGCGCCGTTGCCAGTAGTCGTAGCTCAATACGACGACTTTCGACTCGCCGACGCGAGGCTCGTCTTCAGGCGTGATGAGCCTCCCCAGCGCCGGGTTGAGACCCAAGACGCGGAAGTAGCCGCCGGACACCATCGTGCCGCCGCGGCTATAGCTCGGTTGCTCGCGATAGCTCAGGTTCGACACGAAATCCGTATGCGCCGCGAGGCCGGTGAAACCGCTCTGCCGCGCCTCGAGCTCGCGGAACATCGCATAGCTGAACTGCGCTTCGCGATCGCCGATGCCGAGGTCGCCGTAGGTTCCGCCGAACTTGCCCGGTCCCGGTGCGGCCAGATTCACGAGGCGCCCGGGCTCGGGAACCGGCAGCGGCCGGACGAGAATCTGGTGGTACAGCGAGAACATCGCCGTCGTCGCGCCGATGCCGAGCGCCAGCATGGCGATGACGACGAACGACAGCCCAGGACGCAGCCTGAGCTGCCGCAATAAGGGCCTGAGTTGATTCACGGTTTTCCCCCGAATCCTCGAGCGAATAGATGCGCGGCCCGGAAGAATGGTTACAACGGCTACTCTTGCCGAAGTGCCTCGGTCGGAGCAATGCGCGACGCGCGCTGCGCCGGCCACCAGCTTCCCAAGAGCACGACGACACCGAGCACGGCGGTCGCCGCCGCGAGAATCGACGGATCGCGGCCCGACAACCCGTACAGCACGGACTCGGCGACGCGGCCGACCGCGAGCGCCGCAACGAGACCAACGCCGGCGCCGACGAGCGCCATCACGCCGACTTGCTTCAGCACCATGGCGCGCACCGTCTCCGGCCGCGCGCCGAGCGCGAGACGAAGGCCGAGCTCGCGCGTGCGC
>JBBIJV010000069.1:0-15966 GCA_037445815.1 Rhodospirillaceae bacterium
AAAACCCGCGCGCCGTGCCCTCGCGCCGGAAGCCGAGCGCTTCGACGAGCGCGATGGAGCGGCGGTTGCCGGGCTGGATGTTCGCTTCGAGCCGGTGCAAACCGAGCTCGCCGAAGGCGCGCGAGACGACGAGCTCGAGCGCCTCGCGCATGAGCCCGCGGCCGGCGTGCGGCGCGAACGCGTAGTAACCGAGCCGGCCCGACAGCTCGGCGTGGCGAACGATGTCGTTGATGTTGACGACGCCGGCGAGCTCGCCGGACTCGACATCGATGACGAAGAACGACTCTTGATTCGCGCGGCGAGCGTACCGCAAGTAGCGACGATATTCCCCGGGGGTCGCCGCCGTGACGACCCAGCCGCGGTGCAATGCTCGGCTGCGGAGCGCCGCGCGCAGATATTCGCGCTCGCGGCGTGCGCTCGGGCGTTCGAGGCGGACGCGCGGCGCGACCTTCGGCACGGCTGGGCTAAGGGAGCTCGTCGACCTGCTTATGCTTCGTCTCGATGAAGTCGCTCGGCGCCACCTTGAGGGCCAGGGCCATCGAGCTCGCGACGTAGATCGACGAATAGGTGCCGATGACGATACCGATGATCAGCGTCACCGAGAAGCCGAACATCGTGTCGCCACCGATGATCGCCAGCGCGAACAGCACCAGCAAGCTCGTGACGCCGGTGACCAACGTGCGGGCGAGCGTTTGATTCACGGACGCGTTGACGATGGCCTCGGCGGAACCGCGCCGCATGAGGCGGAAATTGTCGCGAATGCGGTCGTAGACGACGATCGTGTCGTTGATGGAATAGCCGAGCACCGCGAGCAGCGACCCGAGCACGGTGAGGTCGAACGTCCAGCCTGCGAGCGCATAGATGCCGGCCGTCACGAGCACGTCGTGAAGTGTCGCCACGATCGCTCCGACGGCGAGCTTCCAGCGGAACCGCAGCATGACGTAGACGAACACCATGATGAGCGCGAACAGAAGCGCGAGCCCGGCGTTCTCGAAGAGCTCCTCGCCGACCTGCGCGCCGACGCTGTCGGAGCGTTGGATCTCGACGTCGGGATCCTGGGTCCGCAGCACTTGGAGCACGCGCTCTTGCATGCTGAGCGACGCAGCGGCGGACTCACCCGCGCCTTGCTGGGGCGCGCCGTCCTCCGGCGGCAACCGGATCAGGACTTCGGAAACGGAGCCGAAGTTCTGCACCTGGGCCGACTCGAAGCCCGCGTCGGCCAATGCCGAACGGATCTCGTCGATCTCGGCGGGCCCCGGATACTCGGCCTCGACGATGATGCCGCCCGTGAAATCGAGCCCGTAGTTCAGCCCCGGATAGATGAGGACCACGATCGAAAGCAGCGACAGCAGCCCCGAGCCGAACATCGCGACGTAGCGATAGCGGACGAAATCGAGGTTGGGCGTGCGTGATAGCCACTGCATAGGGTCGAGGAACGGCGCACCGCTCCACTAAGACGGATCGCGAAGGCGCAGACTACTTCTTTTCTTCGTCGCGCGTCAGCTGCTTCGGGGCTTCTACGGGCTCGTCGGCCGCGTCTCCGGACGTGTTCATCGCCTTGCGGAAGCTCTTGACCGCGCTGCCCAAATCGCCGCCGACTTCCTTCAAACGCTTGGTGCCAAAGATCAGCGCCACGATCACGAGGATGATCAGCAGCTGCGGAACGCTCATCGCGAGACCCATAAGCTCTCTCCAGTCGACGCCGCGGGGTAGCGCGTCGAAACGTCATTTTTGCAGGGGCGATGCCGAAAAGCCAATCGCGCCGTGCCCCGGCGGCGGAAGAAGCCCCAGGATGCGACCTATCGACCACGGCCGCCGCGGCTCAGTTCACAACGCGCTTGCAACGGACCGGCCGCTCGAGCGGCTGAGCCAGCCGTTACGCGGTATTTGGCGCCGCCGGACGGACCTAATGGATTCTTCAGGAGGCCGCCTCCGATGCCGCCGTGGGTAGCGCTCCGCTCTATTCGCTTGCGGCGGCCGGCGGGCTTCGGCATGTTGCGAGACTCCGTTCAGCGCTTGGTCCGTCACGAACCCATGTCTTCTCACGCACCTGCGACACTTGCTGCGGCGGTCACCGCCAATTTCTTGGGCCACTCGCCGCAGTGGTACAAGCGCACGATCCTAGTTTTCCTCGTGTTGAACCCGCTCCTGTTCGCGGTGAGCCCCTATGTCGCCGGCTGGGCTCTCGTGCTCGAGTTCATCTTCACGCTCGCGATGGCTCTGCGCTGCTACCCGCTGCAGCCCGGTGGGCTCTTGGCGTTCGAGGCCGTGGCGATCGGCATGACGTCCCCGTCCGCCGTCTACGACGAGGTCGCGAACGGCTTCGAGGTCGTCCTGCTGCTGATCTTCATGGTGGCCGGAATCTTCTTCTTGAAGCAGCTGCTGCTCTTTCTCTTCACGAACGCGTTGCTCGCCGTGCGCTCGAAGCGCCTCTTGGCGCTGCTCTTTTGCGCCCTCGCCGCCGCGCTCTCGGCGTTTCTCGACGCTCTGACCGTGATGGCGGTCGTCATCACGTCGGCCGCGGGGTTCTTCGCCGTGTACCACAAGGCGGCGTCGGGCAAGCAGTTCCACCACTCCGATCACGACCCGTCGAACGACGACGAGGTCCGCGAGCTGCATCGCTCCGATCTCGAGCAGTTCCGCGCGTTCCTGCGCAGCGTCGTCATGCACGCGGCCGTCGGCACCGCGCTTGGCGGCGTCACGACGCTCGTCGGCGAACCGCAGAACCTGCTCATCGCGACGACGGCCGGCTGGGACTTTGTCGAGTTCTTCGTGCGCGTGCTGCCGGTGTCGGGGCCCGTGCTGGCTGCCGGCTTCCTGACGTGCGTGCTGCTCGAGAAGATGCGGTGGTTCGGCTACGGCGCCGAGCTGCCGCCTGCCGTGCGCACCGTGCTCGAGGATTTCGCGCGCGCCGAGCGCGACAACCGCACCGCGCACGATCGCGCCGTGCTCGTCGCGCAAGCCGTGGCCGCCGTATTACTCGTCGCCGCCCTCGCCCTTCACGTCGCGGCCGTCGGCCTCGTCGGCCTGGCGTTGATCGTGCTCGCCACGGCGTTCACGGGCGTCACGGAGGAGCACCGGCTCGGCCGCGCGTTCCAGGAGGCACTCCCGTTCACGGCCTTGCTCGTCGTATTCTTCGCGATCGTGGCCGTGATTCACGACCGGCAGCTCTTCGCACCGCTCGTGAACTGGGTATTGTCGTTGGCGGCGGACGTGCAGCCCGCCACGTTCTATCTCGCGAACGGCGTGCTTTCCACGATCAGCGACAACGTGTTCGTCGCGACGGTCTACATCAGCGAGGTCGCGGCCGCGCTCGAGGACGGCACGATCGATCGGGCGCAATTCGATCTCCTCGCCGTCGCAATCAACACGGGCACGAACTTGCCGAGCGTGGCCACGCCAAACGGGCAGGCGGCGTTCCTGTTCTTGTTGACCTCGGCCTTCGCGCCGCTCGTGCGGCTGTCCTACCTGCGCATGGTCGTGATGGCGCTGCCCTACACGATCGTGTTGACGGGCGTCGGACTTCTGGCCGTGATTTTCTTGCTCTAGAAATTAAGAGGGCCGCTTCGCGCGGCCCTCCGTGAGACGGGGTTTCTCAACCCGTAGAAGGTACGCGTTGCTAAGCGCCTCGCCCTTGGCAGGAACGCTCACACCGCATCGAAACCCCAAGAATCTCACTAGACATGGGATCACCTCCTTTGGGTCGTTAAACCTGGCCGTAAGGGTCGCCTATTCGGTGGCCAAAACGCAAGAGCGCAGCCCACATTCACTTGCATCGTGATACGTTTCACGCCGTGAGCGTCCGAGACAAACTGCGGGGTTTGAGCGGGCGTCGCGGCGTGCGCTACGCCGTGTCGTTGCCGGAGCGCGTTGTGCGCTCAGCGTCGGCGCTCGCAGCCGGCGCCGTGCACGAGGTCGCCGCCGTCGTGCTACCGAGTGGTTTTCGCCGCGGCCGCCTCTATCGCAATCTCGTCGACGTCACGCTGAAGTTCCTCATCGAGAACGTCGGCGGCGTGCCGGGCGCGGCGCCGAACGCGGAGAGGCTCGGCGAGGACTTCATTCTGCGGCGCGCGGCCGGGAACGGCATCGAGCTCTTGGGTGTAATCGCGTTCCGCGCCTCGCCCGTATGGGTGCTTGCGGCGCTGGCCGACGTCGCAGGCTTCGGCCGCCAGCTGATCCCCGAGATCGCGGAAAGCTTGCGGAAGGAAGGCCTGCTCGCGAAGGACGATTCGTTCACGACGATGGAGCAGCTCCTCGGCGGCCTCGAGCGCAGCTCGGCGCAGCTCGCCGAAACGGTCAACGCACCGCCGCTCGACGTCGCTGCCTTACGCAAGGAGTGGGACAAGTTCGTCGGCGAAGCTCGACGGTTGCCGGCGCCGCAATTGCCGTCGGCCGCGGCCGTCACGCAACTGTGGCAAGACCTTCGCGCGACGGCCGAGCGCGAGCGGCGTTCCGTCTTCGAGGTGTCGTCGCTGCTCGCCGTGTCGGCCGTCAGCCAGCTGCCCGAGCGGGCGCTCGTGCTGTCGAAGTCGGCGGCCGTCGTGCTCAAGCACGGCGGAGCGGCGGTCTCGGACGCGCTGTTCGAGCATTACCGGCAGGCGCTCGCGACGATGCGCGAGGTCGGCTTCCTGCGCTTCGGCGTTCGCCAGCTGACGCCGTACACGCGCGCTGCGATCGAGGCGTTCCATCCCACGCGCGCTACACTGACCGGGCGCTGGCTCGACCGCATCTAACGTTCCGGCTCGCGCAATCCGGAACGTGACCGGCCGGCGGCGGCGCGCTCGAGCGTGCGGCCCACTTCGACCAGCTTCACGAGCGTATTCCAGTTGCGGGCCGTGCCGGACACGTCGAGCTTGCCCTCGATCACGCCGCTCGTGAGCTTCGAGCGTCCCACGCCGTCGGGGTAGTACAAATAGATCTCCGGCCCGCGCAGCTCCATCATCTCCTTGAGCTCCTTGCTCTTGTGCCATCGGCCGAGCGCGGCTTGCGCCGCCGCGTCGGGAACCGCCGACAGGAACATCACGAGCAGCTTGCGGGTATCGGCGCGCGGCGAGAGAACCGGGCCGCGCTCGACGATCGTCGCCACCTCCGCGAGCGTCCGCAAGATCACCTCGACTTTGAGGTGGAGCTGCCGTTCGATCTCCTGCGTGATTCGCTTGACGAGCGCGCGCCGGTCCTCGAGGTTGCTGCGAAAGAGAACGTTGCCGCTTTGAAGCAGCGTTCGCACGTCGGCGAGGCCCAGCGACTCGTAGACGGCCCGCAGCGCTTCCATCTTGATGCGGCTCGTTCCACCGACGTTCACGGCGCGCAGCATCGACACGTAGACCGTCATTCCGCTCCCTCGAGATGAACTGGAGCACACTACGTGTGGCCGGCGGCGAGCGCCAGCGAGGGACCGCTTCTCCGCCTCGAAGTGGTACCCTGCTTCCCTGACGCTCTACGCGGGAAGTGCCGCGCCCCAATGCAGCCGAGCCCACCCAAAAGCACAGCCCAAGCTCCCGACCTGTTCGGGTACCGCAAGTATTGGGCCCATCGCCTGACCCCGGCGCCGTTTTTGCCGATGTCGCCCGAGGAGATGGACGCGCTCGGCTGGGACCGGTGCGACGTGATCCTCGTCACGGGAGACGCCTACGTCGATCACCCGAGCTTCGGCATGGCGATCATCGGCCGGGTCCTCGAGGCGCAAGGCTTTCGCGTCGGCATCATCGCGCAGCCCGATTGGCGCTCGACCAAGGATTTTGAGCGGCTCGGCGCGCCGGCGCTCTTCTTCGGCATCACGGCCGGCAACATGGACTCGATGGTCAACCGCTACACGGCCGACAAGCGCGTGCGGCGCGACGACGCTTATACGCCGGACGGCGCCGGCGGCCGAAGGCCGGACCGCAGCGTGATTGTTTACGCGCAGCGCGTGCGCGAGGCGTTCGCCGAAGTGCCGATCGTCATCGGCGGCATCGAGGCGAGCCTGCGGCGCATCGCGCACTTCGATTATTGGCAGGAAAAAGTGCGCCGCTCGATCCTGCTCGACGCGCGCGCCGATCTGCTCGTGTTCGGCAACGGCGAGCGGCAGATCGTCGAGATCGCGCATCGACTCGCGGCCGGCGAGCGCCCAAGCGAGATTCGCGACGTGCGCGGCACGGCGCGGCTTGGCGGCCCAGCCGCCGAAGGCTGGACGGAGATCGACTCGACGCACCTCGACACGCCGGGGCCCGTCGAGCGCCATCCGGATCCTTACGCGATGGAGCCCGAGATGGCCAAGGCCGCGAAGCGCGACGCGGAGCCCGGCGTCCACGTCGTGCGCTTCGCGCGCAAGGTGCCGACGGCCGACCGCGCGCGCAGCTACATCCGCTTGCCGAGCTACGAGCAAGTCCGCGACGACCCCGTGCTCTACGCGCACGCGTCGCGGATCCTCCACATGGAATCGAACGCCGGCAATGCCCGCGCGCTCGTGCAGCGGCACGGGCCGAGCGACGTCTGGCTGAACCCTCCGCCGCTGCCGCTCACCTCGGCCGAGATGGACCGCATCTATGAGCTGCCGTACGCGCGCGTGCCGCACCCGTCGTACGGCAGTGCGAAGATCCCGGCGTACGAGATGATCCGGTTCTCCGTGACGATCCAGCGCGGCTGCTTCGGCGGTTGCACGTTCTGCTCCATCACGGAGCACGAGGGCCGCGTGATCCAGAACCGCAGCGAGGACTCGATCCTGCGCGAGATCGAGACGATCCGCGATTCCGTGCCGGGCTTCACGGGCGTGATCTCGGACCTCGGCGGCCCGACGGCGAACATGTATCGCTTGGCCTGCAAGAGCCGTGCGATCGAGGCCGCGTGCCGGCGGCCGTCGTGCGTCTATCCGGCCGTGTGCCCGAACCTGAACACGGACCACGCGCCGCTGATCAACCTGTATCGGCGTGCGCGCGCATTGCCCGGCATCAAGAAGGTGCTGATCGCATCCGGCGTGCGCTACGACTTGGCCGTAGAGTCGCCCGAGTACGTCAAGGAGCTCGCGCAGCACCACGTCGGCGGGTATCTCAAGATCGCGCCGGAGGCGATCGGCGAAGGCCCGCTCTCGAAGATGATGAAGCCCGGCGTCGGCACGTACTACAAGTTCAAGCAGCTCTTCGACCGCTACTCGCAAGCGGCCGGCAAGGAGCAGTACCTGATCCCGTATTTCATCGCGGCGCACCCGGGCACGACCGACGAGGACATGCTCGAGCTCGCGCTGTGGCTGAAGAGGAACGGCTACCGCGCGGATCAAGTGCAGGCGTTCCTGCCGGGGCCGATGGCGACCGCAACGGCGATGTATCACTCGGGCAAGAACCCATTGAAGCGCGTCACGCGCACGTCGGAGGACGTGACGATCCCGAAGGGCCTCAAGGTGCGCCGGTTGCACAAGGCGTTCCTGCGCTACCACGACCCCAATAACTGGCCGATGCTGCGCGCGGCCTTGAAGCGCATGCGCCGCGAGGACCTGATCGGCAACGGCAGACTCAAGCTCGTGCCGCGCTTCCAGCCGAAGGGCACGGGCAAGCCGGCGCCCGAGGGCCGGCGCGGCGCCGGCAAGCATCGCCCGTTCCGGACGCAGCACGTTCGATAGTTTGCTAATGTTGATGCCGTCGGCCGCTCGCCATCCCGGCGACCGGTTTCGGGGGAACATCGCATGCGCTTCGTTACTTCGATTTTCGCGGCGGCTGCCGCACTCGTCGGCTCAATCGCGCTCGCCCAACCGCCCGCGCAAGCGCCGCTGATCAAGCAGGATGCCGCGAGAAAGGTTGCCGATCACACGTACGTGATCCTCGACGACAACGTCGGCATGGTGCCGAACGTCGGCATCGTGGTCGGCGAGCGCGCCACGCTGATCGTCGATACGGGTCTGGGGGAGCGCAACGGCGCGATCGTGCTCGGCGAGGCGCGCAAGGTGGGCGCCCAACCGAAGTTCTACATCACGGCGACGCACTTCCACCCCGAGCACGACCTGGGCGCCACGGCGTTCCCCGACGACGCCGAGATGGTGCGCTGGCGCGTGCAGCAAACCGAGGCCGAGGAGCAAGGCGCGCAGATGATCGAGCGCTTCGCGAGCTTCTCTGCGGCGAACGCCGAGCTGCTCCAAGGTGCGCGCTTCCGCCCCGTCGATACTTTGTTCGACGACGAGATTCGGCTCGACTTGGGCGGCCTGCACGTGCGCGTCAAGGGCGTCGGCCCGAATCACACGCGCGGCGACACGATCATGTTTGTCGAGGAGGATCGCGTGCTGTTCACGGGCGACGTCGTCATGGCCGTGTTTCCGGCGGTGAACGCGCAAGCCGCGAGCATCGACAAGTGGATCGCAAACATGACGGAGCTCGAGGCGCTCGATCCCGCCGTCGTCGTGCCGGCGCACGGCAGGCTCGGCGATGTCGGAACGATCCGCCGCTATCGCGAGTACCTGACCGCCGTGCGCGACGAGACGCGCGCGCTGAAGCGTCAAGGCCGGTCCGTCGAGGAAGCGCAGCAGACTCTCGCTCCTACGATCGCACGGCGCTTCACCGATTTGGCGCCGCTCACGGGCCAGCCGACGGGCCGCATCAACGCCGCGATCCAGGCGGCCTATCGCGAAGCGCCGTAGCATCGAACCACAATAGGTTGACGGCCGCCGCCTTCTCGGCCCAATATCTTGTGGCGCAGCGGTTCGCACGCGAGTGCGATGAAAAGGGAATCCGGTGAGAGCTACGCTCAAAGCCGGAGCTGCCCCCGCAACTGTAAGCCGCAACGGAATCGTCGCCCCGCCGTCACTGAGGTGAGCGAGCCTCGGGAAGACAGGACGACTCCACTCGAGCGGCGAGCCAGGAGACCTGCCGCAGGCGCTTTCGTGCTCACAGCCGGGGTGTGCTGCCAAGGCGCGTTGCGACTCGGGGTTCCCGCGTCGTGCGCCCTCGCCGCCTCCCCGATCTCGAAGCTCCGGGAGGGAAGCGATGGCGACACAAGCGGCTCATGTCTTCGACCGACCACTCGAGCTCGACCGAACGCGCGACGCGCTGCTCACGCCGTTCGGCCGGGCGACGCTGGCCGATCGGTATCTCCTGCCCGGCGAGGGCCCGCAGGATCTCTTCGCGCGCGTCGCGCGCGCGTACGCCGACGATTCCGCGCACGCGCAGCGGCTCTACGACTACATGTCGCGCCTCTGGTTCATGCCCGCCACGCCGATCCTGAGCAACGGCGGCACGGCTCGCGGCTTGCCGATCTCGTGCTTCCTGAACGCCGTAGACGATGATCTCAAGAGCATCGTCGACACCTGGAGCGAGAACGTCTGGCTCGCCTCGAACGGCGGCGGCATCGGCACGTACTGGGGCGCCGTGCGGTCGATCGGCGAGCCCGTCCGCGGCTGCGGCCACACGTCGGGCATCATCCCCTTCGTGCGCGTCATGGACTCGTTGACGCTCGCGATCTCGCAAGGGTCGCTGCGCCGCGGCTCGGCGGCCGTCTACCTCGACGTGCACCACCCCGAGATCGAGGAGTTCATCGAGATCAGGAAGCCCTCGGGCGATTTCAACCGCAAGAGCTTGAACCTGCATCACGGCGTCGCGATCACCGACGAGTTCATGCACGCCGTGCGCGACGACCTGGCGTTCAAGCTGCGCAGCCCGCGAACGGGCGAGCCGCTGCGCGAGGTCTCGGCGCGCTTGCTGTGGCAGAAGCTGCTCGAGACGCGCTTGCAGACCGGCGAGCCGTATCTTCTGTTCGTCGACACGGCGAACCGCGAGCTCGCGCCGCACCAGCGCGCGGCGGGGCTCAAGGTGCGGCAATCGAATCTCTGCAGCGAGATCCTGCTGCCGACGGGGCGCGACCAGCACGGCCGCACGCGGACGGCCGTCTGCTGCCTCGCGTCCGTGAACCTCGAGCGCTGGGACGAGTGGTGCGGCGACGACGCGTTCGTCGAGGACGTGCTCCGAATGCTCGACAACGTGCTCGACGACTTCATCGCGCGCGCGCCGGACAGCATGGAGGCCGCGCGTTACTCGGCGAGCCGCGAGCGCTCCGTGGGCTTGGGCGCGATGGGCTTCCACTCTTATCTTCAGCAGAACGGCGTTCCGTTCGAGAGCGCGCTCGCGCGCTCGGCGAACCTGCGCATGTTCAGGCGGCTGCGGCGCGCAGCGGACTTGGCCTCGCGGCGCCTCGCGGCCGAGCGCGGCGCCTGCCCCGACGCGGCGGAGCGCGGCGCCCCCGAGCGCTTCAGCCACAAGCTCGCGATCGCGCCGACGGCGAGCATCAGCGTGATCTGCGGCGGCACGAGCGCCTGCATCGAGCCGATCCCGGCCAACGTCTACACGCACAAGACGCTGTCGGGCTCGTTCAGCGTGCGCAATCCGGCGCTTCAGAAGGTGCTCGCGGCGAAAGGCCTCGACACCGAAGAGACGTGGCAGTCGATCCTCGCGCACGAAGGCTCCGTGCAGCATCTGACCGCGCTATCGGAGCACGAGAAGGCCGTGTTCCGCACGGCGTTCGAGATCGACCAGCGCTGGGTCGTCGAGCTGGCCGGCGACCGCGCGCCGCTCATCTGTCAAGGCCAGTCGCTGAACCTCTATTTGCGGAGCGACATCCACAAGTGGGATCTCCTGATGCTGCACTGGACGGCCTGGGAACGGGGCATCAAGAGCCTCTATTACTGCCGCTCGAAATCCGTGCAGCGCGCCGGGTTCGCCGGCGTCGACGGCGACAACACGCGGGCGTGGCGCGCGCGCCCGCTCGAAGCGAATGCCGAGAAATACGACGAATGCCTCGCCTGCCAGTGACGCGACGATGAAACACACCGAACAGATCGAGCTCATCAAGACGCCGGGCCTTCTCACGCCGAGCGTCAGCTACAAGCCGCTGCGCTATCCGTGGGCCATCGAGTTCTGGCGCCGCCAGCAGCAGATCCACTGGATGCCCGAGGAGATTCCGCTCGGCGAGGACTGCAAGGACTGGAGCACGCGCTTGACGGACGCCGAGCGCAACCTACTGACGCAGGTGTTCCGCTTCTTCACGCAGTCCGACGTCGAGGTGCAGAACAACTACATGGAGCGCTACGCGCGCGTCTTCCGTCCCACCGAGATCAAAATGATGCTCGCCGCGTTCGCGAACATGGAGACCGTGCACATCGCGGCCTATGCCCTGCTGCTCGAGACGCTCGGCATGCCGGACAGCGAGTTCGCGGCGTTCCTGGACTACGCCGCGATGCGCGACAAGCACGACTATCTGCAGACGTTCGGCGTCGAGACGGATGCCGACATCCTGCGCACGCTCGCGATGTTCGGCGGCTTCGCCGAGGGGCTCCAGCTCTTCGCGAGCTTCGCGATCCTCCTGAACTTCCCGCGCCACAACAAGATGCGCGGCATGGGCCAGGTGGTCTCGTGGTCCGTGCGCGACGAGACGCTGCACTGCGAAGGCATCATTCGCTTGTTCCACACGTTCGCGAGCGAGACGGGCGCTTTGACCACCGCCGTGCGCGACGACATCGTCGAGTGCGCGCGTACCGTCGTCCGGCTCGAGGACCGGTTCATCGACCTCGCGTTCGAGCTCGGGCCCATCGAGGGGCTCGCGGCGCCCGACGTGAAGGCCTATATCCGCTACGTCGCGGATTGGCGCCTGAAGCAGCTCGGGCTGCCTGCGCTCTACTCCGTCAAGGAGCACCCGCTGCCGTGGCTCACGGCGCAGTTGAACGGCGTGGAGCACGCGAATTTCTTCGAGACGCGCGCCACGGAGTACGCGAAGGCCGCAACGGGCGGCGCCTGGCACGGCGCGGAAGGGGCGTGGGGGCTCTTCGACCGGCGCGTCGCTCGGCGGCAGCTCGAGCTGCTCGCCTCGGCGGCGCGTGCCTGAGACGGCGTCAGGCGCGAGCGGCGGTGATCGGGACGACGTTGCTCGCGGCGGCGTCGTCGGCCGCCTGCTCGCCCTGCACCCAGCGCGCGATCGGCAGAAATTCCTTCTGCTCGTCGGCAGCGGCCTCGGCCGGCAGATCGAACACGCCGAGGCCCGCCTCGGCGGCCTCGACGTAGACGTCCGAATCGGTCACGCGGCCCGCGAACGTGATGCCGAGCGACGAGACGAAGCGCTCGAGCGGCGCGTAGACGGGCTTCGAGTTGCGCACGCGGTTCGCGAGCACGGCGACGCGGATGTTGCGAAAGCGCACGTGCCCGACGAGCAGGAGCTCCTTGATGAAGTTCGCCGTCGCGTGCACGTCGATCGACGACGGCGCCACGGGAATCAAGATCGACTGCGTGCGGGCGAGGAGATCCTGGAGCAGGAGCCGCGACGGCCCGGCCGGCGCATCGATGATGAGCTGACGCGTGTCGCGCGGTATCACGCGCCGGCCGTGGGCGAGGCCGCCGCCGACCCTCGTCGAGAGATCCGCGCCGTGAATCTTGCGCGCTTCCGTGCCGCGCTGGGCCAGCCAGTTCAAGCTCGACCCCTGAGGGTCGAAGTCGGCGATCGTCGTCTGGATGTCGCGCGCCGCGAAGTAGCTCGCGAGGTTCGTCGTGATCGTGGTCTTGCCGACGCCGCCCTTCGCGTTGATCACCAGCGTCGTGTTCATCGTCATCTGGCTGCGTCCCTGCGCCTCGAAAAGAGCGGCCGGCTTAAGTAAAGCTTCTTGGAATACTATCGCTTTCACCAGCCGCCGGCCGCGACTCCGGTCACACGGCGACTCGGCGCTTGCTTCCGCCCATTGCCACGCTCAGGATCGGGTGCAGCGGCGACGTTCTTGCGCCGCGGCAAGTGGAGGATCGGCATGGCGCGAGTCCCTGTGAGCGGCTGGTTCGTCTGGCACGAGTTGCTGACGCCGAACGCGGCCGGAGCGCACGAGTTCTACGCCAAGACGCTCGGCTGGGAGCAGCAGCCGTGGGAGGGCGACGCCTCGTACGTCATGTTCAAAACGAAGAGCGGGCCCGTCGGCGCCACGGTGGAGTCGAAAACGGCGACGCCGCACTGGCTGCCGTACATCTCGACCCACGACGTCGATGCCACGATTGAAGCCGCCGGGCGTCTGGGCGGGCGCGTGGAGAGGCCTTCGACGCCGCTGCCGGACGGCGGCCGGTACGCCGTGCTCGTCGACCCGCAGGGCGCGCCGTTCGGAATTCACGCGTCCGGCGCGGGCGAAGGCGCAACGGCGGCCTCGCCCGAGTTCTCCTGGCATGAGCTCGCCACGAGCGTGGCGCCCGGCATCGCGTTCGGCTTCTACGCCGCGCTGTTCGACTGGGACGAGATGGCCGAGCACGACATGGGCCCCATGGGCATGTACCTGATCTTCGGCCGGAACGGCCGTCAGCTCGGGGGCATGTTCGACAAGGGCGCGGCCGGCAAGCCTGCAACCGCGTACTGGCTCGGCTACGTGAGCGTCACGGACCTCGAGGGCACTGTCGAGCGAGCGAAGGCAGCGCGCGGCTCGCTGCTCGAGGGGCCGATGGAAGTGCCGGGCGGCGACCGCGTGGCGCAGCTCCTGGACCCGTACGGCGCGTTCTTCGCGCTGCATCAAGCTGCGGCGCAAGCGGCCGAGCGCGGTCAGGGCGAGACGAAGACGGCGCCCGGTGGCACGAGCGCCGACGGCCCGCGAGCCGGGCGCAAGCCGGCCACGAAGGCCGGCAAGAAAGCTGCCAAGAAACCCGCCGCCGGCAAGCCGGCCGGCGAGAAGAAGCGCGCCGCGAAGAAGGCCCCGGTCAGGCGCGCGAAGCAGGCCGCGGGCAAGAAGGCCAAGAAGCGCGCGGGCAGGAACGCCCCGGCCCGCAGGCCGGCCACGGCGGCCCGGCCCGCGGGGAAGAAGAAACCCAACAAGCGCCGCCGGCGCTAGCGCGCCGTGGGCGGCACGGAGCCCGAGCCGCGGGCTTGGTCGAACACCTTCGTCGCCATCGCGATCATGCCCGCGATGTCGCTCAGGTTCGCCGGCACCACGAGCGTGCTCGTGCTACGGGCGAGGTTGCCGAACTGGCGCACGTAGTCCTCGGCGACGCGCAGCTGCATGGCCTCGCGACCGCCGGGCACCGCGACGGCCTCGGCGACCCGCCGCAAGCCTTCGGCGGTTGCCGTCGCGACGGCGAGGATCGCCTCGGCCTCGCCGGCGGCCTCGTTGATCTGCTGCTGGCGCGCGGCCTCGGATTCCTTGATGACCCGCTGCTTCTCGCCCTCGGCCTGGTTGATCTTCGCGTCGCGATCACCCTCGGAGGTCAGGATCACGGCGCGCTTCTCTCGCTCCGCGCGCATCTGCTTCTCCATCGCTTGGAGCACGTCGGCCGGCGGGTTGATGTTGCGGATCTCGTAACGCAGCACCTTGACGCCCCACGGCTCGCTGGCCTTGTCGAGCTCGGTCACGACGTTCGCGTTGATCGTGGCGCGCTCCTCGAAGGTTCGGTCGAGGTCGATCTTGCCGATCTCGCTGCGCAGCGTCGTTTGCGCGAGCTGCGAGATCGCGAAGTGATAGTCGGCGATGCCGTACGAGGCGCGCACGGGATCGAGCACCTGGAGGTAGAGCACGCCGTCGATGCCGACCTGCACGTTGTCCTTGGTAATGCAAATCTGCTCCGCGATGTCGAGCGCCGCCTCCTTCAGGCTGTGCTTGTACGCGATGCGCTCGACGCCGGGCACGAGGATGTGGAAGCCCGCGGACAGCGTCTTCGAGTACTTGCCGAGCCGCTCGATGATGTACGCGCTCTGTTGCGGCACGACGATGGCGGTCTTGAACAGCACGACGACGGCGACCGCCGCGACAACGAGCGCGAGTAGGAATGTCCCTTGATCCATTCGTGTTCCCCCGAGGATAGACGCGACTAAATGGGCCGGACCCGCAGCGTGACGCCTTCGATCGAGTCGATGCGCGCCGCGCCGCCGGGCGGGATCGGCTCATCGCCGATGTTGAGCGCCGTCCATCCGCTGCCTCGATACTCGACGCGGCACGACTTGCCGGGCGCGAGCTCCTCTTTCAGCACGATGCGTTGATCGAGGTCCGTGCTGACGTTGCCGAACGGCTTGCTCATGAGCTTCCGATAGATCGGCCGCCGGAGCGTGAACATCGACGCGACGGCAATGACGGCGAACAACAGCCATTGCCCGGCCACGGGCAGCTCGAGCCCCACGAGGCCCAGCAGGCCGACGACGACGGCGGCGAGCCCCGCAAAAACGAGATAGAACTGCGCGTCTACGGCGAGCAACTCGGCGCCGAGCAGCACCATGCCCAAGATGCACCAACCCCACCACGCCATGTGCAGCCTCCTCTCGAGGGACGACCGGAGCAGAACGCGCGGGATTATCGGGTACTACTGCGCCCGCCGCTATCGAGCTCTTTCACGAGCGCCTTCGGCGCGGTCAGCCGGTAGCTCTGCTCGACGGCCTCCGCCACCTCCCGCCAGCGCACGCGGCCGCGGTCGAGACGCATCCCGAACCAGCCGCGCGGCCCGATGTAAGGCGGCAAGTAGAAGCGCTCGGGCTCGAGCCGCGCGCGGTCGAGGTGCTCGCCGCGCGCGGCCTTCAGGCACACGGACACGATGCCGTCGCCATGGTGGTCGTTCAGAAAGTAACAGAACACCTTGCCGCGCACGCGGTAGATCGTATGGTCGCCGTGGTGCTCGTGCTGCGCGCCCGGCAGGGCGTCGCAGATGGCCGTTACCCGCTCGCGTCGGTCGTTCTGCGCCATGCTCTAGGAGCGGCGGCCGAGGAGGCGTTCGAGTCTACGCCGCGCCCGCCGCTTCGCAAGCGGACGGGCGGACCGCATATGCGCTTCGGCGATAAGAGCGCCGTATCATCCCAGGTAAAATTGCGGTGCGGGCCGGCCTCGCGCCGACCCGTCCATCGAACCCCACGGTGTGGGCCTTCTCGTGGGGCCGGCGCCAGGTCGCAGCGCGCCGGGGTTCGTAGATGTACCAATAGTCAATGCGGGGGGTCTGGCTCCACGCTCGGCCTATGCACATGAGGACAGAGACACGTTGGGGCGCCCTTTGCGCGCTCGTCGCGGGGGCCGGCCTCGTGGGC
>JBBIJV010000070.1:0-15822 GCA_037445815.1 Rhodospirillaceae bacterium
ACGCGTGAGCCGGTGCGCCGGGCTCGCGTGGGCGATGGCCGTGGCCAGGCGCGCGAGCCGCTGCCGGCGCACCTCGATGCGGCGCTCCGCCGTGCGCTTCAAGCGCGCCTCGAGCTCGTCGAGCCGCTCGGCGCGCTCGCGAAGCTGCACGCTCGGGTTACAGCGCTGGAGCCGATGTGCGAGCATCGCGAGATGCCGGCTTTCCTTGGCGAGGTGTTGCCGCGTGCAGTGACCGATGCGCTGCTCGAGCGCAGCGAAGCGCTTCAGCCAATCGCGCTGATCGGGCACCGCGAGCTCGGCCGCCTGCGACGGCGTCGGGGCACGCAGGTCCGCGACGAAGTCCGCGATCGTGAAGTCGATCTCGTGGCCGACGCCGACGATGATCGGCAGCTTGACGGCCGCGATGGCGCGCGCGACGACTTCCTCGTTGAACGACCAGAGGTCCTCGAGCGAGCCGCCGCCGCGCGTGAGGATCAATACGTCGCACTCGGCGCGCCGGTCGGCGAGCGCGAGGGTCCGCGCGATCTCCTCGGCCGAGCCCGGGCCCTGCACGGGCGTCGGGTAGATCAGCACGGCCGTTGCCGGGAAGCGGCGGCGCAGCGCGATCAGCACGTCGCGCAGCGCGGCGCCCGTTCGCGACGTGATGACGCCGATCCGTCGCGGCAGCTTCGGAATCGGCACCTTGCGCGCGGCGTCGAACAGGCCTTCGGCCGCGAGCCGGCGCTTCAGCTCCTCGAACCGGCGGCGCAGCGCGCCCTCGCCGGCCTCCTCGACATAGTCGACGATGAGCTGATACTCGCCGCGCGCCTCGTAGAGGCTCGCGCGGGCGCGGACCAGCACCTGCTGGCCGTTCGCCAGCTCGAAGGTGAGGCCGCGCGCGGCGAGCCGGAACATCGCACAGCGCACCTGGGCCGCCGCGTCCTTCAGCGACCAGTAAAGGTGGCCCGAGGAGGGCCGCGAGAGATTCGAGACTTCGCCCTCGACCCAGACCGTGCCCAGGCCCGTTTCGACGATGCGGCGCGCCTCGCGATTCAGATTCGAGACCGAGAGAATCCGCCGCTCCTCGAAGGGCAGTTGGAGCGAGTCGCCGGGCTGCATGGACGAGAGTATAAGGCAGCGCACGCGATTTGCCCGCGGCCGAGCCGGGCAGTAAACTGCGCGGCTCAAATTCCCCGGGAGCTCCGCTATGCGGATCATTCACGAGGCGCTCACCTTCGATGACGTCCTCTTAGAGCCCGCTTACTCGGAAGTTTTGCCGCGCGAAGTGAAGCTCAAGACGCAGCTCACGCGCTCCTTGAGCCTGAACATTCCGATCATCTCGGCGGCGATGGACACGGTCACCGAGGCACGGCTGGCGATCACGATGGCCCAGGAAGGCGGTCTCGGCATCATCCACAAGAACATGTCGCCGAGGGATCAGGCGCGCCAAGTTCAGCAAGTCAAGAAATTCGAGAGCGGCGTCATCCACGATCCGATCACCGTCACGCCGGACACGACAATCCGCGACGTGATGGCGTTGACGCGCGCGAAAAACATCTCCGGTGTTCCCGTCGTCGAGGGCGAAAACCTCGTCGGCATCGTGACGCACCGCGACTTGAGATTCGAGACGCAGCGCGACGCGCCGGTCGCCACCGTCATGACGCCGAAAGAGCGCCTCGTCACGGTGCAAGAAGGCGCAGACAAGGAAGAGGTGCTCGGTCTCCTGCACAAGCACCGCATCGAGAAGGTGCTCGTCGTCGACAAGGACAAAGGCTTCAAGCTCCGCGGCATGATCACCGTGAAGGACATCCAGAAGGCGCACGACTATCCGCTCGCGTGCAAGGACGAGCGCGGAGCGTTGCGCGTCGGCGCGGCGGTCGGCACGGGCGGCGACACGGACGAGCGCGTGGCGCTGCTCGTCGAGGCCGGCGTCGACGTCATCGTCATCGACACGGCGCACGGCCACTCGCGCGGCGTGATCGAGCGCGTGCGCAAGGTGAAGCGCGAGTATCCCCACCTCCAGGTGATCGCGGGCAACGTCGCGACGGGCGAGGGGGCGCGGGCGCTCGTCGACGCCGGCGCCGACGGCGTGAAGGTAGGCATCGGCCCCGGCTCGATCTGCACGACGCGCATCGTCACGGGTGTCGGCATCCCGCAAATCACGGCCGTGACCACCGTCGCCGAGGCGCTCAAGGGCACGGACGTGCCGTGCATCTCCGACGGCGGCATTCGCTACTCGGGCGACATCGCGAAGGCCCTCGCGGCCGGCGCGCACTCGACGATGATCGGCGGGCTGTTCGCCGGCACCGAGGAATCGCCGGGCGAGGTGGAGCTCTATCAAGGCCGGTCCTACAAGTCGTACCGCGGCATGGGCTCGATCGGCGCAATGACGCAGAAGCACGGCTCGGCCGACCGCTATTTCCAAGACACGGCTGAAGAGCTCGAGAAGCTCGTGCCCGAGGGCATCGAAGGCCGCGTACCGTACAAGGGCAGCGTCGTCGCGATCGTGCAGCAGCTCGTCGGCGGCTTGCGCGCGGCAATGGGCTACACGGGGTGCAGCAACATCGCCGAGATGCGCACACGGCCCAAGTTCGTGCGCATCACGGGCGCCGGTCGGCGCGAGAGCCACGTGCACGACGTCACGATCACGAAAGAAGCGCCGAACTACCGCACCGAGGTATGACGCAGGCCGCCACCGCAGCCGCTTCGAGCAAGGACCCGCACGCCGAGCGTATCCTAGTCGTCGACTTCGGCGGCCAGTACACGCAGCTCATTGCGCGGCGCGTGCGCGAGGTCGGCGTCTACAGCGAGATTCTGCCGTGGGATGCTCCGCCCGGGGCGATCGCCGCCGTCGCGCCGAAGGGCATCATTCTGTCGGGCGGGCCCGAGTCCGTCGGCGCCGAAGGATCGCCGCAGATCAGCGACGCGCTGATGGCCGTTGGAGCGCCGATGCTCGGCATCTGCTACGGCATGCAGGCGCTGGCCGCGAAGCTCGGCGGCGAAGTGGCGTCGGCCGATCACCGCGAGTACGGCTACGCCGAGGTCGACTTGACGGGCAGCGATCCGCTGCTCGCGAAGCTGGGGGCGCGCCTCAACGTCTGGATGAGCCACGGCGACCGCGTCGAGCGGCTGCCGCCGGGCTTCAAAGCGGTCGGCTCGTCGTCGAACTCGCCGTTCGCAGCCATGGCCAACGTCGAGCGCAAGATTTTCGGCTTGCAGTTTCATCCCGAGGTCACGCACACGCAGCACGGCCTTACGATCATCCGCCGTTTCGTGCTCGACATTTGCGGCTGCGCGCCGGTGTGGACGGCGAAGAACATCGTCGCCGAGCACATCGCCGAGATTCGCGCGAAGGTCGGCAAGGACCGCGTGCTGCTCGGGCTCTCGGGCGGCGTGGACTCGTCTGTCGTTGCGGCGCTGCTTCACGAGGCGATCGGCGATCAGCTCGTCTGCGTGTTCGTCGACACAGGTCTCCTGCGCTTGAACGAGGGCGACCAGGTGATGAGCGTCTTCGCGAAGCACCTGGGCGCGAACGTGATCCGCGTCGACGCCGAGAAGACTTTCTTGGATGCGCTCGCCGGCGTGTCCGATCCCGAGCAGAAGCGCAAGATCATCGGCCGGCTGTTCGTCGAAGTGTTCGACCAAGAGGCCGAGAAGATTCGCGACGTGAAATGGCTCGCGCAGGGCACGATCTATCCCGACGTCATCGAGTCGGCCGGGGCGAAGACCGGCAAGGCGCACCTGATCAAGTCGCATCACAACGTCGGCGGTTTGCCCGAGCGCATGAATTTGAAGCTGCTCGAGCCGCTGCGCGATCTCTTCAAGGACGAGGTGCGGAAGATCGGCACGGAGCTCGGGCTGCCGAAGGATCTCGTCGGGCGTCATCCGTTCCCAGGGCCGGGGCTGGGCGTGCGCATACTCGGCGAAGTTCGCAAAGAGTATGCGGACCTGCTGCGCCGCGCCGACGACATCTTCATCGCCGAGCTGCGTGCCCAAGGTCTATACGATTCCGTGAGCCAAGCGTTCGCAGTGTTCCTGCCCGTGCGCTCCGTCGGCGTCATGGGCGATGGGCGCAAGTACGACTACGTCGTCGCGCTGCGCGCCGTCGAAACCGTCGACTTCATGACGGCGCGCTGGGCGCGCTTGCCGTACGAGTTTTTGGATCACGTCTCGCGGCGCATCATCAACGAGGTGCCGGGCATCTCGCGCGTGACGTACGACATTTCCGGGAAACCGCCAGCCACGATCGAGTGGGAATAAGGTGGTCGGTCCGCCAAATTTTTGTCTAGTAATATCAATCGGTTATTCACCCTCAAAGATGATTGATTTCCAATCATTTTCGGGCGACAACGTCGTAACCGATTGCATTAGAAGCTTTTTCGCTGACTTCAGAGATGGGACGGCGTCGACCCAAGCCGACATTTTTGACGGCATATCTGACGGTAAATTTTGGAAGCCATGTTTTCGGACGGTCTTTTACCGTCTTCTACCGTCAAACTCCGTTAAGCATCTGTTTTAGTTTCTTTTTTTGATGGAGGCAGCAGTGCCGTTGGCGGTAGCCTCGGCGCGCTTGTTTGACAGAGACGTTGAGTTGCGCGTAATTTACGCGTGTTCCGTAACTCACGGAGTTTCATATGCCTGCCATCACCGCGACTGAATTCGCCAAGAGCTTCGGTCGGTATAAGGAGGAGGCGCAGCGGGAGCCCGTTGCAATCACCAGCTACGGGCGTATCAGTGGCTACTTTGTGTCCGCCCGCGAATACGAGGAACTGCGCCGTTTGCGAGAGTTTGAGCGCCGTGTCTACCGGCTGAAGGGGTTGCCGCCAGAAGTGGCCGAGGCAATCAAGAAAGCCAAGATGGATGCCGCGCATGATCATCTCAACGAGCTGCTCGAAGACAAGTAGATCCGCTTAGGGTGAGCGTCGATGCCCGGATTTCCTGAACCTCAGCCGGGCCTGGTCATCTCATACGCCTATCTCTGGAGTGAGGAAGCTGAGCAAGGGCGAATAGAGGGCCGCAAAGACCGGCCGTGCGCAATTGTCGTCGCCGTCGAAACTCCTGACCCGGTGCCACGCAAGCGCGTGGCCGTCGTGCCTATCACCCACGCGCCTCCGGGCGACCCGCGCATGGCAATTGAGATTCCACGTCGCGTCAAGGAACACCTGGGACTCGACGGCGAGCGCTCGTGGGTCATCCTCGATGAGTTCAACGTGTTTACCTGGCCGGGTTTCGATCTCCGGCCCATCAAAAACCGCAATGGCCGTGTAGATTACGGTTATCTGCCACCGCGCTTCTTCGACAATCTGATCGAGCGAATTCGGGAACTCGACGGCCAAGGTGGCGTTGGCGGAACGTCGCGCGACGAGTGAACTCGACAAAATGAGTTTTCGTCTCGGGGACGTGTAGCGCGCTATGGCGGCTGATCATCGCACCCCCTCGGCCGTCAATGCTCTTAAGCAGCGCCTAGAGGCGCTCGAGTCCGAGAGACGCGAGCTTCTCTCGGAGCTCGCGCGGCTGCAGCGGAACGAGGATGCCGTTGCCGAAGCGGGGGTGGCGTCCGCCGCCACTGGTTCAGTAAATGCAGCGTCGGCCGCCGCCGGCAAGATCAAGCTCTTCAGATCGCTGTTTCGCGGTCGCGAGGACGTGTTCCCGCGTCGCTGGCAGAACGCGAACTCGGGGAAGTCCGGCTACTCGCCTGTTTGCCGCAACGAGTGGGTGCGCGGAATCTGTGAAAAACCGCGTGTGAAGTGCGGCGAGTGCCCACATCAGGCGTTCGTTGCCGTCACGGACAACGTCGTCCGTTGTCATCTGCAGGGCACGGATCGAGATTCATCCGGTCGCGGCTCGGGCTCCGAGTACATCGCCGGCGTCTATCCGCTGCTTCCGGACGAGACCTGTTGGTTTCTCGCGATCGATTTCGACAAACAGTCGTGGCAGATCGATGCTCGCGCGTTCGTGGACGCCTGCCGCGCTCACCAGATCGATGCGGCCCTCGAGCGTTCGCGCTCGGGACAAGGCGCGCACGTCTGGATCTTCTTCGCAGAACCCGTGCCTGCCGTCGATGCTCGCAAGCTCGGTGCTCTGCTCGTCACGAGTGCGATGGAACGGCGCCCCGACATTGGCTTTGAGTCCTATAACCGGTTCTTTCCGAGCCAGGACACGCGACCTGTTGGAGGATTCGGCAACCTTATTGCGCTGCCGTTTCAGGATGGTCCTCGTCGCCTAGGCAACAGCGTGTTTGTCGATGACGAGTGGGTTCCCTACGAGGATCAGTGGGTATATCTATCGAGTATCAGGCGCGTCTCTTACGCGGAGGTTCTGTCGTTGGTCGGTGCCGCATCGGCCGCCGGACGAATCGTCGGCGTGCGTTTCCCCGTCGATGACGACAACGATGAGCCTTGGCGACTGCCGCCGTCACGGCGGACCGCAGATCCGCCGGTTCGCGACAAGACGCTGCCGGAGCGTGTGAAAGTGGTTCTCGGCAATCAAGTCTACGTCGATCGAAGCGCGCTTCCGGCGCCGCTCGTCGCGCGATGCATCCGCTTGGCCGCCTTCCAGAACCCGGAGTTCTATGCCGCCCAGGCGATGCGTCTACCCACGTTCGGTAAGCCGCGCGTGATCTCGTGCGCGGAACTCTTTCCGAGCCACGTGGCGTTGCCGAGAGGTAGCCTCGACAGCGTGCTCGATCTTATGAATGAGCATGGCATTCGCCCGGACATTCAGGACGAACGGGAGTCGGGTACGCCGCTCGACGCCAAATTCTTGGGTCAATTGACCGAGGAGCAGGAGAGTGCGGCCGCAGCGCTGCTCCCACATGAATGTGGTGTCCTGGCGGCGGCGACCGCATTCGGCAAGACGGTCGTCGCGAGTCGCGTTCTGGCTGCGCGTGGACGCAACACGCTGATACTCGTCCACCGCCGCCAGCTCATGGACCAGTGGGTCGCGAGGCTATCGGCCTTCCTCGAGATCGAGCCGAAGCGCATCGGGACGATCGGCGGTGGCAAGAAGAAGCCGACGGGGTTCATCGACGTGGCGCTGATCCAGAGCTTGGTCCGTAAGGGCGAGGTGTCGGACGTGGTGGCCAACTACGGGCACTTGATCGTCGATGAGTGCCACCACCTCCCCGCCGTGAGTTTCGAGGCGGTCGCGCGACAGTCGAAGGCGAGGTTCGTGCTCGGCCTCTCAGCCACCGTCACCCGGAAGGATGGTCATCACCCGATTGTGTTCATGCAGTGCGGTCCTGTGCGTTATCGGGTGGATGCGCGCAAACAAGCCGCCGTCCGGCCGTTTGCCCATAAGGTGGTGTTCAGGTCGACAGGATTCGCGGCCGCGGAGCCGGCAACTGCAGGTGTGGCACGAATTCAGGGACTCTATGGTCTCATGGCGAAAGACTCGGCGCGTAACGACTTGATCTTCGACGACGTGCTGTTGGCGCTAGAAGCTGGACGATCGCCCGTGATCCTCACCGAGCGAAAGGATCATCTGCTGTATTTCGCCGATCGACTATCGAATTTCGCCAAGAACGTCATCGTCTTTCATGGCGGCATGAAGGCGAAGGCGCAGAAGGAATCGGAACGCGCGTTGAAAGAGGTGCCGGACAGCGAGGAACGGGTGTTGCTCGCAACCGGCCGCTATCTCGGCGAGGGGTTCGACGATGCTCGCCTCGACACGCTCTTTCTGACGATGCCGATCTCGTGGCGCGGCTTGTTGTCGCAGTACGCGGGCCGCCTGCACCGACTGCATCCGACGAAACGCGACGTCATGATCTACGACTATGTCGATGCGCGTGAGCCGATGTTGCTCAGCATGAGCTTGAAACGCCGCGCAGGTTATCGAATGCTGGGCTACACAGAAGTGTCGGTCGAAGAGACTCCGTCGAGGGTGTAGCGCGTTTCGTCATGCGTTCCACGTTCGGTGATGCTGAGCGAGCGGGACCGCCGACATTCGGACCTTGCTTCTGACAGAGTATCGACGGTAAAGCGCTTTCGCGCTTGACGGTAAAACTGGCTGGAGCCCGAACGCGTTGGGATGCGGAAGTAGCGAATACGACAACACGTGCTTTCGTGCCTTTCGCGGTCTATCGGGGCCTATCGCCTTCCAGCGCAACTTTTCGACGGGATCCCTGACGGTATTGACTCGGAGCGACGTGCAGAGCGGCAATCAGAACAAGGGGTTGCGGGGTTGGGAAATGATCGAGTGGGAATAAGGGCGCCCGGGCGGCCATTTCTTTCGCCGTATCGGCTAACCACAAGAGTATCTGTCGGCAGGCGTTCACCGCCGCAGCGCGCTCCGGCTTGACGGTTCTTGCGGTGCTACTTTGACATGCCCGGCCGTATTTGCAACGCTCGCAGCCATACGATCGAGGAGGCGCACGTGAGCGATCGAAGGGATGCTTTGGTAACGCCCGCTTCTTCGGTGAGCCGCGGCGGCGCATCGGCCGTTGCCGTCATCGGCCTCGCGCTGGGTTGTGTCGCCGCGTGCGCACAGCAGCCCGAGCTCGCCGTCAGCCAAACCGCGCGGCCGGCGGCTGTCTGGACGCGGAGCGCCGACGCTCCGCAGGGCGTGTTGAGCCATGCGCTCGAGGGGCAACGCCACGATCAATTCATCGAGCTCGCTCGGAAAGGCGGCATCGATCTCGTTTTCTTCGGCACCACGGAAACGGAGATGTGGTGGTGGAACGGCCGCGGCCGCGCCGTCTGGGATCGCGAGTATGCGTGGCGCAGCGCGCAAAACTTCGGCTCGCAAGGCACGAACGCCAAATCCCTCCTTTGGCGCATGCGGAACGGCGAGCTCGATGGCTACGAAGCGAAGCTCGTCGTGCTCCAGCTCGCCTACGGCGGCAGGATCGCCGACCCGTTCAACCCGGATCGCGAGCCCGAGTTTCTTGCAGGGTGGTCCTCGGTTCTCGCGGAGATCCGTGCGCGGCAGCCGCAGGCCAAGATTCTGCTATTGGCGCCGGTTCCGCGCGGCATCGGCCCGATGGCCGCTCGTAACCAGTGGAAAGAAGTAGCGGACGCGAACGCCGCGGTCATCAGCAAGCTCACGGACGGTGAGACGGTTTTTTACGCCGATTTCGGCGAGCGCTTCTTTTTTCCCGACGGGGCGTACAACCACGACTATTGGGGTATGCCGGGGTCCGCCGGCGTCGGCATACAGCCGCCCGCCTACGAGGTCTTGGCCGAAGAGCTCGAGCCGTGGGTCGAGCGATTCGTCCGTTGAAGCATGCGCAGCGCGCGGCGTGAAACGCGCCCAAGTCCTCCACGACGCCCGCGGACGCGAGGGGCGGCGTTGACGGGGTACCGTTTCGCGTGCCCAATGACGACGACGTCTTCCTAGCGGGGTGGGTAACGGAATGCGTTCCAAGCACTTCAGCCGGCGGCTCGGCGTTTTAGCCGCGGCTGCGTCTTTGCCGATACACGCGCAAACGCGCGACGGCGACTGGCCGATGTACAGTCTCGACTTGGGCGGCAGCCGCTTCTCGCCGCTCGCTGAAATCACCCCGCGCAACGTCGGCCGCCTCACCGAAGCCTGGCAGGCGCCGGTCGCGCGCGAGGCCAGCGAAGACCACGACGCGCCCGGCGGGCGCGGCAACCCGCAGGCCACACCGATCGCCGTCGACGGCGTGCTGTATCTGCCGGTGCGCGGCAACCAGGTGCTGGCGCTCGAGGGGCACACAGGCAAAGAGCTTTGGCGTCACACGCTGCGCGCGCTGCTCAGCACCACTGCGCGCGGCGTCGCGTACTGGCCCGGCGACGGCGCGCGCGGGCCGCGCATTGTGCTCACCGCCGGCCCGACGCTCGTCGCGCTCGACGCGCGTACGGGCGTTCCCGTTCCCGAGTTCGGTGTGGACGGCGTCGTGCAGATCGCCGTGCCGTGGAACGGCGTGCCGACGATCTATCGCGATCTCGCCATCTTGGGCGCGACGACGAATGAGGTCGCGCTCGCGGAGCCCGGCGACACGCGCGCGTTCGACGTGCGCACCGGCAAGCTCGCGTGGACGTTCCATACCGTGCCGTTGCCGGGCGAGGCCGGTCACGAGACGTGGCTCGACAACGGCTGGCGCAACCGCTCCGGCGTGAACGTCTGGGCGTGGTACGTGACCGTCGACGCCGCGCGCGACATCCTCTATATGCCGCTCGGCAGCGCCGCCGGGAATTACTGGGGCGGCGACCGGCCCGGAGACAATCTTTTCGCCAACTCGATCGTCGCGGTGCAGGCGACGACGGGCAAATATCTCTGGCACTTCCAAACGGTGCACCACGACCTCTGGGACCTCGACGTACCGAATCCGCCCGTGCTCGTCGATCTCGTGCAGGACGGCGACCGCGTTCCGGCGCTCGCGTCGATCGGCAAGACGGCGTGGATGTTCATCTTGAATCGCGAGACGGGCTCGCCCGTCTTCGGCGTGCGCGAGCAGCCGGTCCCGAAGGGCAACGTGCCCGGCGAGTGGTATTCGCCGACGCAACCCGTGCCCGTTAGACCTGCGCAGCCGTTCGCGCGCGTGTCGTTCGACAAAGAACGCGACTTCGTGCGTGCCGAAGACACGTCGGCGGCGCACGTGGCTGCCTGTGAAGCGTTGTGGGAGAAGAGCGGCGGCTTCGCGAACGAAGGGCCGTACACGCCGTTCAACTTCCACGGCGAGGGCGATCCGCCGGGCAGCACGCTGCAGATGCCGGGCGCGGGTGGCGGCGTGAACTGGGGCGGCGTCGCGGCCGATCCGCGGCGCGGCATCGTCTACATGCACACGCACGACACCTCGCTCGTCGGTTGGATCGAAGAGCGCAAGCCGGGCAAGAACTACGGCCGCGGCGTCGCGGGCACGACGATTCCCTACGACCGCGGCAGCGTGAACGGGCCCGGTCCGTACTTCACGTTCAGCGCTCGTGCCGTGAACGACGCCGGCGAATCATTGGGGAGCCTGCCGTGCTATCGACCGCCGTGGTCGAGGCTCGTGGCCGTGGACGCCAACACGGGCGACACGCTGTGGGAGAAGACGCTCGGGGTCACGCCGGGCCTGCCGGCCGACCGGCAGCTCACGGGCGGCAGCGGCAGCGCCGGGCCGACGGCGACGGCGGGCGGCCTCGTGTTCGTCGGCGCGACGAACGACAGGCGCTTCCGCGCTTTCGACGCGAGCAACGGCGACGAGCTCTGGTCGGTGCAGCTCGATTCCGTCGTGAACGCGAATCCGATGACTTATCGCGGCCGCGACGGCAAGCAGTACGTTGCCGCGGTGGCCGGCGATACGTTGCGCGTGTTCGCGCTGCCGTAGCGTCTCCCGCGCCGTCCGTGCGGAAGCGCAGGTGAACGCCGCTCTCGAGCAAGCCAGCTCCCGCGCCTCGCTTGTTGAGCTAGCGCTTGTCGACGACGACCTCGCCGCCCTTGATGACGGTGACCACCTCGAGCAGAGCCGTCACCGTCTCGAGCGGGTCACCGTCCAAGATCACGATGTCCGCGAGCTTGCCGGGTTCGAGCGTGCCGATTTCGTCGCGCAGCACCGCTCGAGCGGCGTTGCGCGTGAGGATCTGTACGATGTCGCGCGGCGAGAACATCAGAGCGAGCGGGCGCAGCTCGAGCGCCAGCGATTCGCGCGGCAAAAAGCGCGTATCGGTGCCGTAGCCGTAGACGATCCCCGCTTCCCAGAGCAAGCGTGCGTTGACCGGTCCTTGGCCGCCGCTCGAGAGCGTGTTCCAAGGGAACGGCTCGAAGTCGCGGAAGGTCGGACGGTTCTCGTCGTCGAAATACGGCACGAATACGCCGAGCGTCGACATCATCGGGATCCGGGCGGCAGCGATGAATTTCACCTGCTCGTCGGTGAGCTGTCCGATGTGGGGCGTGTGAGCGAGTGACTGCACGCCTGCCCGCACGGCCGCGAGCGTGTCTTCGACGGTCACCGCGTGCGTGAAGACGGGCAAGTTGTGCTTCCTCGCTTCCTGCACGATCAGCGTCAGCGTGGCTTCTTCGGGACCGCCGGGTGTCACGATGATGTTGGTCTTGAGCCCGTCGACGCCGGCGCGCGCCATCGCGGCGACCGCCGAGCGTGTGTCTTCGGCTGGCACGGCGGGAGCCGCCTCCGTGCGAGGAGCGCGCGACCGGTCCGAGCGCGCCGGATCGATGCGCGGAGCACCGCCGCCGGCCTCGGGCGCGGGACGCGCCGTGGGGACGCGGCCGAGCACGATCAGCCGCGGGCCTTTGATACGGCCGTCTGCCAGACGGCTACGGAGATCGAGCGCCGTGTCGATGTCGTCGCCCGCGGATAGAACCGTCGTGAACCCGCCGTCGAGGAACTCCTGCATGCGCGCCGGCGCTTCCGACGCGAGCCATTCCGTTCCGCCGCCGATCGGGTGCCGATGCGACTCGATGAAGCCCGGCATCACGGTCCTGCCGGCGGCGTCCACGGCGCGGCCTCGGGTTACCGCCGGCGTGCGCGCGGCGACCGATTCGATTCTGCCGTCGCGCACGACGACGGCGCCGCGCTCGATCACGTTGCCCGTGCCGTCGAGAATGCGCGCATTCGTGATCGTGAGCTCTTGCGCGAGCGCGGCGCCCGAGAACCACGTCAGCGCGCAAACGGCGAAGAGAAACAGAGAGGCCGCGTTTCGCATGGCGGTGACACCGTCGATTCGACGGCCAGTACGATACCGGCGAGCGCCGAAAGCGCCAAGTCGACGTGGTGCCTCGTTGCCACCGTCGCGGCGCCTAACCGCACATCATCGGAGTTTCGACGTCACGCGCGAGCTCATCCCAGTGCGAGTTGAGTTGCCCCGGCGCAATGCGAGCTCCGCCCACCCAGCGCTCGGGCAACGGCGGCGTGAGCCCGTCGCGCTTGCCTTCGGGCACGGCGACGCCGACGTCGGTGAGCGACAGAGTCGTGGGCGCGGCCCCTTCCGCGGACGCGGATGCTCCGACCGAGCGCGAGCGTTTTCACGGGGCCGCGCTCGTCAACGCGGTGCCTTGCGGCCGCCGAGACGATTTGGATTACAAGATTCCCCGCACCAGCCACTCGCCGACCGTCCCGAGCACCGACATCATCAGCGCGCCGCCGAGCGCCCAGCCGAAGCCGTCGATGCGCAGGTGATCCGTGAGCTTGTCCGTGAGCACGAGCAGAATGGAGTTGATGATCCACCGCGTGATGAACGCGAGCAGCCACGCGATGCCGAGCGTCACCACGGTGAGCACTGCGAAGAGCAGCCAGCCGAGAAGGAAATTCAGCACGCCGAAGATGGCGGCCACGAGCACGGCGCTGCCGAAGCTCTTCACGTGGAAGCCGGGCAGGATGGCCGCCGTCAGCCACACCGCCGCGGAAAGAATGAGCCACGAAAGGATCAGTTCCACGTCGCCTCTCCGTATCGCGTGTCGGTTTGCGCGTGCAAGATTCGGTCCAGAACGACGTGCAATCGCCGCCCCTGAACGGGACTGATCGCAGCCATCAGTGTCAATTGGTTGACAGATCGGCTATCAATCCAGTTGAAGAACAAATTCCCCCGATGCAACCATAGAGCTGCGTCGCATTCAAGAACCGCGGTGATCGAAGCGCACAACGAATACGGTCCGATGCTACGCGCGCAGCGCTGTCACCGAAGCGGCGCGTCGTAGCCGCAACTCGCCGGCCAGGCATCGAGTGCGAAAAATCGAGCGTATTCCGTGTCCGTCCAGAAGGAAAGGAGAAGTCGGATGGCGAGCGATTTTGAGCGCAAAGTCAGCTCCGACGGGCTCACCTTCAAGCTGTATCGAGGTGAAGGCGTGGCGCTGCTCGCGTTCGACCTCGACGAGGATCGAGCGACCGACGACTTCGTGGGATTCACGGTCGAGGTCAAGTACCCGGGCTCGAACCATTGGGGAGCGTTGCGCAACCGACTGCACTTCGAGTACCCACCCACGCCGTTGCGGCAGCGCAGCTACAGGTCTACCGAGGCTCCGTTCCAGAAGTTTCGCTGGATTCACGTTCCCACGCAAACACCGCAAGGCGAGTTCAGGTACCGCGTGTCGGCGCGCTACATGGCCGCGGACGGAACGCTGTCGACGGGAGTGACGGTGGAGAACGCAATCTCGCTGGCCCCGGAAACAATCGAAGGCTTCGTGAACGTGGGGTTCACGCGGGGATTCGCGAGCTCGCAGGCCTATGCGCATCGCTTCAACAATGAAACCGGCATTCTTCCCGTGCCCGGCTCGCCGGCGTCGGCGAGCCTCGATCACGACATGACGCCGTTTCGTGAGCACTATGACTGGCTCGGTTTCGAGGCGCGGCGGCTGATATTGCAGGTTCTCGACGAGGCGGCGGCCGATCCCGGCCTCACGGTCGATGCGCTGATCTACGAGAGCAAGGAGCCCGACATCCTTCGTCGACTCGAGGCGCTGGGACCGCGCGTGCGCGCGATCATCGACGATCACGGCGAGCAAGGCGAGGCGAACAGCTGCGAATCGATCAGCGCGGCCCGGCTGCAAGCGGCTGGCGCAACCGTGAAGCGTATGCACTTCGGCCGTCAGCAGCACAACAAAGTGCTGTTGGTGCGGGAGAACGGTGTGGCCAAGAAGGCACTCGCCGGCTCGACGAATTTCGCGCTTCGCGGGCTCTACATCCAGGCGAACAACGCGCTGCTGTTCGAAGACGCCGCTGTCGCCGGCAAGTTCGGCGAGCTGTTCGATGCCTACTGGAAAGCTCCCAGCAAGTTTCGCCAGAACCCGCTGGCGAAACAGTGGTGGATCGTTCGCGATGAGCCGAACACTCGCGTGTCTCTTTGCTTCTCCCCTCACTCCGACAGCGCACTGTCGCTCGATCCGGTCGCCGAGGCGATAGAGGAGGCCGATAGCTCCGTGCTCTATTCGATCGTGTTCCTGAGCCAGATCGGCGGCCAGGTACGCGATGCGCTGGACGAGCTCATGGATCGTTCGCTGTTCTCCTACGGCGTCGCTCAGCGTACGAACGGCTTGACGGTGAGAAAACCCGACGGCTCGCTCGGTCTTCTGCCGTTCGCCTATCTCGCCGATCACGCACCGGAGCCGTTCAAAACCGAATGGAACGGAAACACCACAGGCCATTCCAACATGGTGCACCACAAATTCCTGGTCACGGACTTCAATGGCGACCGGCCCATGGTGTTTACGGGCTCGTCGAACATGGCTGCGGGCGGCGAGACGAGCAACGGCGATCATCTGATCCGCATCGAGGACCGCAAGATCGCGATCGCATATGCGATCGAGGCGCTGCGGCTCTTCGACCACTTTCATTTTCGGGTGAACACGCAGCCGGCCGACGCCGAGCTCACGTTGCGCCTGGCCAAGCCCCCTGCGTCCGGGAAAAAGACCTGGTTCGCGTCCTACTACCGCACCGGCCACGTGAAAGAACGCGACCGCAAGCTGTTCGTGAGGTAGTCGAAAGCCGTAAGCCATTCGCGGCCGGCAGCCCAAGGCTTCCGAGCCTGCGTCGGTTGTGCCTGCGAGTCAGGCGCCCCTGCGCCAGGCGCTCGGCGTGGCGGTGTTCTTCGGCATGATCGGCGTTACCGTGTTCGGGCTCGTCTTCACGCCGCTGTTCTACGTGCTGTGCCGGAAGCTCGCGGGGCGTTTTTCGCGCGTGCCGCGCGTGCGGGTCGCGCAGGCTCCGCCTCGACCGGCCTAGCGCCGCGCGCGTCGCGTACGCCGCGCAGGCAGGGGCGCGGAACGGTCGTGCCGGCGTCGCGTCCCAAATTCATGTTGCGTTCAGGGCCGATGTGCGGAGATATCCACCGAGGACTCGCCGGCCCGAGGACCGGCACCGAGAAGGAAGCCGAAGCATGATTGCGCCCGAAGCCTTGAAGCATGCCCTCGTCGCGTTGTGGTGCCTCGCCGCGGCGGCGGGCTGCGCCAAGG
>JBBIJV010000071.1:0-15692 GCA_037445815.1 Rhodospirillaceae bacterium
GAGCCAGCGCTTGCGGCCGCGGCTCACGGCGGGTCCGGCAGCGCGTCCATGTCCGGCAGCGTCAGGCCCCGCTCGGCCAGATATTCGTCCCACAATGCGTCGGTGCAGGTGTACTCGAGCAATTGCAGGTCGGGGCGATGCCGCAGCGTCGCCGTGATCTTGATCGGCGTCGTGTAGACCTTGGGGTCCGTCAGCACGAGCTCGTCGACGATGAACTTCGTCTTCACGCCGTCGACGTCACGTTGCTCGAGCCGGAGGCGCTCGACGACATGAGCGGCGGACGACGTCGCCATGCGCGTCATGTAGGGATACTGCTTCAAGTGCGTCGTTTCGACGACGAGCGTATCGCCTTCCCAATGCGCGACAGAGTGGCCCATCGCGGAATCCAGGATCGGCTGCGGCGGGTTTGCGTCCGCCATATAGATCTTCCGGTACATGCCGTAGCCTTCCCAGTAGATCGTCAGATCCTGCTGGCGCTGCTGGATCTCGACCGTGAACGGCGCGCCCCAGACCGCGCGCGGCATGCCGGGCCAGATGCAATAACGGCCCGGATCGTCGTCGAGCGTGAACGCCTTCTCGTATTCGTCGGCGGCGGCCTGTGCAGCCGGCGTGTACTGCGCCTGCTGCGGCTCCTGCTGACGTCCCGCCGGGAACCATAGCCCGCTGAAATCGGGATGCTGCGAGGCGGGCGCCGCCGCTGCGGCGGGCGGCTGCTGCGAGCTTGCGGCTGGAGGCTGCTCGCAGCCGCAGAGTGCGACGATGGCCGCGGCCAGTGCGGCCGTCGATGCACGTGTGGTCATTCCGGTCCCCTATTCAGCAACTGCTCCCTGCGTTGCGGTGCGCGGGCGTCCTGCCCGCGCGTGAACGCTACGGATCATAGCAGCGAGCCTCGTGCGCGCAGAAGGCGGGCCGGCCGCGCTCGTGGCGCGTGCCGCTGAATTTTTCGGAAGCGTGTGACCCCGGGCCGTGGCGCGGCTAATCTCTGCCCGCCGCTGCGTGAGCCGGCGCCCCGCGCGGCTCGCGCGAACGCACGACGCGCAAGGCTAAGGCCGCGCCGCGGCGAGCGTTACGGCGCAGACGACGACGAAAGGCAGCACCGGTGCGCCGTAGCGCGACTCGAGCTCGCGCATTCCGTTGATCGGCCTTATCGCGTCGCGAAGTGGCTGCGAAGACGGTCGGGTGGGCGCAGGCCTACTTCTTGAGTCGCCAACCGGTGGTCAGCATCCACCAGGTTGCCCCGAGACAAACGATCATGAATGCGAGCGTGAGCGCCAGGCTGATGCCGACGTGCACGTCGGCGAGCTCGTAGAAGCTCCAGCGAAAGCCGCTCACCAAGTACACGATCGGATTGAACAGCGTGATCGTTTGCCACACGGGCGGCAGCATGTTGATGGAGTAGAAGCTGCCGCCAAGGAAGGTGAGCGGCGTGATGACGAGCAACGGCACCACTTGAAGCTTCTCGAAGCTGTCCGCCCAGAGTCCGATGATGAAGCCGAACAAGCTGAAGGTCGCCGCCGTCAGCACCAGGAATGCGAGCATCACGAACGGATGCGCGATCCTGATCGGCACGAACAGCGATGCAGTCGCGAGAATGATGAAGCCCAAGATCACCGATTTGGTTGCCGCGGCGCCGACGTAGCCCAAAATCACCTCGGCCGCGGAGACGGGCGCCGACAGAACTTCGTAGATCGTGCCCGTGAAGCGCGGGAAATAAATACCGAACGACGCGTTGCCGATGCTCTCCGTCAGGAGGGAAAGCATGATGAGGCCCGGCACGATGAACGCACCGTAGCTCGTGCCGTCGACCTCCTGGATTCGCGAGCCGATCGCCGAGCCGAACACGACGAAGTAGAGCGACGTCGACAGCACCGGCGCGACGATGCTCTGCACTACGGTGCGGAACATCCGCGCCATCTCGAAGTGATAAATCGCGTGGACGGCGTACCAGTTCATGCCTGCCTCCGCACGAGGCTCACGAAGATTTCCTCGAGCGAGCTCTGCGTCGTCGAGAGGTCCTTGTAGCGTATGCCGGCCTCGGCCAACGTGCCGAGAAGCGTCGTGATGCCCGTGCGCTCGCCTTGCGTGTCGTACGTGTAGACGAGCTCGTGGCCGTCGGCGTGCAGCTCGAGCTTGAAGGGCGCCAGCGACGGAGGGATCTCCGTGAGGCGCTCGTGCAGCTGGAGCGTCATCTGCTTCTTGCCGAGCTTGCGCATGAGCTCGGCTTTCTCTTCGACGACGATGATCTCGCCTCGATTGATGACGCCGACTCGCTCGGCCATTTCTTCGGCCTCTTCGATGTAATGCGTGGTCAGGATGATCGTGACGCCGGAGTTCTTGAGTCCGCGCACGACGTTCCACATGTCCTGCCGCAGCTCCACGTCGACGCCCGCGGTCGGCTCGTCGAGGAACAGAATCTTCGGCTCGTGCGCGAGTGCCTTGGCGATCATCACGCGCCGCTTCATGCCGCCCGACAGCGTCATGATCTTGCTGTTTCTCTTGTCCCACAGCGAAAGCGAGCGGAGCACCTGCTCGCAGTAGGCGGCGTTCTTCGGTTTGCCGAACAGGCCCCGGCTGAAGACCGTCGTGGCCCACACGGTCTCGAACGCGTCCGTTGCGAGCTCCTGCGGCACGAGGCCGATCAGATTGCGCGCCGCGCGCGGATTCTTGCGAATGTCGTGGCCGTCGACGGTGATCGTGCCGGAAGTCGGGTTGACGATGCCGCAGACGATGTTGATCAGCGTCGTCTTGCCCGCGCCGTTCGGCCCGAGCAACGCGAATATCTCGCCGCGCCCGATTTCGAGGTTCGTGCGCTTGAGGGCTTCGAAGCCGGTGTCGTACGTTTTCGTCAGGTCCCTGATCGAGATAACCGGCGTCATCGAGCGCTCCGCGAGGAGCGCTCATGATAGTGATCGCACAGACCGTTACAAGCGGCTGGCGATTCCGATCGCGCAGCGCTCAGGCTGCTCGTCGACGCGTGCGGCGTTTGCGCGCACGCTGCTTGCCGGTGCTGCGTTTGCCGTCCGTGCGCTTGCGCCGCTTGCTCGAGCGCTTCTTGCGCGGCGGCACTTTCGCGCCTTCCCTACGGGCCTCGGATAGGCCGATCGCGATCGCTTGCTTGCGGCTCGTCACCTTCTTGCCGGAACGGCCGCTGCGCAGCTTGCCGCGCTTGCGCTCGCGCATCGCGCGCTCGACCTTCTTCGACGCCTTCTTGCCGTACTTCCGTGCCATGTCTGCTCCGACCTACCGTTGGTGTGCAGCACGCAGCACGATCCGTGCCAGTGCGCCGTTGTCGCGCCTCGATTCGACGCCGTTTGCGTGCTGCCGGGCGGCCGCCGCCCGCGAAGGGCGCCTTCCGAGACGGCTAGGGCGGGGCGATGCGGATCAGCGAGTCGCCGCCGAAGACGTAGAGGGCGCCGTCGGGGCCCTGGCGCACCTCGCGGATGCGGAGGTCGAGCTCCTCGAGGAGCTGCTCTTCGGCGACGACGCGCTCGCCGTCGAGGACGAGGCGCACGAGGTGGCGGCCGGCCATTGCGCCGACGAAGAGGTTGCCGCGCCATTCGGGGAAGAGATTGCCGGTGTAGAACGCCATGCCGGACGGGGCGATCGACGGCACCCAAAAATAGATCGGCTGCTCGACGCCTTCCATCGACGTTGCGCCCGTGCCGACGACGACGTTCTTGCGGCCGTCGGGCTGGCGCGCGTCGTATTGCACGCCGTACGAGACCTCGGGCCAGCCGTAGTCGCGGCCCGCGCGCACGATGTTCACCTCGTCGCCGCCCTGCGGGCCGTGATCTACGACCCAGAGCTCGCCCGTCTCGGGGTGGATGGCCGCGCCTTCGGGATCCTTGAACCCGTGTGCGAACGTCTCGCGCTTCACGGTCGCGCGGCCGAGCCAGGGGTTGTCGGGCGGGATCGTTCCGTCGGGGTTGATGCGAATGACGCGCCCAGTGAAGTTGCGGCGCACGTCGGGCTCGTGCGGCGTCGTGTGCTCCGTGCCGTCGAGATCGGAGTCGTAGAACCGAAACGTGTCGGCCCCCGTCACGTACATCGTGCCGTCGGGCGCGAACGCGATGCGCCGCTCCACGCCGCCTTCGATGAGCACCTCGAAGTCTTCCAACCGGCGATTGTCGGCAGAAAGCCGCGCGCGGCTCACGCGCTCCGTGCCGAGATCGAGCACGCGGCGCTCGGCGAGCGTCTTGTCCCAGACCTCGTTGTAGTAATGCTCGATCGGCCACTCGCGCGCGGCTTCGCCTTTCGGCGGCGCAAAGTACGTGAAGTACACGTAGCGGTTCCGCGCGAAGTTCGGGTCGAGCACGACGTCGTGGAAGCTCTGCGCCGCGACGACTTTGACGGGCGGCACGCCGGCGATCGGCTCGGAGACCGCCCCGGTCGGCGACACGGTGCGCAAGGTGCCGCGGCGCTCCGAGACCAGGAAGTTGCCGTCGGGCAGGAACGCGAGCCCCCATGGGCCCGTCAGCTTGTCGGTAATGACCTCGACCTTGTACCGGGATTCGCGTTGCGGTGGCGGAGCCTCGGTTTGCCCGGGGAACGCGGGCGTGGGTTCGCGTGTCTGTGCACTAGCGAACCCGGTAACAACAACGAGAATCGTGGTTACGCCGAGCTTGTACATTGCCGTCCCCCGTTGGCGGTTTCTTCCTAGACTAGCATCGGTGCGCGGGGCTGGACACGGCGGCGCCGGTCTACCTGGAGGGACTCCATGCATGTGCACCTGATCGACGGCACGTTCGAGCTCTTCAGGGCGTACTACGGAAACCCGCCGAGCACGGATTCGGCGGGGAACGAGGTGGGCGCCGTGCGCGGGCTCGCGCGTTCTCTGCTCGCGTTGCTCGGCGAGCGCGACGTCACGCACGTCGCCGTCGCGTTCGACCACGTCATCGAGTCGTTTCGCAACGACTTGTACCCGGGCTACAAGACCGGCGACGGCATCGACCCCGATTTGTACTCTCAGTTCGGTCCGGCCGAAGACGCGTGCCGTGCGCTCGGCATCGTCACCTGGCCGATGATCGAGTTCGAGTGCGACGACGCGCTCGCGACGGCCGCGCAGCGCTTCGCAGAGGATTCCTCGGTCGAGCGCGTCGTCGTCTGCTCGCCCGACAAGGATCTCGCGCAATGCGTGCAGGGCGAGCGCGTCGTCTGCTTCGACCGGATGCGGCGCAGGCGGCTCGACGAACGCGGCGTCGTCGAGAAGTTCGGCGTGCGCCCGAAGTCGATTCCGGATTGGCTCGCGCTCGTCGGAGACAACGCCGACGGGTATCCCGGAATCCCGCGCTGGGGCGCGAAGTCGGCGGCCGCCGTGCTCGGCGTTTACGAGCGGCTCGAGGCTATCCCGATCGACGCGGCGACGTGGCGCGTGCCGGTGCGCGGCGCGCCGGCCCTAGCCGCAAGCCTCTGCGAGAACCGCGCCGACGCGCTATTGTTCCGGCAGCTCGCGACGCTGCGCACCGACGTGCCGATCCCCGAATCGCTCGACGATCTACGCTGGCGCGGGCCCGACGTCGCTGCGCTCACGGCGCTCGCCGAGACGTGGGGCGACGATGCGATCGTCGAGCGCGCGCAGCGTTTTGCGCGGACTGCGCTCTAACCCGGACGCAGCGGTCGAGCTCATGCATGAGCTCTACGCCGAATCGAGCCATCCGGCGGATCGGGAGTGGGCCGGTGCGCCGTTCAACTCGGCGTCTTCTCCACGGGGAATCCGCCGTCGCGCCAGGCCTTCATGCCGCCGTCGAGCGCGGCGGCGCGCAAGAAGCCGAGGTCGCGCAGCGTCGCGGCCGCCAGCGTCGAGATTTTGCCGAACTCGCACACCGTGACGATGCGCGCGGTCGGATCGGGCAACACGTCGTTGACGCGTAGCTCGAGCTGGCCGCGCGGCAGGTGCGTGGCGCCCGGCACGTGCGCTGCGTCGAACGCGTCTTTCTCGCGCACGTCGAGCACGACGAGCGGCCGTTCGGCGCTGCCGATGCGGCTCTTGAGCTCGGCCAGCGACACGAACGGCACCTTGGCGGCCGCCGCGGATAGGAGCTGGGCCACCGTCTTGCCGCCCGTCATGTTCGTGCGCAGCGCTTCGGTCAGGTGCGTGGGCGCCGCGAGGTTCAAGTGATTCATCATCTCCACGAAGCTCGCGCGGTCGCGCTTCTGCAAGCGCGGGTTGTCGGCAATCTCGCGCGCTATCGTCGTGGAGCCTTGATTCTTGTAGTCGTGTGCCGGAAAAACCTTGAGCGCCGGGTCGAGCTTGAGGATCCCGTTGAACAAGCTGTCGTAGAGAGCGTCGGCGTCGCCTGTCGGCAAATCCGTGCGGCCCGTCGCGCCGATCAAGAGCGTGTCGCCCGTGAACAGCCGGTCCGCGACGTGAATGCAAGTCGAGTCGCGCGTGTGCCCCGGCGTGTGAATGAACTGCAAGCGCAGATTGCCGACCGCGAGCATGTCGCCGTCGTTGACGCGCAGCGATACGTAGGGGGCCGGGGAGAGCGTATGCATGACGACGGGAACATCGAGCCGCTCGGCGAGCTCGCGCGTCGCCGAGAAGTGATCGGCGTGGGTGTGCGTGTCGACGACGTAGCGAATGCGCAAGCCGTCGCGGGCGGCACTCGCGAGGTAACGGTCGATCTGCCGCAGCTCTGGATCGATCAGCACGCCGGAGCACGCATCGGGGCAGCCGACGAGGTACGACTGGCAGCCGCCCGTGGCGATTTGCTCGAAGATCACGATACCGCTCCTCGAGATTCCGTTGGGTGAAACGATGCCGCCGAAAATGTACCGCTTTGAAGGGCTCCCGTGCACTGGTGCCGCGCAAGAGCGACGCCTTCGTGGGACGGCGGCTCTTTGGGATTCATGAGGTTCCCGGCCCAGCCCGGCGCTGGCGCGTCTGGCGGTGAGTGTAGATAGTATTCCGACCCAGCGATCGCGGAGTTTTTCCATGACCGGAAGTTCGAACCTGACGTCCCGTCGCGAGCTCGTGCAAGCGGGCCTGGCAACGAGCCTGCTCGCATCGTTGCCCGCGACAGTGCTGGGACAGGCCGCCGATAACGTCGTCACGCGCCCGATTCCTTCGAGCGGCGAGCCGGTTCCGGTGATCGGCGTGGGAACGAATCAGTTCGGCCGAACGGACTACAACGCGGTCAAGGCCGTGCTCGAGCGCATGCACGCGCTCGGTGGACGCGTGATCGATACCGCTGCGGGTTACGGCGGCAGCGAAGCGGCCATCGGCCGGGCACTCGGCGAGTTGAACCTGCGCGAGGAGATGTTCATTGCGACCAAGTTCAACGCCGAAGGCGGGCGCGGCATCGGCGGGCTGCCGAGTTTCGAGCAGTCGCTCGAGCGCTTGCAGGTGGACCGCGTCGACCTCATGTTCATTCACAACATCAACAGCGTCGAGCCGTTGATATCCACGCTGATCCAACTGAAAGAATCCGGTCGCGCGCGCTATATCGGCATCACCACCGTGAGCCGTCAGCAGCACCCTCAGATGATGCAGTACATGCGCGAGTACCCGCTCGACTGGATCCAGATCGATTACTCGCTCGGCAACCGTGCCGCCGAAACCGATGTCTTCCCGCTCGCCATCGAGCGCAAGATCGCCGTCATGCTGGCGGTGCCGTTCCGGGCGCAGGGCGGCTCGATGTTCGCCAGGGTTGCGGGCCGCGAGCTGCCCGACTGGGCCCGCGAGCTGGGCGCCGACTCCTGGGCCCAAGTGTTCCTGAAGTATGCCGTCTCGCACCCGGCGGTGACCTGCGCCATTCCGGGAACCGACGACGTGGAGCACGCGGATGAAAACACGCGTGCCGGCCGCGGCAGATTGCCGGACGCCGCTCTGCGTGCCGAGATCGAGCGATTCTGGGATCGGCTCGCGTAGACGCGCGGCCGGAGTGCGTGCCGGCGCCTCGTGCAAAGGCGCCGGGCGAGCCTACTTGTTCTTGTGGAACGACAGGTCGTCGGCGTTGATGAGGTCCGGCGCCGTCCAGCCGTTCAAGTCGTACTCCTCCATACATTGCTCGGCGAAGCCCTTGAACCTCTCCGCGTTGCCGTTGCCCATGGCGCCGAACAACACGTAGCGGCGGATCTCCTCGGTGCTGCCGCCGTAATTGATCTCGTAGAGCTCGTGCCGCGCGCCGAACTCGGTGCCGAGGCAGTCCCAGAGCAGCTTCATGAGCTTGATGCGCTGCTCGGCCGTATAGCCGTTGCTGCCACGCATGTAACGGTCGATGTACGGGCGGATCGCGGGATTGCCGAAATCGCGCGCGTGCGAGCTCAGGTAGATCAGTCCCGAGGCGACCGTCTGCTCGATCAAGTATTTGATCTTCGTGTACGCGATCGTGGCCAGCACTTGATACGCGTTGCCCGGATCCGGGTTCGGCAGGAGATAGGGCCCCTTCCAGGGCCGCGGATCGCGAACCATCGCTTCGGTTAGCGCCCAGAACATGTTGCGCCATGCGATGACCTCGCCGACGTTCGCCTGCACGCCGCGATAGTCCTTCGTGCCGGCGGCCTCGACGGCTTTGAGCAGAAGCCCCGCGATGAAGTCGAGCTTCACGGCGAGCCGCGTGCAGCCGTGCACGACGAACCTTGGCAGGAAGCCCGTGCGCGGGAAGAAGTTGTTGGCCTTCTCGACGTCGCCGTAGACGAACACGTTCTCCCACGGCACGAACACCTTGTCCATGATGAAAACGGCGTCGTTCTCGTCGAGCCGCGACGAGAGCGGCTGGTCGAACGGGCTCGACATGACGGCCGCCGTCATCTCGTAGGACGTGCGGCACAGGAATTTCACGCCCGGCGCGTTCGTCGGCAGCATGAACACGAGCGCGAACTTCTTGTCCTGAAGCGGAATCAAGCCGTGATGCGCGATGAATGTATAGTTCGTGAGCACCGAGCCGGTTGCGACGACCTTCGCGCCGGAGATGATGAGGCCGCCGTCGGTTTCCTTGTCCACGTGCACGCAGACGTCGGCGATTTGGTCCGGCGGCTTATCGCGGTCGACGGGCGGATGAATGATCGCGTGGTTCACGAACGGCACGCGCTCCTGGCAGAACGTGTACCAGCGCTTCGCGTTCGCCTCGAACGGCGCATAGAACTCGGCGTTCGCGCCGAGCGTGCCCAGGAACGCCGCCTTGTAGTCCGGCGACCGGCCCATCCAGCCGTACGTGATGCGCTGCCATTCGGCGATCGCGTCGCGGCCCGCGATGGATTCCTCGACCGTCTTCGGCGCGCGGAAGAACGCATGCGTCTTGCCCTTGCCGTCCGTGTCGGCCGGGAGCAGCAGCTTGGCGCTGCGCTTCGGGTCGTGGAGCGCGTCGAACAGGCGCGCCGTCATGCGCGCCGTGTTGCGGAAAGCGGGGTGCGCCGTGACGTCCTCGACGCGCTCGCCGTAGATGTAAACCTCGCGGCCGTCGCACAGCGATTCCAGGTACTCCGCACCGTTTTGCGGCCGGTCGCAGCGCACCGCGCCGATGTTCTCGCCCTTGGCCGCGTCGTTCTTGCTGCCCCTCGTCGTCATGAATCAACCCCCGGTGAAGCGTGCGGACGACCAGAGCCCCTGCCTCGGTCCGCGTTGGCGCAGTGTCCGCGAATCGCGGCCGGGTGAGAAGAGGGCACTCGACGACGAAGCGCAGTCGGGCTCTGGCACACACGTTGCATCGCACGACCCGACGCCGGCTTGCACACCGGCACCGGCGGGAGGCTCGTATGCTCCGGCAAGCAGTCAAGGATCTGCGCGGCGACGCCATCGTCGCCCGGGACGGCGAAATCGGGTCCGTCGACGACGTCTATTTGGACGACGAGCGCTGGACCGTCCGCTATCTCGCCGTCGACACGGGCAATTGGCTCCCGGGCCGCACGGCGCTGATCTCGCCGGCGTGCGTCGTGCCGAATCGCGAGCGCAGGGCGCTGCGCGTCGCGCTGACGCGCGAGCAAATCGAGAGGTCGCCGAGCGTCGATCGCGATTCGCCGATCTCACGCTCGCTCGAAGCTCGCCACGCCCGCTATTTCGGGTACCCGTACTACTGGAGCGGCCAGTACCTCTGGGGCACGGCCGGGATGCCGGTGGCCAGCGAATGGACGGAGCCGGCTGCCGCACGGGCGGCGCGTGCCGCGGAAGAGGGCCGTGCGCCCGCCGCCGGTCAGCCCGCCGAATCGCGCGTTCGCAGCGTTCGCGAGGTCGTCGGGTACCGGCTGCACGCCGCGGACGGCGACGTCGGCCGCATCGAGGATTTCGTCGTCGACGACGAAACCTGGGCGATCGCCGACTTGATCGTCGACACGCGTAGCTGGCTGCCCGGCAAGAAGGCGCTGGTGGCTCCGGGCGCCGTGGCGCGCGTCGATTGGGAGAACCGCGAGGTCAAGATCCGCTTGACCCGCGACGAGGTCGAGCGCGGGCCCGTGCGCCACTAGAAGCTCGCTCGACGTTGCACGCCACTAGCAACCGGCGTGAAACGGCATACAATCCCGCCGTCGCCGCCACCGGAGCCCGCGCCATGGCCACGTCCACCGTGATACCCGCGCGAGCGGACGCCGTCCCCTGGGACACCTCGTACGAATGGAAGGCGGTCGCCTTGCTCGGCATCGGCTTCGGCTTGGTCGGGCTCGACCGGTGGATCATCGCGCCGCTCTTTCCGTTCATTGCAGCGGATCTTGGCCTGGCCGAAGGCGACGCTGGCCGGCTCGCGGGCATCCTCGGCATTCTCTGGGGAGTGTTCGCCATCTTCTCGGGGCGCGTGTCCGATGCGATCGGGCACCGCAAGGTGCTGATCCCGGCGATCGTTGCATTCTCTTTGCTCTCCGGCCTGTCGGGCGTCGTGCAGGGCCTCACGACGCTGATCCTGATTCGCGCGCTGATGGGCGCAATGGAAGGCACGTATTGCCCGACGAGCTTCACGGCCGTCGCGGCGGCGTCGAGGCCCACGAGGCGCGGCTTCAACCAAGGGCTGCAGCAGAGCGGTTTCGCGCTGCTCGGGCTCGCGCTCGGCCCGATCATCGCGATTCAGCTGCTCGAGGTCGTGCCGTCGTGGCGCTGGGTGTTCTGGATCGTGGCGATCCCCGGCTTCGTCGTGGGGCTTTTGCTGTTCCTCACGCTCCGCGAGCCAAAGGACACGCAGGCCGGCGCGTTGATCGGCGCCGCGCAGCCGGCCGGCTCGTGGCTCGAGGTCTTGCAGACGCCGAACATCCTCGTCTGCATGTTGGCGCTGTTGTGCGCGATGGCGTGCGTGTTCGTGTTGAGCGCGATGGTGCCCGTCTATCTCGTCAACGTGTTGCAGCTTTCCGCCGCCGAGATGAGCGTCGTCACCTCGGCCATCGGCTTCGGCGGCTTCTTCGGCCAATTCGGCTGGCCCGGATTGTCCGACAGGTTCGGCCGCAAACCGCTCGCGATCTTGGGCTTCGCCGCCGCGACGGCGGCGGTGTGGTGGTTCGCGAACCTGGGCGCCGCCGTGGCGCCGCTGTTCGCCGCGCTGTTCCTCTGCTCGTTCTTCTGCTTGGGCAACGTGGCCCTGATCACGGGGCCGATCGCCACGGAGTCCGCGCCGCGCGGCTTGATCTCGTCGGCGATCGGCATCGTCGTGGGCGCCGGCGAGATCTTCGGCGGCGGCGTGGCGCCCTACATCGCGGGCGGAGTCGCCGACCGCTACGGCCTGCCGAGCGTGCTGTACGTTGCGCTGACGGGCGTCGTGCTCGGCATCGTCATCTGCCTGTTCCTGCGCGAGACGGCTCCGCGCAGGACGTCGACGGCCGCGGAAGCGGCTTAGGTCAGCCGCTCGTTTGCGGCGCTCATTGTCCGAGGACGGGGTTCGTCAACGTGCCGACGCCGTCGTACGTGCACGACATGCGGTCGCCGGCCTTCAAGAGAATCGGCGGATTGCGCGCGGAGCCGACGCCGGGCGGCGTGCCCGTTGCAATCACGTCGCCCGGGCGCAGCGTCAAGATGTTGCTCGCGTAGACGACTTGCTCGGCGACCGTGTGAATCATCTGCGCCGTGGTGCCTTCCTGCAGCTTCTCGCCGTTCAGCACGAACGTCATGCCCGTGTTCCCGATGTCGGGAACGAATTCCTTCGGCGTGATGAACGGCCCGAGCGGCGCGAACGTGTCGTGATTCTTCGCAACGAGCCAGTCCGAGCCGAAGCGCGTGTCGCCGCGGCCGCCGCGGTCCGACATGTCGTTCTCGAGCGTGTAGCCGAACACGTAATCCATGGCGCGGGCCTCGGTCACGCGTGAGGCCGGTCGGCCGATGACGACGCCGAGCTCGCACTCCCACTCGATCTGCGTGCGGCCGGCCGGTATTCGCACGGGCTCGCCTTCGGCGACGATGGCGGCCGGCAATTTCGGGAACATGAAAGGGTTCCAGCGCGTGTCGCCGTCCTTGCGCTCCCAGATTCCGGGCGCGCTCGTCGTGCCGGGCGGCGCCTCGCCGGCCGTGGCCGTTCGCGTGTCGCCCTCGCGCCGCGCCATCTCGAGGTCGTGCTCACGGTAGTTCACGGCGACGTTCAGCATCGTCGTGGGCTGCACCGGCGGCAGAATCTTGACCGCCCCGACGTCGTAGACGTACGGCGGGCGCCCGTCGCCGACCGCGCGGATGATGTCGATGATGCGCGTGCGCAGGCCGCTGTCGTAGCGCGCGATCAAGTCCTTCATGTCGGCCGGCGGCGCGACGTTCGACGCCGGGCGCGTGACCGCCGCGTGCGCCGACGCGAAGTCGATGACGACCGAGTCACGTACGACGATGCCGACGAAGCTGCGCCCCTGTCGCTCGAACGTGCCGAGCTTGAACGGCGCGGGAGCCGGTTGCGCGGAGAGAGTCGCCGAAAAAAGGGCCGAAGCGAGCCCCGCCGTGAGCGCAAGTTTCATGAAGTTCCCCGAACGACGGCTCCCTGCGTGGCGCTACCGCCGGTATCCATTCCGCCGTACTCGCGGCGGAGCGCCGCGCGCCGAGCTATCGTAACTCGCGCCCCGCTCGCGCCGCCAACACACCGAGGATCACCGACCGCCGGCCTCTACCTTGCCGTCGCGCGCGGCGTGCGCAGCAGCAGGAGCAGCGGTATCGCGAGCAGGCTCAGGTACATCATGAAGCGGAAGTCGTTCAGATACGCGATCGTCACGGCCTGGCGCGTGACTTCGGCATCGAGCGCGACGCGGCCGATCTCGCTCGACCAGCTCCAGACCTGCGGCAGGCCAGGCGCCCGGAACGCGTCGCGGAACGGCGTGATTGCCTCGCTCAGGCCCGCGTGACTCGACTGTATCTGGTGGCCGAGCACCGTCATCACGAGCGAGATGCCGACGCTGCTGCCGATGTTGCGAATCAAACTGAACATCGCGGTGCCCTCGTTGCGGTAGCGCGGCGCGAGCGTCGCAAATGCGATAGTGCTGAGCGGAACGAAGATGAAGCCGAGCCCGACGCCCTGGAGAACGCCGGTCCAGACGATGTCCGCAACCCCGACGTCCAAGTTCCAGAGCGTCATCTCGTGTAGCGACCACGCCATCAGACTCAAGCCCGTGAGGACGAGCAGCCGCACGTCGACTTTCCCGACGAGCCGGCCGACGACCATCATCGCGGCCATCGTGCCTATCCCCCGCGGCGCGAGCACGTAGCCCGCCGTGATCACGGGGAAGCCGAGCAGGCTCTGTAGGAACGGCGGCAGCAGCGCCAGTGTCGCGAGCAACAGCACGCCGACGGTGAACATCAGCAGGATGCCGGCCACGAAGTTCCGGTCCGCGAACAAGCCGGGCTCGATGAACGGCTTCTCGGCCGTGAACATGTGCGAGAGAAACAGGTAGAACGCGAGCCCGGCCGTCGCCGCTTCGAGCACGATTTCCGTGGAGTCGAACCAGTCGCGGGAGTTGCCGCGATCGAGCATGAGCTGCAGCGCGCCGATCGCGATGCTGAGCAGCGCGAAGCCGAAGAAGTCGAAGCCATGCCGCCGCTCGCTCTTCGCTTCGGGAACGAACGCCGCGATGCCGAGCACGGCCAGGATGCCGACCGGTAGATTGATGTAGAACGCCCAGCGCCAGCTGTAGTACTCGGTCAGATAGCCGCCGAGGGTCGGTCCGAGGATGGGCCCCACCATGACGCCCATACCCCAGAGCGCCATCGCCGAGCCGTGCCTCTCGCGCGGATAGCTGTCGAGCAGCACGGCTTGCGACAGCGGCACGAGGCTCGCGCCGACGGCGCCCTGGATTGCGCGAAAAATCACGAGCTGCGTCAGCGACGTTGCGGCGCCGCACAGCATCGACGCGAGCGTGAAGCCGACGGCGGCCGCGGCGAACAGCCGCTTGCGGCCCATGCGGTCCGCGAGCACGCCTGTCAATGGCGTGAAGATCGCCGCCGCCACGATGTACGACGTGAGCACCCACGAGATCTGCTCTTGCGTCGCAGACATGCTGCCCTGCATGTGCGGCAACGCGACGTTCACGATCGTGGTGTCGACCACCTGCATCACGGTGGCCAACATGACCGAGAGCGTGATCATGCCGCGGTGCGGGACGGCGGCGGCCGGCGTGCTCACGGCTTGCTCGTACGAAGCCTCAGTGCTCCGCCGCGAACGCGGGCTCGCTCGGCAGCAGCGCGCGCACCCAGTCCGGGGCCGGACGCTCGCGGCCCGTGTCGATGGCGACGATCGCGCTCATGCCGGAGCGCAGCCGCGGATCGTCGGGCCCCACCTCGATCGCGACGCGAACCGGAATGCGTTGCGTGACCTTCACCCAATTGCCCGTGGCGTTCTGCGCCGGGATCACCGAGAACTCGGCGCCCGTCGCCTGGCTGATGCTCTCGACTCGGCCGCGCCAGTGGCGCTCCGGGTACGTGTCGACGCGAACGTCGACCGGCTGGCCCGGCTCGACGTGTGTCAGGTCCGTCTCCTTGAAGTTCGCCTCGATCCAGACGTTACGGTCGGCCACCACCGTCATCACAGGCGCGCCGGGCTGCACGTATTGGCCGACGGTCGGCACTTTGCTCGCGATGCCGTCGAACGGCGCGCGCACGACCGTGTGCTCGAGGTCGAGCGCCGCGGCGTCGCGGGCCGCCTTCGCGGCGAGGTACGCGGCCTGCTCGGTGACCGGCCGGTCGAGCTCGCCGCCCAAGCGCGCGCGGATCTGGTCGAGCGTGCGCTCGGCGACGAGGATCTCCTGCGCCGCGACGTCGCGCTCGTGCCGCTGCTCGGCGACGTCGGCGTCCGACGCGAGCTTACGCTCGGCGAGCGACGCGAGCCTGTCGAGCTCGCGCTGCTCGTAGGCAGCGTTGGTACGGGCGAGCTCGAGCTGGGCCATCGCCTGGCGGTACGAGGCGCGCGTGCTCTCGACGAGGTCGTCGATCGCCGCGAGTTGCGCGTCCGCGCGCGCGAGCGCCACCTCGTAGCTGCGGTCGTCGATCGTGAAGAGCACGTCGCCCGTCTTGACATGCTCGTTCTCGCGCACGTGCAGCGCGGCGATCGGCCCGGCGACCTCGGCGCTGACGGTGGCGACGTGGGCTTTGACGTAGGCGTTGTCCGTTTCGACGACGCGCCCCGACGTGTAGTAGAAGTAAGCGCCGGCCGTCAGCGCGACGAGGGGCCCCAAGGGGAGCAGCATGCTGCGCAGCCGGCGGCGCCGGCCGCGGGGCCGCGGCGCCTCCGGGTTACGCGCGGGCTCGGATGGGTTTGGGAGGCTTTGCTCTGCCATGACGCGAAGTTCCTGCTCCGTTCGTTGACGCCGCCGCGGTT